>NZ_JBNPWQ010000007.1:0-211317 GCF_050433745.1 Sphingobacterium sp. HSC-15S19
CTGCATTCCTTATTGCCAAAAATGCTGCACCGTTAGTGCCATTTTTGCTGCACTCTAAATTGCCAAAAGTTGTGTATTCTGATTTACCGATTACATTCTCGGTCGTTCCAAGCATCACTACATACCCATTTTGTCCAGATTTTGATATAGTATTCAAAACAAGTGGTGAGTCAATTCCTATAATAGTTTCAAAATCTGTTCGGTAGGCCTTTGCACTGAACCCAATATTTTTTGCAATTTTTGAAAGTTCTAGTAATGTCATCCCTGATTCGGACATTCTAGAGGTATGTTTTAACTCATCAATCGAACATAAATATCCATAATATTTGGCAACGGTTTGAATACATGCAATCCCACATTCTACAGGATTATTGGTTCTAACTAATAGATCATATAATAGTTTCAGGTTTTTCATTTTGCCATTATCTTGCTCTGAAATTGTTTATTTGGTGGGAGATATAAATTAAATATCATTTTCTTATAATATGTCCTTAAATTATTGGCAATGTTTTTGATTTTCAAAGTTTACCACAATATGGGGTTCCATCCCTTTTTTTCAATCCAATATTTAAAAATGGCTTCGCGTTCAGTGATAAAGTCTGTCTTTTTCCAACTAGCAAATTGGTCGAAGCCATAATATTTCTTCATATTTCCTGATGTACTAGAACTAACTTGTCTCGGCACCAGAGTTCTGATTCCCCCAAATATTAGACAAGAAACAGACAGATGGACATCTTCTCCTGTCGTTGTTGTAAATGGCTTAACTCCCCAAAAATAGCTCAGCCAATCGGTTTTAAGGAACCAACTATTACACCCAAAATCAACATATGTGTCTGAATAGCAGTGATTTTCAAGAATTCTACTATTGTTGTCTCCTACAAAATATTTGTTAATAAATTCTTCTTTCAAACCTTTAGGCTGCTCAGGAGTAAAATCCATAGTTGGGATAATTCGCCCTGTTGGTGATATAATACAATTTTTAGAAATACATAAATCCAAACATCTTTGTAGCCAATTTTCGGAAGGAATTACATCATCGTCTAAAATATATACGTATGGAGTTTTTGCATGTAATGCCAAGCTAAACCTTCCGAAATACCCAAGGTCATCTGTATTTACCTGATAATCAACCAATGGGTACTTATGTGTTAAATCGAGGTCGGGATCTAAGTTAAATTTACAATGATATATAAAAATCTTCGTTGGCAGAAGAGTTTGACGAAGAAGTGCCTGAATCTGTTCTTCCACGTTGTTCCGTTTCCAAACAGTAATAATTACCGTGATCATCTATTTAGTTTCATTTATAATTTTGAATTAACAGATTAAGATATTTTGAGAGACCAAAAAAGTACAATAATAATCCTAATTAGATTTTAAGTACACATTTTTAAATTGAGAATATTTAACAATGGATTTTCTTAAGATCTCGTAAATTTCGATTCTGTTAGAAATTTTTTGTTTTATTTAGGTATCTATCTTTAGTACGGATTAGTTTAATATATTGAATATTTCAAGAATTTACCATGATTGTCGGTTTCTATCCCGGTTTTAAAAGAAGAACCATTTACTCTTTCTAACCTGTGGCTCCAAGAGTAGATGACGAATTTTTGCCTCCATTCTTTATAAAAAAAATCTAGAAAAGCTGTGCTATTAAAGGGGACAAAAAAAGCACTTCCCTCAAAGATTACTTTTCGAAATTTCTGTTCTAATGCATTTTGAAAATAAAGACCGTTATGGAAGACAACGTGATTTTCTTTTCTTCGATACAACCAAAGATCAATGAAAGGAAATTTATATGAGTAATTTTCAATCGGCTCTCCTTCTTCGCTCCAGATCTTGAAAAATTCTGTTCCTGTTCTTTCTTCTATTTTGCTTTCGATTTGCAATCTTTTGTCCTCTTTAATAAAATTTTTAAATTTATTAAAATCATTTTCATCTATACCCAGATCTATATCATCATCCCATGGAATGATGCTCCCGTGCTGCACATAGCCAAGTAGTGTTCCACCATGTAATAATAGTTCTATATTTAATTTGGTCGCAATTTCAGATAAAATAGACAATATGTTTTGAGCTAATTGCTTCTGATCAATTGTCCAAGCGTTGTATTTATCGACTTTCAGACTAATCTCCCTCAATCTTCCCGTGTGAACATAGGAGCGATCAAAATCTATATCAAACCATTTTTTATCTTCAAAAAATAAATTAATTTCTTCTTTTAATCCCCGTTCGATTAATTCATCATCTACAGGTTGCTTTATAATATAATCAGGCAAAAGTTTTTTTGCACCTTCTTTACTCAAAAAGTATACGCAACTTCCCCAATAATACCCCAGTATATACTCTTTATCTTTTGGGGTACTATTACTCTTATCAAATGGAAAGAAAACATCCCAATTTTCAGAGAAAGAGTTGACAGCTTTTTCTATGAATTCAAAATCTTGTTTGAGTGAAACGTTATCTTCCATTACGAGACAAAAATCTTCTTCTGACTTGAAGAATTCACTCCAGATGTGTTTGTGTACGTTATGAATGTTTATTTCTTCTTTAGACAGTTGAAACCCATACTTTTTACTCATATAAACATTATCCAATAGCGAATTGCAATTGTCCAATGCTTCTACTATAATAATCTTAAAATTATCATCTGATAACTTTGTTTTTTCTTTAAAAAGATTAAGGGCATTAGGTGTTTCCTTTGGAATTATTCTATAAACTATCATATTTGAAAATATAAACAAAAGTAATTCTCTTATGTTACCAAAATGTTTCCATTGAATTAATATTGCAATTTTATTCAGTTTTTATTCCACGAGCTAGAATAATGTTGTATTTTATCGAAACATCTATTTGCTATTTATTTAATTACAAAAAATTTAGTGTTGGAAAAGAAAAAGTTTCTTATACAAGAAAATATGTGTTCGAAATTTTAGAGCAAGCAGAAGTTGGGCAGAGCCCTACTTTTCTTGCCCCATGCCCTGCAAATGGGGTTTAGAGTATCCTCCGGGGATACTCTATAGCCTCTACAATATCGTAAAGCTCATTTTTGGTATACTGAGTAGTATACTTTAAATCATATTCGATTCCTTAACAATAGGCCAGATAACTATATAAAAATATGAGGAGTTAATAAGGGGACTGCATAAAAAACTCCTGCCTGTCATTGGGAGACTAAAGCAGGAGTTTCATTATAAAACCTAAATATGAAAAAATTCATTAAAGAAGATGAAACGCCTTGGCGTCCTTTCTCTCTTTAATATACAAAAAAGTTGAAAACCTCAGACAGATTTGCCGAATATAACTTCTTACACTAAACAGGCCATATCCATCTTTTTATTAAGAAAATATTTTTTCGCTAAATTAGAGTTATGGCATTATATTACTTTAAACCCAGAAGAGCTTTCGATTTCGATCCACATCCATTTAAACTGGGAACTATCATGGGACTTAAAAGGGGCTATGAAGACAATCATTTCCCACTGAAGATATACGGTATGAAAGAGAAATCTTTTGATGATTACTATAGGTACCATCTAAAATATTATCTATCGGCTGGAGACCGAACAGAGAAGGAGTTCTTTTCCCACCTTTGGTACATCGTTTCTACCAGGATAGATTACTTCAATCACCAGAACCCATTTTCCAAGAAACATCCACTTTACGTTTCCAATATCAAAAAGCTGAGCGGATTTCTGGATTTCCTATCACCAAAGGACAGGTGGAATGTTCGCCCAAATGATATTCTTCTCAAGGAAAAAGATGAACTGATCGCAAAACTACAGGAGGAGAATAAAAAGCTATCCGATTTCACGATAATGCGCAAGATCGAAATATACGATGATTATCATACCACAGTGATCGACCTATTTCAACAGATGCAAAAATTAAAGCTTCCTAACGGCGCCCCCTTGTTACGAAAGGATATGCTCAGTCCCTATTATAAAATTGTGTCCAATTATTTTAGCAATAACAAAAAGAAGATCAGTATAGATACTGCTAAAAATTATTTTGTAGGTAAAGATAATTCACAGAAGGAAGTAAAAATTCCAGAAGATCGGCAACTATTCGTCATCGTTCCTAAAAAGAAGGATTGATCCCATCCTGTTTGATCCCTGAACATGACCATCGCGCCGAGTTGGTCATCCAAACTTCATCGCCAGATCCCAACTTTGTAGCAGTGGCCCCGCGTATAACCGGGGTACATATTGTTCACAAAATTGGTATACCATGCTATTAGACATCCTGACAAAAGAAGACCTGTCGCAGTTCAAGAAAGAACTGCTCGAAGAAATCAGACAGATCCTAACAAACGAAAAAACTGACGCCGAAAGGGAATGCTTCCGCAGCCGTGAGGTAAGAAAGAAACTGAAAATATCTCCGGGTACGCTACAAAACCTGCGGATCACAGGCACGCTCCCATTCAAGAAAATCGGCGGTAGCATTTATTATCGCGCCAGCGATGTGGATAAGATGATGGAAGGAGGAGAAGGTAATGGATAACAATACACAAGACCATGACTTTGAAGTTTACTTTGAGCACATCGCAAAAGATAATAGACTGCTGCCATCACATATCGAACTGGTTATGGCACTTTTTTATTTTCATAAGCAACCCGGCTTTCATGATTTTTTCTATACCAGCCGCAGGAAACTGATGCATTTTTCGCGGATCCGTTCAATCGCTACCTATCATAAATGCCTTTCCGAACTCGTCTTATATGGCTATCTGGAGTACATCCCCTCCTGGCACCCTACCAGGGCCAGCAGATTTAGGTTTATCGCTAACAATAATTCTGACAGCAATGGCTAGATCTAATGAAAACACAAGACGCGTCCGCTTCTCTATGGAAGTGAATCGCAGACTTAAACATCTTTCCCCTAAACTCGGCAGGACAAAACTTCTATTCCTGATAAAGATGTTTAATTATTTCAATAGAATCAAAAAGGATACTGCCGATCTGAATGACGGGGTGCTGAAAAATGAACTTTACAGTGGCGTATACTTTCCTTTCTCCAAAAGCAGGAATCCGGTCTCCCTGAGTTCCTATGTACCCCTTGATAGGAGAGCTAACCGCTCCATAATTAAAATAATTTGTAAAACAGACGGGTTTATCCGGAAAAATTTGTAGACCAAAGCTTTTTTGAAGAGTTTAGTAGGAAATTTTTGAAAAAAGTAATTATAGCTTTCCAATACAAATCTGAAAAATCTGTATTTTTACTTAAATTAGTTTGAAAAATTCGCATAAATACACTTTGTTAGTTTGAAAAATTTGTTCTGACATGTTGATTACTATAATTAATCTCAAAAGTTTGTAAAGATCATGGACAAGGATATCCCATTACACCTACAGGAGATACTGTTTTCTTCCAGCGATTCCAACATAAGCAGAGCCATTGGCAAGCTTGTCAAAGAAGGAAAACTGAAGAAGATTGCACCGAAGATATATACCCCAAATTTGGAGGAAGCTCCGGAGGCTATCGTGCTTCGGAATAGGTTCAAGATCATCGGGCATCTATATCCAGGTGTTTTGCTCAGTCACCGCTCCGCCCTTGAATTTAAACCTACTGATACTGGTGATATCTTTCTAACTTATTCCTATGATAGAAAGGTCAAACTCCCGGGCCTTACGTTGAACTTAATGCAGGGACAAGGGCCACTCCCAGGAGATTTACTTTTTTCCGATGGACTCTATGTCTCAGGACAGGACCGTGCATTATTGGAGAATCTTCAGGAATCCCGTAAAGTTGGAGGGGAGTCCAAAACATGGACAATTCCTCAGATAGAAGAAAAATTGGATCAGATCGTACGGGTTAAAGGCGAACAGGGACTAAATGAATTGCGGGACCGTGCAAGTGAAATCAGTACCAGGCTGGGTATGGATAGGGAGTTCGATAAGCTGAACCGGATGGTCGGCGCAATGCTGTCGACTAAGCCCTCGGGTATCCTGAAATCCCCGGTGGCCATTGCCCGGGCATTTGGGCATCCGTATGATCCGGCACGGTTGGACCTCTTCGAAAAGCTCTTTGTGGAATTGCAGCAGCGTGAGTTTGCGGATATATATGACGCAAACCAAACAACTAGGGCCTTCCGCAATTTTGCCTTCTACGAAGCCTACTTCTCTAACTTTATCGAGGGTACCCGTTTTGAGGTAGAAGAGGCTCTGAAGATCATTGATAGCGGAAAACCCTTGCCCGCAAGGGGAGAAGATTCTCACGATATACTGGGAACTTACCAAATGGTCAGTAATCGTGAGGAAATGCAGGTTGTCCCCAAGAATTCTGATGAGCTCATTCATATCCTTCGCTATCGGCATAAGACCATGCTAACTGCCAGACCTGACAAAAATCCGGGCGAGTTCAAGGACCGCAACAACCGGGCTGGTGATACTGAATTTGTCGACCATGAGCTTGTTGGAGGTACATTGGTACAGGGGTTTGATTTCTACAGAGCATTAAGGCACCCTTTTGCCAAAGCTGCATTCATGATGTTTATGATCAGCGAGGTACATCCCTTTTTGGATGGAAATGGGAGATTGGCGAGAGTGATGATGAATGCTGAGCTGACCAGCCAGGGACAGACCAAGATCATTATACCAACCGTTTTCCGGGACGATTACCTTGGCGCACTCAGACAATTGACACGCAGGCAGGAACCTGATACCTTTATCCGAATGTTGCAAAGAGCACAGTTGTTCAGCGAAACGATTAAGGGAGAAGATCTCTCCGCTATGCACCATGTGCTTGAAGCGAGTAACGCTTTCAAAGAAGACGACGGGTATATTCTTCGAATTGCTACCCCAGACCGAAAGCCATGGGAACAGGATGACGATGGACAGGACAGGGGTAGTAGTCTCAGACGTTAATTTCTCAAATAAGTCTTGAGAAAATTAGTTGAATAGGTGATACAAAATACCACATTTTAGCATTTTGCAAATCCTATTTTGCGCTATCCCCAGATTTGGAAAGAAAGACCGAGTTGCGAAGGTTGTTCTCCCTTTACCCTGCAATGCCCCAATTGAGGCATTGCAGAGTAAAGGCAAGATGGTTTTCGGGGTCCCCGAAAACACAACTTGCGCGTATTAAAACACTTCATTTTTTTGTACTCAGAACGAATCTCAGTTCCAAACAGCGTGATTCGATAGCAGGAGGGCAAGCCTAATAGCATAAAAGCAATATTGCCCAATAGCTTATCTTCCTAGTACCCTATTCGAAAGTTTGTTTATTATGTTCCTTGTTAAGATTCTTTAACTGTTGCTGGCATATCAGATGGGTCTAGAACATCGCTCAGCTGAACAGCATGGATAGCTTCCGTATAGTAATCCACTCGGATAGGGCCCGTCAATTTTCTGGCTGGTAGTGATAATACCTCCTGTAGGATTGATCAGGCTTATCCGGTACTAGGTACAGGCATGTCGGTTCATTGAGCAATTGGCGATAAATAAACTATTATATCTAAATTTCTAAATTCTTACTACAAATATGTAATATGAAAGCGATGTATGAAAACATCACTTTCTTCCTGAATTAAGCAATATTTCTTCGACTATGATTTGCCTTTATTAGAGTAAGCACCTTAGGTGGCCCATAGCGCTGCGATTTTAGCATGACCTGTTGGCGCAGTTTTATTCTCGATCGTTCTTTCCAGTTTTTCCATGTCTATTGCGACCCTATTGTCCAATAACTTCGCATAATGCTGCGTAGTCTTAATGTCCGTATGTCCAAGCATCTTGGAAACAGTTTCGATAGGTACACTATTTGCCAATGTAACAGAAGTGGCGAACGTATGACGTGATTTGTGAAAAGTGAGTTCTTTTGTTATCTCACACACATCCGCTATTTCTTTAAGATAGCTGTTCATTTTCTGATTGCTGAGAACTGGAAGAACCATATCCTTGGCTATGCACGGCGGATAATCACGATACCTTTCAATGATTTCAAGAGCTTTGGGAAGTAGTGGAATATTTGACGACGTTTCGGTTTTTTCTCTGCTGGTGAAGATCCAGAGTTTTCCGTCCACTCCTTCAGAAATATCAATCCATTTTAGTTTCTTTACATCTGCATAGGAAAGTCCAGTGTAACAACAAAAGACAAAGATATCGCGGACATGTGCAAGTCTTGGTATTTTGAAGTTCTTTTCTTCTATCCTCCGAAGTTCCGCATCTGTCAGAAATTCCTTCTCTTTAGCTTTGACCTTGATCTTATAAAAGGCAAATGGATCGTCCGTTATCCATCTGTGCGCGATACATACCTTGATGATCTTGCGAAGGTGCTTCATGTATTTTGCTGCCGACACGGCTGAACAGCCTATCGTGGCACGAAGAAAGAAT
The DNA here is from genome assembly GCF_050433745.1 of Sphingobacterium sp. HSC-15S19. NCBI lineage: Bacteria > Pseudomonadati > Bacteroidota > Sphingobacteriia > Sphingobacteriales > Sphingobacteriaceae > Sphingobacterium > Sphingobacterium sp. HSC-15S19. Next base: position 8,328 of record NZ_JBNPWQ010000007.1, read on the forward strand.
TCGTAGCCTGTGACAAAAGCATGGTCAATCTTTCTTGTGTCGATATCTGCTAGTCTAAATTCTTTCTCAAGGTATTCACAAACATGCAATAAAGAGGTTTTATATCCTTTGAGTGTATTGGGCTTGAATCCATTGCCGAGCAATGCTTCCATCTGCATATTATGCTCCCTGAAGACATCTAAGAAATTTTTACATTTAGTATCCTTTCCCTGATACTTAAGTTTGATCGATTCCGCTGTGATTTCCTCTGCGGCAGCCGTCATAGCGGTATGGATCGTACTTATTTTAGTTACGAGGGTATCAAGATAGCTGTTCAGGGTCTTGACAGCTTCTGTTGTGCCTTTCACACGGTTGGCTTTAGAATTCCATTTGGACGGATAGCATTCTCGTCCAGTGGAAACTTCTTTTGGGATACCATCTACGGTAATCCGCATGTAGATCGACTTGGGGCCGCTAACATAATTTTTTGGTTTCTTCAGATAGAAAAGCAAGGAATAATTTGTACTCATGACAACATCATTTAAGTGAAACAAAATTAGCCTTGCAACTAAAACAGATCAAGATGTTTGATTTTTAAACATCTTGATTATAAGAATGTTATTGTCATTTCAGTGAGTGAGTAAATGAGCGAAAATGACTCACTGAATGACTCACTTTTTTCTTTGGATTTATTATAGGTTTTGTAGATACTGAAAAACAAAAAAGCCTGCAAATTAAACATTTGCAGGCTTTTGTACGTTTTGACTTTTAGATCTGTAGCCCGTAGGGGAATCGAACCCCTGTTTCAAGAATGAAAATCTTGCGTCCTAACCCCTAGACGAACGGGCCATATCGTTTTCGATGATGCAAATATAGAAGCTTTTTCAAAAAGCACAAAAAAAAAGTGCTGTCTGTGTGCTAATTCATTGAAATTGAGAAAAATTATTTTTTTAAAGGACCTATTCTACAGCGTAAGCGAGCATATATTCATTGAACTTCTCGTAATGTACATCATAAATATGCTTATTTTGATCGCTGTCGAGTTCAAGTTTTAATATACCTTGCGTTTGGTATTCGAATGGTTGTATGGTCATGTTGTTCAAGAAGGAAACCCCTGCATTGCCTTGAAGTTTATAAATTGCTTCTTTGGCGCACCAACAAGCATAAAGCTGCTCATAGCGGCTATCATCCTGCGCGATGAATGCAAGCTCCGCAGGTTTTAAAAACTTATGTTGGATGCGCTCTACTTTTGTTTTGATGATTTCCATGTCGATACCAACCTCTCCTTTTGTACTGATCATAGCTGCTGCATAATCAAATGAGTGCGAAAGTGATATTTTTTGGGGAAAATTGGCGAGATAAGGCTTGCCATTTGCATCCGAAGGACATTCGATATAGCGGGATGTGTTTAATAAGGTTCGCAGGAGAACACGTGTGGCAAGCCAATGTAACCGTCTTTTCCCTTTATTGAAGGACCCCAATTTTGCTTTTTCACGTTCATCCAATTGAAGTTTCGACAGTAAATCGTCGTCCGATTCCTCAATTCGCCAAATTGCAAATTTGGTTTGATTATCAATTTCACGTAGATACACTAGACTCATACCCAAATTTAAAAAACAAATCGCAGATTTTTGTTTTGAAAAATGAAGTAAAATTAGTGGGAGAACTGTATTTTTGAATTTGTATAGCATTGCCTGACGCTTTTGCTATTTTGATACACATGATTTTATCTGATAAAAGAATTCTCGAAGAGATTGAAAATGGCAGTATTGTCATTCAACCATTTGATCGTAAATGTTTGGGAACAAATTCCTACGATGTGCATTTGGGGAAATATTTGGCAACATATGCAGACCGTGTACTTGATGCCAAGAAACACAATGAAATTCAGCATTTTGAAATCCCGGAAGAAGGTTTTGTATTGGAACCCAATACCCTTTATTTAGGCGTTACGCAAGAATACACCGAGACGCATAAGCATGTTCCTTTTTTAGAGGGCAAATCGAGTACTGGTCGCTTAGGGATAGATATCCATGCAACTGCAGGAAAGGGTGACGTCGGTTTCTGTAATACCTGGACCTTGGAAATTTCGGTTGCCCAACCTGTTCGGGTTTACGCGGGAATGCCTATTGGACAATTGATCTATTTTGCCGTAGAAGGCGATATCGAAACATTTTATAATACCAAAGGTAACGCAAAATACAATGGCAAAACCATCCGTCCGGTGGAATCCATGATGTGGAAGAATAATTTCTGATGCGGAATATGGGATGGATTATTTTAGGGGCTCTATTGATTGTTCTTATCAGTGGAGTACTCTATTATTTTGTTCATCCAATGTTTGGTGGAAGTTTCAAAGGAGCTCGACTGGAGCGGATGAAACAGTCACCAAATTTTAAAAATGGTATTTTTCATAATCTCGAAGTAACGCCGTCGTTGAAAAGCGATGTCAATATGGCCTCTTTGCTGTGGGATTTCCTTTTCAACAAAAATCCCCACTTGAAACCGATCAACGTATTGCCTGCTATGGAATGCGATTTAGCACATCTTCCCGCAGATGACGTTCTGATTTGGTTTGGTCACTCCTCCTACCTGATGAAGTTAGATGGGAAATTAATATTGGTTGATCCGGTGTTCAGCCAAAATGCTTCTCCTATCCCAGGTAGCAATAAAGCATTTAAGATGTCTGTCGACTATGCGACGATGGTTTTTCCGAAAATTGACTATTTGTTTATCTCTCATGATCATTACGATCATCTGGACTATGAGACTGTTGTGAAATTGAGGGATAAAGTCGGTCAGGTGATTTGTGGTCTTGGCGTGGGGTCGCATTTTGAGTCTTGGGGATATAAGGCCGATCAGATCATCGAGGGTGATTGGTACGACCAGATAAAACTGGCGCCCGATTTTCAGGTAACCTTCACACCCGCAAGGCACTTTTCTGGGCGAAGATTTACACGGAATAATACCTTGTGGACATCCTTTGTGTTAAAAACTTCCCAGTACACTATTTTCTTGGGTGGAGACAGCGGATATGGTAAGCACTTCAAAAAGATAGGTGACCAATTCGGTCCATTTGATTTAGCAATTTTGGAAAATGGCCAATATAACGATGCCTGGCATTATATCCATTCCTTACCTGACGAATGGGCTGCTGAAACGAAGGATCTGAAAGCTCAAGCTATTTTGCCCGTTCATTCTTCTAAGTTCGCGTTGGCTATGCACGACTGGAAAGAGCCAATGGAGAAATTTTACGAGACAGCGAACAAAGAACAGATCACTCTCCTTACGCCAAAAATAGGGGAAATGATCCATTTTAATAGATTAGATACAGTATACGCGCCTTGGTGGCGTGAAGTCAACTAAAATCTATTTATTCTTTTCCTCAATCCATAAAGACATATATTTTGTGCTTTGCATCGTGTGGTGCAACAATATCTGACTAATAAAGTTTTGTTGGCGGTGCCTGTCAATCTGCGCTTTTAACAAAGATAGATTCGTCATAAAGTCGGCCTGATACTTTCGTTTTTCATAACGCTCGTTGATAATACGGATACCATGTTCTTGGGCCGTTTTCCAAAGATCCTCGTTTTCGTAAAGCTCGACAGTCTTTCGGCAGAAAGTTTCGGGATCGTCTTCGATAAAACCATTCCAGTCCAAATTACCCTTCATGGCTTCTGCTCCAACTGTCGTGGTGACAGATGGTGTGCCGGTTTGCATGGCGTCGATAAACTTTCCTTTTACGCCGGCACCAAATTGAATTGGAGCGACCAGTACTCGGTAGTTTTCCATGGTAAGACGAGCAGATTCCGCCCGTCCCTTGATCAGGAAATTCTCTTTAGAGTTGTTTAACTGGAGTACTTTTTGGGTTGCGTAGGCACCATAAATGTGCAATTCTACTTTGGGAAGCATCTTCCGTAATTGGGGCCAGATTTGTGTTTTTAGATATTGAACCGTATGCCAGTTCGGCTCATGGATAAAATTTCCGATGAATAGTAAGTTCTTACGCTCTTCAAAGGGCTTCCATTGAGTAATTTCAGTAGAACTGATCTCGTGTTCAAGGAAAGGGAGGTAATAGAGGATGTCGGGTGAAATTCGAAATTCTTCGATAAGAATCTTCATTTCGGATTCGGAGATAATCAAAGAGAGGTCACTTCGCAGAATAGAGGCAATTTCCCGTTTAGCGGTGTCTGTAAATAACTCTTGAAAGGAGAAATCACCTTTATTTTTGACGGATGCCTGTCTCGCCTGGCGTAAAAAATGCAAGTCTTCCGTGTCGAGTATGCGGAGTGCATCGGGACAATGCTGTGCGACACGCCAACCATATTGTTCTTCTACCATAAAACGATCAAAAACAACAATATCGGGCTGTAGTTGAGTAATAAAATCGTCGAAGCTATTGCTATTGAGTACGATTGCTTGTTCATGTATCCCGAGAGACTGCAAAGGGGCACTATAAGGTGACTTCGCAGCAGCCGAAGCAAATGTAATGTGATAAGAGCGGGTAGTGAACGTTTCAATTAATTGCATCATGCGAAAACCCGCCGCTGAAGATGTTGGCTCTGGCCACACAAGTCCGATGAACAAAACCTTTTTCTCTTTCATGCAGGAAAATTACTGATTAATGTGAAAAGAATTGACGAAAAATTAACAATTAGTCATTTTCAAACGATTAGCTTTATTTTAGTGTTTATAATATATTTAAAGGTTATTCATCATTAAACGATCATATGGCCAAAACTATTGCTCAACGGATTCGACATTTTTCGCCAAAGACCTATTGGAAGGAATTAATAGCTGTTTTGGTTATCTTATTGGCCTTCGTTTTTTTTAGAAATGAGCGGAAAGAGCTTGCGGCAATTATTCCGCAGTTGCGCGCAGCCAACCTAACCTGGGTTTCAGTTGGAGTTGGAATTACCATCGTCTATATTGTGCTTCAGGGATTGATGTATGTGCAGAGTTTTAAAGCGATCGGTCTTTCTATTAATCTGAGAATCGCCATTGATCTTTTCCTGAAGAGAAATTTACTCAGTGTGTTTCTTCCTGCGGGTGGAATTAGTTCTTTGGCATATACAACAACGGAGTTGCGGAAAAGAAATTTGAATACGACGCAAATTCACCAAGCAGGGGCGCTGTATGGCTATGTCGGACTACTGACGGTCTTTATGATTGGTGTACCTGTTATATTGTATACGATCTGGCATAATAAAAATTTTGGTGATGCCTGGATCTCATTGGTGGTTTTGGGACTGCTCCTGGCTGTTGTATTTTGGCTCGTTTGGTCTTTTCGGACACACAAAGGCATTTATCGCTGGGTCGAATTAAAGTTTCCTGCTGTAGCCTCTAACATCGATGAAATATTTTCGGGAGAAGTCAAGCTAAAATATTTGTTGGGTACCATGTTGGCGTCCATGGTCGTCGAATGTTGCGGTATTGCCCATGCTTTTGTAAGTATGTATGCTCTTGGTTTGGACCACTCCTTCGAGGCTGCGGCTATTGCCTATACTGTTTCGGTCGTATTGATGATTGTGTCTCCTTTTCTACGTGGCCTTGGGGCTGTAGAGCTGACCATGCTGTATATTTTTAAAGCGTACGGCTACTCGCAGGCAGAAGGATTGGGCATTACAATTCTCTATCGGGCATTCGAATTTTGGCTTCCATTACTCTTGGGAATCCTTGTCTTTGCGTGGCGTGGTAAGCAATTGCTGGCACGCATTGGACCGGCGTTGCTTATATTTTTCTTAGGTGTGGTAAATCTTGTTTCCGTATTGACACCACCTTTGGCTGATCGTATGAAACTTGATCGTTTTTATTTACCGCTAGAAGCAATTCATGCTTCTAAATTTATGGTATTGGTTTTGGGCTTAGGACTATTGGTAACTTCGGCATACCTGATTAAAGGTTTCCGTATTGCGTTCTGGATCGCCGTGGTGTTTAGTGCTTTGTCGCTGTTTGGACATGTGTTTAAGGCACTGGACTATGAAGAGGCATCGGTTGCTTTGTTGACGTTGATTTTATTGGCAATGAGCTATAAACAATATCGCATCAAGAGTAATATTCGTTGGGTAAGAATTGGGTTTATCACATTTTTTGTCGCTCTGATAGCGATATGCCTGTTTGATGTGTTGAGTTTTTACTTCATTGATAAGCAACATTTCGGGCTAGACTTTACATGGGGACAATCAATATATCATACGGCACGGAGTTTTCTGTTGTTTGCAGATGATGAATTGATGCCACAAACAGCTTTTGGTCAAGAATTTTTGCGCATCACTCAAGTTTTGGGACTATTTTGTTGGTTCTTATTGATCTACGCACTTGCACGTCCTCGGCTGATTGATGACGAAGATTCGAGTAGCTCCGAAATGGAGCATGCAGAACAATTACTAATTGAGTTTGGACAGTCTCCGATGGACTTCTTTAAATTGGGAAAAGATAAGAGTCTGTTCTTCTCAGAAGTCTCGGAGGGATTTACCGCTTATCGCTTGGCGAATGAATTTGCTATCGTATTGGATGAACCTGTCTGTGAGCAGGGGGATAAGGAAGAGCTGGTTCAAGAATTTGATCAATATTGTTATGCGAATGGTTTAAAGGCCATTTATTACCGTGTTGATGAAAATAGCTTGGTTCATTTTTCATCTCTTCGTAAGCAAAAAATCACCATTGGACAGGAGGCTGTATTAGAATTGGAAACATTCAAGCTAGAAGGAAAAGACCGTAAGTCATTACGTAATGGACTTAATGCAATTCAAAAAAAGGGTTTTACAACGGAGGTGTTGAAAGCTCCGCAGGAAAAAGCAATTATAGACGAGCTAAGATTGATTTCCAATGAATGGTTGAAAGAATTTGATAAAAAGGAAATGGTTTTTTCGCAAGGAATGTTTGATGAAAATGAGCTTATTATGCAAGATATTATTGTATTGAAAAATGAGCAAAATAATATTGTCGCCTTTCTGAATATTATTCCCGATTATGCTAAAGATGAGTGCACTTATGATATGATCCGAAAATCGCTTGACGCACCAGGTGGGAGTATGGATGCATTGATTGTTGAGCTTATTGCATATGCTAAAGCCAAAAAGTATGTCTATCTAAATTTGGGCATGGTGCCAATGACGGGCTTGGGAGCGACAGATAGTCCCGCTGAAAAGATTATGAAGTTTGCCTCAACACGATTGGGAAACTTTAAACATTACCATAGTCTGCGTGATTTTAAAGAGAAGTATGCGACATTTTGGGAAAATAAATACCTTATATTTGATAACGATTTTGATCTCTTACAACTTCCTATAGCACTGGTCAAAGTGATGAAACCGAATGAATAGCTTCATGTAAATCTCATACAGATGAAAAAATTAGCCACTTTATTTATAATTGGTAGCATAGCATTTCATGCTTTTGCTCAACAACGTTTGATTGACATGAAATATTGGAATAATAAAGCTGTACTACCCCTGGTTCTCTATCTGAGTGGAGATGGAGGATTCAATTCGTTCTCAAATAAGCTCTGTGAGCTAATTGCTGGAGCAGGATATACTGTTGCAGCTCTTGATTCAAAAAATTATTTCTGGAAGAAGAAAAGCCCGAAAGAGATAGCAGAAGATATTTCTAATACCTTGAGGACTTTGCTATCCTCACGGCAGAATATGCGTCTTTTCGTCGTTGGATATTCATTTGGAGCAGATGCGGTCCCTTTTATTGTTAATCGTTTGGACCCTGTCGTTAAGAAGAACGTAAAGAGCGTTGTTCTTTTAGAGCCCTCTGTATCTACAGATCTGGAGATCCATATAGCCGATATTCTAGGACGAAGTAATATAAAGCGAAGCCTTGATGTTGTCTCCGAAATAAATCGCATGGATGGAGTCAAAACGGGCATCATTCTCGGTGACGATGAGGCCGATTTTCCTGTACAAAAAATAACACTTAAGAATTTTACAAAAAAATACCTCTCCGGAGGCCATCATTTTAGTGGGAATGCAGACCAGGTAGCGAAGAGTACGGTCGCTCTCTTTTAACTGAGCGGTGTTATTGTCTGCTAGCTTTCTTTTAAGCTGGTTTACAGTAGCGATAGGCCTTTTACCTTGTCAAAATCGGTGAAAGCGCTGAAGCTATTCGGATTTCTTGTCCTACATCAATTTAATTAAATGAAGAAGGTCTTAATTTTGATTTAGAATTTAAATAGACAATTATGGAATTAGGAATAGGAATGTTTGGTGACTCGAGGATAGATCCTGTTACAGGTCAAATCCAGGCAGCGCAAGATAGAATGAAAGAAATTATTGAGGAGATCAAGCTTATGGATCAAGTAGGATTGGATTTCTTTGGAATCGGGGAACATCACAGGGCAGATTATGCGGTTGCAGCACCCGAAATTGTCTTGGCTGCGGCTTCTACAGTTACCAAAAATATTAAATTGGGCAGTGCAGTTTCGGTATTGAGTTCTGCGGATCCTGTTAAATTATTTCAGGATTTCGCGGCAGTCGATCTTTTATCCGATGGACGTGCTGAGCTGATGGCTGGAAGAGGATCCTTCATTGAATCCTTCCCTTTATTTGGTTATGATCTGAAAGATTATTCCGAATTATTTGAAGAGAAACTTGAGCTTTTGTTACGATTGAACAAGCAAAATCCAATTACTTGGCGAGGAAATTTTAGAGCGCCACTAATCAATCAAGAAGTATTCCCACGGCCTAAAAATGGATCACTGCCGATCTGGGTTGCTGTAGGTGGTACAACATCTTCTGTTATCCGTGCAGGAAAACTTGGTTTACCGGTTATGTTTGCTATCATCGGCGGCATGTATGAAAGCTTCGATCATTTATTTGAAATGTATCGTCAAGCATATGAGGATAATGGACATGATATGGCTAATTTCCAGGTTGGGGTGCACATGCATGCGTTCTTTGGCGACAACAACACTCAGGTAGCGGATTATTACTATCCGATTTATTCGGCACAGATGGACCGTATTGGAGCAAGTCGGGGTTGGCCACCATACCAACGTACACAATATGACTTTGGAAGATCTTCAAGGGGGCACCTCATTGTTGGAGATGCTGCTTATGCCGTAGATAAAATTTTGCAAATACAGGAAAAATTCGGATTGACACGTTTCTCTGCACACATGGATGTGGGCGCTCCTGGGCATAAAGAGATGCTGCGTTCTATAGAGATTTTTGGCGAAAAAATAGCGCCTGAAATTCGAAAGGCTCTTCATAAAGATGCCTAAAGAGCGATTATCATTTTTTTAACGCTGAGATATTCGCTACCTTTGTGGCGTAAATCATTTTAGAGAGTAAGATGCTTGGATTAAAGTTGTTGACAGATCCGCGATGGGCAAACATCGCAGAAGGAAATTTAGAAGAAATTTTGACTGATCATGCCTGGTGTGAGCAAAAGGCTGCTTCAAATGCAATATCATTAATCACAAACAACTCAGAATACGAAGATTTAGTGCATGAACTGACAGCAATTGCTATCGAAGAAATGGAGCATTTTAAGATGGTTATTGATATCATCAAAGAACGTGGCTATACCTTGGGACGTGAAAGAAAAGATGATTATGTTGGCCAATTGATGAAATTCTCTAAAAAAGATGGTAGTAGAAATATGGCTTTTATTGACCGTTTATTATTCGCGGCAATGATTGAAGCCCGAAGCTGCGAACGTTTTAGAGTGCTCTCGCAAAATATTCAAGATAAAGATCTTGCGAAGTTTTACCATGATTTAATGGTGTCTGAGGCAAATCATTATACAACATTTTTGAATTTTGCACGCAAATATACCGTAGACGTCGATGTAGAAAAGCGTTGGAAGGAGTGGTTGGAATTTGAAGGGAAGCTGATTCAGTCGTACGGAAATAAAGAAGCCATTCATGGCTAATCGGACCGCGCTCCTACCTATTTTAAAACACATACATAACAGTTGTCCCGTTCTATTTCTTAGAACGGGATTTTTTGTCACTTATTTATTCTTATCTTTGTACCGTGATTGAAAAAAGTAAAATAATAGATATCAGGAGTTTGTCTTTGGATCAGATCAAAGATCAACTTACAGCGTTGGGGGAGCAGGGCTTTCGTGCGAAGCAGATTTATGAATGGCTTTGGGTAAAATCTTGTGTAGATTTTGATCAGATGAGTAATTTGAGTAAGTCCCTTCGTGAGAAGCTGAAAGCGAATTTTACGATCAATGCAGTAACAGTTAAAGAATCTCAGATCAGCTCGGATAAAACAATTAAAAGTAGTTTTTGGCTGTATGATAACAATATCATTGAAGGGGTGTTGATACCCGCTCCGGAACGAATGACAGCCTGTGTCAGCTCACAGGTGGGCTGTAGCTTGACCTGTAAGTTCTGTGCAACAGGCTATATGGACCGTAAGAGGAACCTCAATGCCGATGAGATTTATGATCAAGTCGTTCTGATCAGCAAGCAAGCCGAAGAGAACTACGGGCAGCCACTGACAAATATCGTTTATATGGGGATGGGTGAGCCTTTGTTGAACTATGCCAATATGATGAAGTCGGTTGAACGCATTACGGCCCCCGACGGATTAAATATGGCTGCTAAGCGGATCACTGTTTCCACTGCGGGTATCGCAAAAATGATTAAAAAATTGGGTGATGACCAGGTACGTTTTAATCTAGCACTTTCTTTGCACGCCGCAAATGATAAAAAGCGAAATGAAATTATGCCGATCAATGAGCAGAACTCACTAAAAGCTCTGGCAGAAGCCCTCAAATATTTTTATGCGAAGACAAAAAGTCCAATTACATTTGAATATATTGTCTTTAACAATTTCAATGACGAATTGGAGGATGCAAAAGAACTTGCTAAGTTCTGTAAACACGTTCCTTGTAAGGTCAACCTGATTGAGTATAATCCTATAGCACTGGCCGATTTCTTAAATGCTGAAGCGGATAAAATCGAGGTATTTGCAAATTATCTAAAAAGTCAAGGTATCATCACGAATGTGAGACGTAGCCGTGGTAAAGATATCGATGCCGCCTGTGGACAATTAGCAATCAAGGACGAGAAAAAGGAGGAAGCCGAGGCATAATCTGAAGGATAGTTCCTATCTTTAATAGGGGAATTTACCAGATGAAATCCGAATTAAATAAGCTTTTTAGCGATTTTGTATCCATCTTTTTTCCAAGAGAATGTGGCTGTTGCGGCTGTGTGCTAAAATATCAGGAAAAGTTTATTTGTGTAGCATGCGATTTCCATTTGCCTTATACTAATTTTCACGAATATTCAGATAATGATACCGCAAGACAGCTTTGGGGGAAAGCTCCAGTGGAAGAGGCCTGTTCTTTTTTGTTCATGCAAAAGGATAGCCGTGTAGAGCACCTCATTTATCAGATTAAATACAATAATCAACCTTTTCTTGCGGAATATTTTGGTTATCTATACGGCTTAAAATTAATAGAAGCAAAGGCCTATCAGAATATCGATTGTATTGTTCCTGTGCCATTACACAAGAGTAAACTCCGAAAAAGAGGCTATAATCAATCCACTTACTTTGGAAGAGGTTTGTCCAGAGCGATGGAAATCCCATTGCGTGAAGATATTTTGGTAAGAAAGAAAGCGACAATTAGCCAAACAGGTAAGGGGCGACTCGACCGTTACGAAAATGTAAGTGATATTTTCGATTGTCAGGCCACTGGGGTGCCGGCCAATGTACACATTCTATTGGTGGACGATGTGTTAACAACAGGCGCTACGATTGTTTCCGCGGCATTAGCACTCTTAGATGCTACAGACTGTCGGGTATCTATTGCGACTTTAGCAAGGGCCTAGGCCCAATCTAACCCATAGCGTATGGGCTCATTTAAAAATAATAAAATTCGCAACCCGGAAGAACGCGTTCCGATAATTTGATGCGAGTTCCTATAATTTAAGCTAATATATAGACCCCAAATATAGGTTTGGTAACGCACTCAAAAATGACGAAACCGTCAAAACTAAATCAACCCGGTATTTACGACCTTCGGTTGACATAGTTTAGTAGATAGGCAAACCCGGCCATCCCTATTCCGATGCTGTCGGCAAATAAATCCCACCAATCACCGCTCCGATAAGTAAAAACATAAAGCTGAAGTAATTCTGTCAGTCCAGCGAATAAAAATCCGAGGATAGATACGATAAAAATCGGAAGCCAGCGGGTTGGTTTACCGCTGAATTGCTGGATAATACCATTGTAAAGCAACGTACAGAAAACAAAAAACATCCCGCAATGGACTAATTTGTCCATACCTGGATAGGCGGGAACTGCGTCAAAATTGTTCCCCGGGAGTGTGCATAAAATAATAACTATTATGGCCCAAATAAAACACCATTTATAGTCTAATAAGATTTTAATCATGGCGTTAAATATCCAAAAATTTCCTGATAGAAATAAAAATATTATGAATTTAAAAATTATTATCCTGTAAATCAGTGTTTTAATAAATTTATTTTGTTTCGTATGGTACTATGTATTGCATGGTACCATAAAATACATATATCTTTGTATTGTTATGATAGCTGAAAATACACAAATCCAAATGAGGAAGGGGATACTTGAATATTGTATCCTATCCATAATTTCTCGAGGAGAAATTTATGCCTCCGATATTATCAGCGAACTGAAGAAAGCTCAATTATTGGTTGTGGAAGGAACCTTATATCCGCTTTTAACACGTCTAAAAAACAACGGCCTGTTAAGCTATATATGGAAGGAGTCAACTTCAGGTCCGCCTAGAAAATATTATGAAATTACCCAAGAAGGGTTAGAAGTCCTTTCGCGACTAGATGTTACCTGGAATGAGCTCGTGTTTGCTGTAAACACGTCATTGGTGGGTAGAAACAATGATTCAACTAAACCAGTTAAAGATAATAACGATGAATAAGACAATAATTATCAACATAAATAGTATCGTCTTCCATATTGAAGAGGATGCTTATGAGGTGCTTCGCTCCTACATGATTGATATAAAGAAGCACTTTGGACAATCGGAAGATAGTCGGGAGATTTTAGAGGACATCGAAAATCGTATTTCTGAGATGTTTACCGAAAAGATTCAGGCGGGCAGTAAAGAAGTTCTGAATATGGACGATGTTAATGCTGTGATAGAGCAAATGGGGAGTGTAAGTGATTTTGAATCTGAGGATCAGGATGGTTATGCATCTTTTCAGCGCCAGCCAAATGCAGACGGCTTTAAAGTAGGGAAGAAGCTGATGCGCGACCCTGATGACAAAGTTTTCAGTGGAGTATGTAGTGGACTGGGACATTTTTTTGGCATTGAGGCTAAATGGGTACGTTTACTCTTTGCTTTATTTGTTGTGATCGGTGGATCGGGCGTATTAGTCTATGTCATCCTATGGATCGTCATGCCGCTCGCTGTAACTCGTGCAGATAAGATGGAAATGCGTGGGGAGGCACCGAATATTCAGAACTTCAAACGTTCTTTCGATGAAGAAATGAGCGGGGTGAGGGATTCGTTTTCGAGGGGAATGGACCGTACGGGCGATAGTGTTGCTAAATTATTGCAGGTCTTTGTGAAAGTCATCGGCGTATTCTTTGTTATTATTGTTGGGTTGACGCTCATCGGGTTGATTATTGGACTTATCTTCTTTGCGCTGGCTATTGTGAACGTTATCCCTGACGTCATGGACGATTCTGGTCCTTTTTATCTCATGAATCCAAGCGATGTACCTTTTGCTTTGATAGCGGGTTTCTTGGCCATTTTTATCCCTTTTGCTGGATTGTTCTATTTGCTTCTCCGCGTTCTCTTCGAGAAAAAACCAATGAACAATTATTTGACAACCACTTTATTTTTAGTCTGGTTGGCATCGATAGGCGGTATCATCTACTACGCTACATCGGTAGCAAAGGAATTCAAAGAGTCTAGTACGATTGTTGAAGAGAAGCCACTGCAAAAACAGGCTGTTTATTACTTAAATGAAAATGATATTCGGGTAATCCGCTTAAAAAATGGTGTGAGAAGTGGTATCGGTATTAAAAATGAAAACGTTTCAACCTATTTGAGGCGTAATATCCGTATTCGAATTGAGCGTATTGACTCTTTGCAAGAACCATATGTACGTTATGAATATTCGGCTAAAGGAAATTCCTATAAAGTCGCAACAGACAGAGCAGGTAAAATTAACTATGCGTTGAGGCAAGATAGTACATCATTAACATTTGACAATGCGTTCCAGTTGAATGAAGGTGAACTCTATCGGGATCAAGAAGTCAATATTACCTTGTTTCTCCCAGTAGGCACCAAGTTGATCATTAATGATAATTTGGAAGATAAATTAAGAGATATTTCATTTTACGAATGTCGTGACCGTTATAGTGAAGACCTAAGGGATGTAAAAGACGTCGAGTTTGTAGTCACGTCACTCGGGTTGAAATGTGCATTGCCACCAAAACAGTTAGATGACAGTGACGAAACAGATGCTGAAGGCAATGAAGTAATCGCAAATGATACGTCTGTTGTTATCCGTAGAGATACCATTATCAATGTCAAAAAAGATGGTGTTACCATAGAGACAAAAAAGAAATAACATAAACCAAGTCTTCCGCCTTTAGGCGGAAGACAAATTATTGAAGCTGTAACCTCGAAAATCACTACTGAACCTCGTGTGATAAGCCTATTTAGTAACATCAAAAGTAAATGCTATTATACCTATTTATAAACGAATGAAAAGATATTTTTACCTCTTACTCTTAAATTTTTTAATTGCTTCCTTTGCCTATGCGCAAGTGAAAGTTACAGGCAAAGTACTGGTGGAAAATAATGTGCCTTTGGCTTCTGCAACTGCTTATCTGATGAAGGCAAAGACAACAGTTATTTTGAAAGCAGTTGTTACAGATGAAAATGGAGAGTACCAATTTTCGGATATACAAGCTGGAAGTTATTATGTCGACGTCAAAATGGTTGGGTATACGGCCAATAAGAGCAACGTTTTTGACATCAGTAAATCAGATTACAAAATCCCAACGATCCTGCTGAACACGGACACACGAAAATTGCAGGAGGTCGCCGTAGAGGGTAAGCGGCCGATGGTTGAAAGCAAGCCTGGTAAACTGGTTTTAAATGTCGAAAACTCTCCCTTGGCCGCAGGGAATAATGCCTTAGATATTGTACAGCGCGCCCCTGGAGTGAGTTTAGATAACAATAATAACCTACAGTTGATGGGTCAATCTGGTGTATCAGTGACCATCGATGGTCGGCAGACCTATATGTCGGGTGAGCAGTTGGTGAATTTTTTGAAGAGTACGGATGGCAACCAGATTAAGTCCGTCGAAGTTATCACTACCCGGGCAGCAAAAGATGACGCTGAGGGGGCTGTGGGGACTATAAATATTGTGCTCAAGAAAAATCGGATGGAAGGATTTAACGGAACCTTTAACATGACGGCAGGGCGGGGAGAAAAATTCAGAGGGAATAGCTCCTTATCCTTAAATTATAAAAAGAATAATACGACAGTATTTGGATCGTATGCCTATTCGAATGAGAAAAGTCACCGGAAGCTCCTGCTTGATCGTGTTATTCAGAATAAAGGGGAAAAGACCTATTTTAAACAAAGGTCGGTATTGGATGAAAAAGAACAGAATCATTCCTATCGCTTCGGTGTTGAGCAAAGGACGTCAGCCAGAAATACGTTAACCGTGCAGTTTAATGGTTCGAATAATATCGAATACAATGATAACGATAGTAAGACCAATGTAGGAAAGTCTTTTACAACATTGGATTCGCTTTTGATTTCGACATCGCAATTCAAAGAGCTATTTGATCGGTACTCTGCTAATTTAAACAATGAGTTTAGAATTGATTCTAACGGCAGAAAACTTACCCTTGATCTGGATTGGAGTAAATTCAAAAGCAGTAAAGGCGTGGGGTATAATAACCAATATTTTGATGGTCAGATGGATGCGATTACTCCCGAGGAGATCCAACGGAGTAGAATGCCCATCGGAATCGATATCTATGTCGCCAAACTGGATTATGAACAACCGCTATCTAAGGTCTCCAAGCTTGAGATGGGAGCTAAATATTCTAATGTTACGTCGGATAATGACTTAACCTTTGAAGATTTTTTGAACAATTCCTGGATCAATAATGAAAAGCGGACGAATCATTTTGTGTATAAGGAGCAGATCGCCGCTGGATATATAGACTATAATAATACGATAGGAAAATGGGGGCTGAAGGTCGGTGCGAGAGGAGAATATACATTTTCTGATGGAAACTCATTGACCTTAAATAAGCAGGTGAAGCGGAACTACTTTAAACTTTTTCCGAATGCAAATCTGACATATACCCTCGATGAGAATCATATTCTTTCCTTAGGTTATGCAAGGAAAATCACCCGTCCCAATTACCGACAGTTGAATCCTTTTGATTATTTCATTGATAAATTAACCTTCGAACGTGGTAACCCCTATCTGAATCCGCAATTTTCCAATGAATTCACACTAAACTATACGTTGATGCAACGTTACAATGTGACATTGGGTATTAACGATGTGCGGGATGCGATTGTAGAGAGTATGGGGCAAGATTCAGTGTTGAAACAAACTTGGGTTATACGTGAAAATTTAGGAAAGAATTTGACTGCTTACCTGAATCTGAACATACCGATAACAGTATCCAAGATCTGGAGCATGAATAACAATATTACGGGCATCCATTTTAACTTTGATGGCATGGTGAGTGGTCATCCGCTGAAAAGAAAGTCATTTCTTTTGCAGGCTACATCGATGCACAATTTAAAGTTGGCGAAAAGTCTGTCGGCTAATGTCAATTTGCGATATTTCTCTCCTTTCAAATATAATGTATACGATATGAAGGCCCGATGGGATATGGAAATTGGAGCGACAAAGACATTTAAAGATCAACGTAGTTCTTTGAAACTGGCGGTGAGCGACTTGTTTAATACAGGGAATCAGAATCTGAAAACTAATTTCGGCGATTTTGACTCCAGTATCAGGCAATACCAAGATCGTCGTGTGGTTCGATTGACCTATTCGTATAAATTCGGAAATTTAAAAAATAACTATCGTAAGAAAGATACAAGTAACGAGGAGAAGGAAAGAGCGCAATAGGACTCGATTGTTTTTCTAATATATAACCGTAGGAATGTCATATTCTTACGGTTTTTTGGCATTGTCTGTTTCATATATTTAAGTTATTCGGAGTATTTCATATAGCTTATGAATCAGAAAGCATCTTTTTCTGTGTAGCTGTTGTTATTTAAGAAATGCACCAAGTTATAATTAGTCATTTTTGACCAATTCAGTAGGCAATACAAGGGTTTCAAATTCCGTAATGGGATATTTTGCTTCTATTAACTTAATAAGCAATTCTGTGGCAATTTTTCCCATTTCGAATGCAGGTTGGCGAATTGCGGTCAATTTGGCGGAAAATAGGTCCACAACGTTTGAATTTGTGAATCCTGCAATGGCGATACCTTGTGCAGGCCCGAAAGGCCTTTTTTTTATGACATGAAGATATCCTGTGGTTAATTTATCGCCGGAAATGAAGATAGCATCGAAACCAATGCGGAGAAGTTCCTCGACAGCCGTCTCAATTTCCTCTACATGTAGTCCACCATGTTGACAATATTTTACCAAATTGGGGTCAAAATCGATGTGATTTGCCATAAGGGCCTTTTTATAGCCAACTAATCGATCTTTCGTGATGGACAGTGATTTAGAGTTTGTTAGGTGCGCGATTTTCTTCTTTCCGAGTGTTATGAGGTGCTGAGTTGCGTCATAGGCTCCTTGTTGATTGTTTACGACAACTTTGTAGGTGTCGAACTGCTGTGGGATCCGATCAAAAAAGACTATTGGAAATCCTCTTTCTTTCAATTGATGTAGATAGGAGATGTCTTCAGTTTCTGAAGACAATGCAATCAGTAGTCCATCTATAGACCTAGAAGTTAGGTATTCGACATTCAGTCGTTCCCGTTCGGAAGATTCATGTGTTTGTGAAATAATGATCTGAAAGTTCTTATCATAGGCAATTGATTCTACACCGCTTATGACTTGGGAGAAGAAATTATTAGCTATTTCGCTAACGATAATACCGATTGAGTGACTTCGCCGCTCTTTTAAACTCCTAGCAATAGGATTGGCACGATAGTTTATTTTTTTCGCGTATTCTAATACAACCTTTTTTGTTTCGGGACTTATTTCATAACTATCTCTCAAAGCTCTTGAGATCGTAGAAGTAGATAAATTGAGCGCTTTAGCAATATCTTTGATTGTATAGTTTTCGAATTTCATAATTGGCAAAATAGACTATAATATTAATCAAAAAAAATTACAAAACCTAATTCACGGGCATATGCAAACGTTGCCGGCAACGTTTGCATAACTTTTTAATGATACTTGCATGAACAAGTGAAATATAACTTGTAAACTTGATTGTATGATAACCAGTTAAATTTCGATGCAGTTCCTGCAAGAGTGATTTAATCATTGTAATTTAAAAACCTAAAAATATGAGTAAGGCCTTAGTAATATCTACTGCTATTTGCGCTTCGTTATTCACATTAAATGCACACGCTCAAGCCCGAAAAGTCCAAGGAACGGTCGTTGGTACGGATCAAAAAGGATTGGTTGGTGTGAGTGTAACGGTGCCAGGAACAAGAATTGTTGCTGTGACGGACAAAAGTGGAAAGTTTAGTATCGAAATAGCCGGTAACAATCAAGAACTTCAATTTACCTATGTTGGATTTCAGACAAAAAAAGTAACAGTTCTTGAGAATCAGAAGACACTTAACATTGTTTTGGAAGAACAGTCTAATGCATTGGAAGAGGTAACTGTAAACATCGGTTACGGGACGGTCAAAAAGAAAGATCTGACAGGAGCTGTAACTTCGGTAGGTGCAGAAACCATTTCTAAAGCTCCAGTATCTTCAGCTCTTGAGGCGATTGCGGGAAGAATGGCTGGGATTCAAATTTCTTCTACAGAAGGATCCCCAGATGCAGAAATGAAGGTCCGCGTCCGTGGCGGAGGCTCCGTTACAGGAGATAATGCGCCTTTATATATCGTGGATGGTTTTCCGATGTCTTCGATATCAGATATCGCGCCAGCAGATATTGAATCCATTGATGTGTTAAAAGATGCATCTTCGGCAGCCATATATGGCTCTCGGGGAGCAAATGGGGTTGTTATCGTAACCACCAAAAGTGCAAAGTCAGGAAAAACATCAATTAGTTATAGCGCTTTTGGCGGAATTCGAAATTTGGCAAAAAAGCTCGATGTATTGTCTCCCTACGATTATGTAACCTGGCAGTACGAACAGGCATTGTTGCAAAATAAACTGGATACTTATGTCAAATACTTTGGTAATTTTCAAGATATTGACCTCTATAAAGACGTGCCTTCAAATGATTGGCAAGAGCTTATATTTGGAAGGACCGGTAATACTTTTAACCAAAATTTCAATTTGTCAGGGGGGAGTGATAAGACGAAATATTCAATTTCTCATTCCTTTGTGAGAGATAAAGCGATTATGGAAATGTCTGGCTTTCGGAGACAAAATGTCAATTTTAAACTAAACCATAAACCATCAAAGAATACTTCCATAGATTTGGGTGCGCGATTTTCGGATGTTCGCATTTCAGGTGGAGGCATGAATGAACAGAATGAAGCCTCTTCATCAGATTCCCGTTTAAAATTCGCCATGATTTATCCTCCCTTTCCTGTTGGGGGCCTAACAAATAGTGATGAAACCGATGATGAATTCAATCTGTATAATCCGTTAGAGTCTTTGGTCGATAATGATCAATTGCAACGAAGGAGAACGTATAACCTAAATGCTGCATTTAGCTGGGATATTGTTAAAAACCTACGGTTCAGGACAGAATTTGGCTTTGATGATTATCACAACTATAATGATCGGTTTTATGGTCCAACGACGTATTATGTGCGTAATATTCCCGCTGCTTTAGATCAAAATAAGCCTGCTCTTATCTCATTGAATACGTCGACTCAGGGGATACGCTCCACAAATACATTAAACTATAACTTTCAAGATTTCCTTCCTAAAGGACATAGTTTAAGTGTGCTGGTTGGCCAGGAATATTTGTTTACACAAAAAACATTAAATACCAATACGACACACGGTTTTCCGAACAGCTTTAAACTGGATGATACCCGAAAATTAACGCCGCAAGGTGCATCGAGTACGATAAACAATTACATGTTTGCTGACGAAAAATTACTTTCATTTTTTGGCCGGGTAAATTATGACTTTGACTCGAAGTATTTATTTAATGCAACTTTCCGGGCAGATGGTTCCTCCAAGTTCTCGGCAGACAATTATTGGGGGTATTTCCCATCCATGGCAGCTGCTTGGCGGATCTCATCAGAGCGATTTATGGACAAGACGCAATCTTGGCTTGATGACTTAAAACTTAGAGCAAGCTTGGGTACCTCGGGAAATAATAATATTCCATTAGAGCAGATATATCCAATATTTTCAGTTAAGAACACAGAATGGGTCAATGGGTATAATAATTATTGGGCTACGTCAAAAACGATGTCTAATCCGGATTTGAAATGGGAAACGACCATTTCAAAGAATATAGGTTTGGACTTTACTTTATTCAAGAAAAAGCTATCGGGAACGGTCGATGTGTATAAAAATAAAACAAAAGATCTCTTGATTCTTTTCCCAATTGCCGGATCAGGTTATGATGATCAATATCGAAATTTAGGTGAAACCCAAAATAAAGGGATAGAGCTTACACTAAACTGGTCTGCAATAAATAAGAAGAACTTTGATCTCAATTTTAGTGGCAATATTAGTTTCAATCAAACGAAAGTTAATTCTTTGGGAACCTTGACCTCGATTCCAATGGCTTCGGGTTGGGCTTCAACGGAAATTGGAACGGATTACGTTGTAGAGACTGGTGGGCGGGTTGGAAAAATGTATGGTTACGTGAGTGACGGGCGATATGAAGTTTCTGATTTTACAGGCTATGATGCAGCATCAAAAAAATGGATTTTAAAAGATGGCGTAGCTGATGCCTCTACTGTCGTTGGCACCATAAGACCGGGAACAATGAAATTAAAAGATCTAGTTGGTGATGATCATAAAATCGATGCAAGTGATCAGACGATTATTGGAGATGCAAATCCACTACATACCGGTGGATTTTCAATCAATACACGTATCTATAACTTTGATATGACAGCATTATTTAACTGGAGCTATGGAAACGATATCTACAATGCCAATAAGATTGAATATACATCTACGAGCAAGTATAATAACCGCAATATGCTCACGGTAATGGAAGAAGGGCAACGTTGGACGAACTTACTGCCCGATGGAACGATCAGTAATGACCCTAACCAATTGGCCGATATGAATAAAAATACGAGTCTCTGGTCTCCGCTTACAAGTAAATTTGTATTCAGCGATTGGGCTGTGGAGGATGGCTCCTTTTTGCGCTTGGGAACTGTTACAATAGGTTATACGCTGCCTAAAGCGTTTACTGATAGGTTGAAAATCCGGAACTTTAGAGTATATATTTCCGGATATAATCTCGCGGTTTGGACCAATTATAGTGGCTTTGATCCTGAGGTATCTACACGGAGAAAGACCAACCTCACGCCGGGGGTGGATTATTCGGCTTATCCGAAAAGCAGAACTTTCGTAGCAGGTCTTAATTTAAACTTCTAGTCTTATGAAAAAAACACTATTGCATATAACCTTGGCTTTATTATTTGCAGGAACCGTATCATCTTGTAATAAAATATTGGAAGCACCGTCGAAATCTGCATTGGATGAGTCGGTTATATTTTCTAACCAAGATCTCGCGGAAGGGGCTGTTGCAGGAATTATTCAATCTTTTGGTGAAACAAACTCCTATCGGGGTAGATATTTGGTCTTCTATGGTATCAACACAGATGCAGAGGTCAATAATAGTCTGAAGAATCCTGGCGATGAAAAATCACGATTGTCAAATTATAATACTAACGTGAATAATACCCAAATGAATACCGATAACAATGCCTGGGCTAAATTTTATGAAGGTATTGAGCGGGCTAACTTAGCGATTAGGGGCCTGCGTAGTTATGGGAATATTGAGCAGCGCCCGGAGATGGCTTATATTCTAGGCGAAATCCTGACTTTGAGGGCTGTGGTATATAATGATCTGGTTAAAGCATGGGGCGATGTACCAGCTCGCTTCGAACCATTGAGTACAGCGTCAATCTATATCGAGCGTAGCGATCGTGATGTAATTTACAAGCAGTTGCTGGCCGATCTGGAGGAAGCTCAAAACTATCTGCCTTGGCCGAACCAAAGTGCAAAGACATCCAATGTTGAACATATCAATAAAGCGTTTGCTAAGGGCTTGCGTGCTCGTTTGGCGTTGTCTGCCGGAGGTTATTCTCAACGGGCAGATGGGGTTCGTAAAAGTAATGATCCTGAATTGGAGTCGAAAAAGATGTATGAGCTGGCAAAAAAAGAATGTTTGGATATCATCAATAGTGGCGCCGCAAAGCTTCTCGGTTTTGAAGAAGTTTTTAAGACACTATGCCAAGAGAAAGGACAGGCTGGATTAGAATCACTATGGGAGATCCCTTTTAGTGAAGGCCGTGGCCGTGTCATATTTGACCTCGGTGTCAAACATACCACAACAGATAAGTATACTGGCCAAAATAAGGGCGGGACAAATGGCCCGAATCCCATTATGTTTTACGAATACGAGAAAGAAGACGTGCGCCGTGACGTAAGCTGTGTCCCGTATGAATGGACGGGTGGTGTACAGGTACCAACAAATCTCGGTAAGTGGTATTTTGGGAAATATCGCTATGAGTGGATGTCGAGGGTGGTTACTTCGACCAATGATGATGGTTTGAATTGGATGTATATGCGCTATGCTGATGTTCTTTTAATGGCAGCAGAGGCAATAAATGAATTGGATGGCCCAAATGCTGCGGCACCTTATTTTAAAATGATCCGTGA
Source organism: Sphingobacterium sp. HSC-15S19 (assembly GCF_050433745.1). Lineage (NCBI taxonomy): Bacteria > Pseudomonadati > Bacteroidota > Sphingobacteriia > Sphingobacteriales > Sphingobacteriaceae > Sphingobacterium > Sphingobacterium sp. HSC-15S19. Next base: position 31,288 of record NZ_JBNPWQ010000007.1, read on the forward strand.
ACGGGCTTATCCAAACAATCCGGAGAAAGTAACGGCTTATATGCAGCAAATCACCACAAGTAAGGATGTTTTCTTTCATGCCCTCGTCAACGAACGTGCATTGGAGTTTACGGGAGAAATGTTGCGTAAGGGTGATTTGATCCGCTGGAATCTTCTAGGGGTCAAGTTGGCTGAAGCTAAACAAAAGTTACAGCAGCTGGAGAATAGACAGGGTAAATATGCGGCATTGCCTGCCAATATCTACTACAAGACAGCAGCTGATGGTGAAAAAGTGGAAATATATGGCTTAAATTTTGGCGACACAGATGCAGTGGGCGCTGCGGCAGGATATACTTCCTCAAAAAAATGGACGATGGCAGCAAGTAGTGATCAGGCAACCTTCTGGGATGCTTTATACCTCCGCGATCCCAATACACAGCAATTTTGGCCTATTTGGCAGTATTTTTTGGATAATAGCAACGGTAAGTTGAATAATAATGGTTTTAGTTTTCAATAGAAAATAAGCATAAGAATGAAAAGAATCAATATATTGCTATATCTCGGTCTTGGGCTTATATTCGCAAATATAAGCTGTTCTGATGATCGTGTAAAAGAACTAACAGAACTGACGACAGACCGTTATTTTTCTCCTACAGGAGTGAGCGCACGAATCGTTAATCAAACAGGAGTTCAATTGACCTGGAAGAAAAATGCCGAAGCGAAAGGTTATACAATAGAACTGTTTGCTAATGGCGAACTCAATTTTGAAGGGAGTCCTGTCAGGATAATTGAAGAGATCACAAATGATCAGATTCCCTATACGATTATTGGATTGGATGGAGCAACAAACTATTCTGCCCGTATCAAGGCTGTAGGAACTGAGGTGGCTGATTCCAAATGGAGTACCATTACCTTTAAGACCAACGAAGAACAGATTATGAAACCTGTTAGCCCGGAGGGAATCCAGGCAACTTCTGTTCTGCTAAATTGGACCGCAGGTGAAGAGGCGACAGCCATCGCGATTAACCCAGGGAATATTATCCATCCCGTGACACCGCAAGAGATTGCTGCAGGGGAAGCAACAGTCACAGGTCTGGTAGGAGAAACAACCTACACCGCGACACTATTGAAAGGAAACAAGATCCGCGGATCAGCGACATTCACGACATTGATTGACTTGGGGGATGCAGTTGTTGTGCAGCCCACAGATGATCTCGTTGCTGTAATCGGAACTGCCAAAGCAGGGGATGTACTCGCATTAATGCCAGGAACCTATTCGCTCACTGCTGATGTACTGATCGATAAAGCGATAGCTATCAAAGGTGCGAAACCCGCCGATCGCCCGTTTGTAAAATCTGCTTATTTTAATTTGGATAAGGGCGCATCACTATCATTAAAAGATCTTATACTTGATGGAGAAAATAAGTCGGGGGGAAACTGTGTCATTACATTGCAGGCAGGTGCTTTCGGAAGTATTCGCCTAGAAGATAGTAAGCTGATGAACTACCCGAAAGGGATTATTTATGGCAGTTTCGATGCTTCGGTAGAGAGCGTAAGCATGAGTAATAATATTTTTGACAATATCGTCGGTAATGGAAATGAGTTTATTGATTTTAGAAAAGCTATTGCGAGGATTTTTGAATTTACAAATAATACAGTTTCCAATGCTGTCTTGAACCGGGAATTTATCCGGATGGACGCAGGTGGATCCGCAGCTTATCCGGCTATTACAAGCATCATCAAAGTGAATAATAATACCTTTTACAATGTCATACAAGATGCTACTAAACGTTTCTTCTATGTGCGTTTAGCGAAGAATGAAATTACATTCGCTAAAAATTTAATTGTGAAGTCACTGGCAATGACCGCTAATCAGTCTGCAACTAATCTGGTCGAACTCAAAAGTAACAATTACTTTGATGCGGTAAACTTCTATAACAGTTCTGCCTCTGGAGTAAAAAATGATGTTAGTGCTAATGGCTATACACTATTGGATCCTGGATTCAAGGATGCCCCCAAAGGAGACTTTACACTAACAAACCAAACATTAAAGGATAATGGTATTGGTGATCCAAGATGGGGTCAATAGTATGTTTTATGTTATTACCGCACGCCTTCTGCTTAATTAAGAAGGCGTGTGTCTTTCTTATAAGTTCAATGAAAAAAATTAGTATACTTGTTTCAGGCTTTGTGATGGTAATTTTCCTTCTTGCTTTACAGCAAGAACAAACCCTCACAATTTATATAATTGGCGATTCAACAGCTGCAAATAAGGACAAACGCACCTTTCCAGAAACTGGTTGGGGAATGGCTTTTGCTAAGCTGTTTGACCAGCAGGTGAAGGTCGATAATCGCGCATTAAATGGGCGGAGTACCAAATCCTTTAAACAAGATATAGGCAAAGACGGGAGCATTGTTAATCATTGGGAACCTATTTTTGAAAACCTCCGTCGCGGAGATTATGTTTTCATCCAGTTTGGACATAATGACGAAAAAGTCGATAAGCCCAATGTAGGCACTTCTTTGGAAGAGTTTGAGCAGAATTTGATCTTTTATATCAAGCAAACGCGAGAAAAGGGAGGAATTCCGATTCTTTTGACACCTATCGCACGACGTAAATTTGAAAATGGCCTGCTCATTAAAACACATGGCGAATATCCGGCTATTATCCGTAAGGTGGCTGCAGATACGCAAACAGCTTATATTGATATGGAGGATAAGACGACAAAACTTGTACAGTCTTATGGCGACGAAGGAAGTAAAAAATTGTTTTTGCATGTAGAAAGCGGAGATCGGAACTATCCGCAGGGAAAGAAAGATGATACACATCTGAATACTTTCGGGGCAAGTGAAGTGGCAAAGCTTGTTGCCGAGGGCATTCGCGAGTTGCAGTTAACTATTCAGAATAATCTGGTGCTGAAGTAACTTTAAGACGGTATAAAATCAGAAAGAATTGTAAACTCAAATCAATTTGATTGACTGGGGAAGGGATTTTCATAGAAAGCCTTCATGATTTCGCCGATACCAACCGCAATGAAAGCGAACTGAAGGTTCTTTCTAGCCAATACAATCAGACACTTTCAGAAAAAAAGCGACATCGATTATTTCGATGTCGCTTTTTGATATCAGCCGTATACTAGAAAATATATTTCGTACTTAAGAAATTTGATTCATTTTCACTCACGATTTCATTTAACAATTTCTTGTTTTCCTCTGTGAATTTTGTAGCCACTAGAGAACGTATAGAGAATGACCGTAAAGCATCAACTACTGACAAGGTTCCTTCAGCACTGTCCTTTCTACCTGTGAAAGGGAAAGTATCTGGGCCGCGTTGGCATTGACAATTGATGTTTACGCGGCTCACTTGATTGACCAGTGGATCAATAAGTGATGAAACAACCGCTGCATTATTACTAAAAATACTTACTTGTTGTCCGTGCGAAGATCCGATTAAGTACTCGATAGGTTCTTCAAGGTCGTCAAAAGGAACAACAGGGATAACTGGACCAAATTGTTCCTCTCTATAAAGTTTCATCTGTGAATTGACAGGGTAAACAATTGCCGGATAGAAGAACGATTCTGCAACTTGACCACCATTCTCATTGACGACTTTTGCACCATATGCTTTTGCATCTTCAATGCATTCAGTTAAATAAGCTGGTTTATTGACTTCTGGAAGTGGCGTCAAAGACACCCCTTTTTCCCAAGGCATTCCATATTTCAATTTGGCGACTTCGGCAGAGAGGCGTTTCAGGAACTCTTGTGCCAAGCTGCGGTGTACATAGATAATTTTTAATGCTGTACAACGTTGACCATTGAAAGAAAGTGATCCCAATACAGTTTCAGAAACTGCGAGGTTCAAATCTGCGTCTTTTGTTATAATTGCTGCATTTTTTGCGTCCAAGCCAAGAATAGCGCGAAGACGATTCACTTTTGGATGCAATTTTTTAAGTTCATCAGCAACGCGGCTTGAACCAATTAACGTCAAGACATTGATCTTTCCCGATTGCATTAGGCTAGGAACAATCTTATTGCCACGACCATAGATTGTATTGACAACACCCTTAGGGAAGCTGGTCCTAAAAGCTTCTAATAAAGGATAATGCAATAAAGTACCATGTTTAGGTGGTTTGAATAACATGGTATTTCCCATGATCAATGCCGGAATCAATGTCGTGAATGTCTCATTCAATGGATAGTTGAATGGACCCATACAAAGAACGACGCCTAATGGAGATCTTCTGATCTGGGCGACGATACCTTGCTCGATCTGAAAACGTGAAGAATCGCGGTCTATATCTTTCAATGCATCGATCGTTGCATAGATGTATTCTACAGTACGATCAAACTCTTTTACCGAGTCTGCATAGGATTTGCCAATTTCCCACATAATAAGCTTGACAACAATGTCCTTTTTGGCAATCATCTTCTGTGTGAAATTTTCAACACAAGTAATACGATCGGCAACGCTCATTGTCGGCCATTCTCCACGGCCATTGTCGTATGCTTTTACAGCAGCTTCCAAGGCTTCCATGGACTCTTTTTCAGTACAAACAGGGAAACTACCGATGCGCTTACGTTTCAAGCCATCCTTAGTCTTCACACAGATTGGTGAAAAAACCTCGTTTACTTGACCCGTCCAAGAAATCATTTCTCCATTGGAAAGGAACTCTCTTTGATCGACCTGTTCGTCTAGTGTAAATTCTGCGGGAATGTCTTTCTCCTCATAGAAAATACTTTCTAAGTTTAAGCTCATTGTTTTTAAAAATGGTTTAGATTGATATTTATAAAGATATTGCTAATATAATACAAATTTTGCAATATATGTTAATTTTTTATTAAAATAAGTTTAGGTACTAGTGTTTTCATTACAAGCCATGCAATTAAATATGCTATGGCGCAGAAAGAAAAGATAATGAAGTATCCTGCCTCTTCTCCTTTAAAGCCCATAAAGACTAGCTGAGTTTCTTTTGCATAATCAAATAACCATCCAGACGTTTTGTTGATGATAAAGGCTCCTACACCCCCAGCGAGTCCCCCAATTCCAGTAACAGTCGCAATGGCACGTTTAGGAAAAGAATCACCGATAGTCGAAAAAATATTAGCAGACCAAGATTGGTGTGCAGCTCCGGCAAAACCGATCAAAATGACAGGTATCCAATAGGAAATATGACCTAGGGGTTGGGCGAAAAGTACAACCAAGGGTACAAAAGCAAATAACAACATGGCTTTCATGCGGCCCTCATAAGCATTCATTCCTTTTTTGTCAACAAAATAGGTTGGTAGCCACCCGCCATAAATAGACAACATGGTAATGGCATATAAAACGAAGATAGCCAATTGCCCTTCGGTATCTGATGATTTGATATCGTATACAGCAGAGAGATAGGCCGGCATCCAAAATAAGAAGAACCACCAAACACCATCAGTCATGAATTTACCAAAGACGAAAGCCCACGTTTGCTTGTATTTTAAACATTCCGATATGGTAGTTCGCGGTTGTTTGGTTACTCCGGTTTGTTCTGTTTCATGATCATCTTGATGAATGTAAGCCAATTCAGCGGCATTTACTTTCGGGTTTTCATGTGGCTTCTTATAAAGAAAAATCCAAAAACCCATCCAGACAAATCCAAGGGCGCCTATAATGATGAAAGACATTTCCCAACCCCAATGTGCTGCGATGACAGGGATGGTTAAGGGTGCTGCCAATGCTCCTATGGTTGCCCCTGAATTGAAAATACTCGTAGACAGCGCCCGGTCTTTTTTGGGAAAATACTCTGCTGTAGCTTTAATCGCGGCTGGAAAGTTACCAGCCTCGCCGACAGCGAGAACAAAGCGGGCAAAAATAAATAGATTGACACTCACACTCATTACTAAACCCACATTGTTAACATGAGAAATTGCCTCTTTTGCGCCTTCGAAACCGACGAACCATTCACCGGCGACGATACCTGAAGTGGCTATACCACAGAATGCATGTAATATCGCGCCAATAGACCAGATTCCGATCGCCCACAAAAAGCCTTTTTTTGTATCCATCCAATCCACAAAGCGACCTGCAAAAAGCATACTGATGGCATAAAAGATCGAAAATAATGCGGTGATGTTGCCATAGTCTGTATTTGTCCAATGAAATTCAGGACTAATAAAGTCTTTCCAGGTTAAGGACAGCACCTGTCGATCCAGGTAATTGATTGTGGTAGCAAAAAATAGTAGCGAGCATATCACCCAACGGTAATTACCCTTTTTCTCCGTGTTAATCATAATGGGTTTAATAGTTTATTTTTTAGTATACGTGTCTGTTGCCTGTTGTCAATTAAGTGTTCTTCAGTATGATCTTTCTGAACTCACGATATAAAGACCTTTACCGTGCCTTTGAGACAAAGTCAAGTGCTTTTTTAGTGTTTTCGAATAAATTGACGGTGTTTTTAGGGTCAATTAACTTACTGCCCATGCCTACTGCGCAAACCCCCGATTTGAACCATGCCTTTAAATTCTCCATTTCGATTTCTACGCCCCCCGTCGGCATAAATTTCTGCCCTTTAAAGAGCTCGCGTATCGACGACATAAAGGCAGGGCCTAGTATATTTGCAGGAAACAATTTGATAAGTGCGGCCTCTTGCTGTTGTGCGGTATAGATTTCTGTGGGGGTCATACAGCCCGGAATCCATAGCTTATGCTGTTCATGTACAAGGGAACCGACTAGCGGATTTACAATAGGAGAAACAATAAAATCTGCTCCAATCTGTAGAAATTGTTGGGCTTCGTCAACTGACTTGATGGTGCCAATACCTAAATAAAGGTCAGGCATGTCGAGGTTTCTTGCAGCAACTAAACTTTCAAAAACAGCCAATGCTTCGGGGCCTCGATTTGTAAATTCAAAAACACGTATACCTGCCTGATATAGGGTTCGCAGAATCGCGATACTTTCGGCTTTATCGTGGTGGAAAAACAAAGGAAGTGTCCCTTGCGCTATAATTTTCTCTAATACAATCTCTTTCAAATTCATGCTATCATTCTATTTTTTATGTCTTCCACTGTACTTGTTGTAGCATCGCTCGCGATGAATAGTTTATCGAATGCGGCAAGTGTTGCAAACGCTAAGGTCTCCTGCGGAGAAAGGTTGGAGTATAAGCCATAAATCAGCCCTGCCATAAAGCAATCTCCACTACCTACCTTATCCAAAATTTCTTCGGCTGTATATTCCGTTGATTTAATCAGGCTGTCTTTGTCAAATAGTGTGGTATAATACTTGATCCCTTTGCTTTGATAGTCAAAACGAAAGGTGTTGGCCACATATTGACAAATCGGATTCACGGAAATGATCTCTTTACTTGTACGATCTGCCTGTGCCAGTAAATCTTCTTCCTGATACCCGGAAGAAGAAGTTAGGAACTTATCATCTAGCTGTGTGCCGAGCATTTGGTGTGCAGCCCAGATATTTCCCATGATTAAATTACAATACTTGGCAATTTCGGGCATAATCTCTTTTGGTGTCTTTCCATATTTCCACAGTTTAGCGCGGTAATTAAGGTCCAATGATACAAAGATTGCCTTCTCTTGTGCTTTTTTAACAGCTTCCAGGCATAGGTCAGCAATATCTTGACTAATTGCAGGACAGATGGCTGAAAAATGAAACCATTTGACATCGGCAAAAATCTCTTCCCAATCAATACTGCCCACTTTGAGGTTTGCAAACGATGAGTTTGCGCGATCATAAATGACCCCCGCATTTTTTAGATCTTTTCCTTTTGGGAGATAGTAAATACCTAATCGTTCGCCAGTCCATTGCATCGCTGATGTGTCTATATTTCTGCGTTTCAGGTAGCTATCAATACCTTCACAGATGGCATTTTGAGGAATTGCAGATAAGTAGGATGATGGTACATTCCACAACGCCAAGGCTGTGGCTACATTCAGCTCGGCCCCGCCGACGTAAAAAGGCAACTGGTGTTGTTCAATCCAATCTTGTTCGATGTCGGGACAGATCCGCAACAACAATTCTCCAAAGCTTAAAACTTTACCCTGCATGTTCATTAAAATTCAAAATATTCTTTTGCGTTATTATAGCTGATATCTGTTATGATTTTCCCTACCCATTCGATATCATGTGGTATCTCTCCCTTTTCAATGTCCTGTCCGAAGATGTCGCACAACAATCTTCTGAAATATTCATGCCTTGGAAATGAAAGGAAGCTTCTAGAATCTGTCAACATACCAACGAGACGGCTCAATAAACCCATATTTGACAGTGTGTTGATTTGTTTTGTCATGCCGTCTTTTTGGTCCAGAAACCACCAAGCCGAGCCAAACTGGATTTTTCCCTTAATTGATCCATCGTTGAAATTCCCGATCATGGTTGCAATAAGTTCATTGTCGGCAGGATTGAGATTATACAAGATGGTCTTGGTTAGCTTATCTTGATTGTCTAATTTATTCAAAAATTTTGACAATGCACGTGCCTGACTAAAATCTCCGATCGAATCCCAACCAGTATCAGGTCCGATCAAACGATGCATACGGGCATTATTGTTGCGTAAAGCTCCTAGGTGGTACTGCTGAACCCAGCCCTTTTCATGGTCCCATTCTGCAAAATAAATCAACATCGCAGATTTGAATTTCAGATTTTCGGTCGGAGAGATTTCCTTTTTTGTACGGATCTTATCAAAGATCGTCACGATTTCCTGTTCAGTATAATCTTCTGCATAAATTTGTTCCAAGCCGTGATCTGATACTTTACATCCGTTGACAGCAAAGAAATCATGTCTTGTTTTTAGCGCATTTAAGTAATCACCGAAGCTACTGATCTGCATGTCGCTGACCGCTTCCAATTTATCGATATATTGATTCAGTGCAATGATATCATCCGAGTTCATTGCTTTATCCGGACGAAAAGCCGGAAGCATCTTGAACGACTCCTTTTCTTTTGCAAATTGTTGGTGAAACTCGAGGCTATCGATAGGATCGTCAGTGGTACAAACCACTTCAACCTTCATCATTTTCAGTAAGCCGCGAACGGAATGGCTGTCTTGTTGTAACAAAGCGCCTGTATCGGCATATATCCTGGCAGCCGTCTTTGGTGACAACAAATCTGTGATGCCAAAATAGCGTTGCAGTTCAAGGTGTGTCCAATGGTGTAATGGGTTGCGCAATGTATAAGGAACAGTTTCTGCCCACTTGATAAATTTTTCCTCATCGGAAGCATCACCTGTAATATAACGCTCATTGACACCATTGGCCCGCATGGCCCGCCATTTGTAATGATCGCCATGTAACCAGACCTGACTAATATTGTCGAATTTTACATTATTAGCGATTTGTTCGGGAATCAAGTGATTATGATAATCAATGATCGGCAAATGCTTTGAATAGCTGTGATACAGCTGTTCTGCTGTTTTTGTGTTTAATAAAAAGTTGTCGTCTAAAAAAGCTTTCATACAATATTCTATTTTTATAAACTCACACCTCTTTTCCAAGGTATGAAATCGTCTTGGTTTAATTGGACAGCCTTAGGTGTTATTTCACCACTAGCTGCTTTGATACAATATTCTAAAATGTCTTCGGCCATGGTTTGAATCGATTTCTCACCGTCTATAATAGGGCCGGTATTGATATCGATAATGTCGGCCATTCTGGTTGCTAGGACATTATTCGTTGCTACTTTGATAACTGGGCAAATAGGGTTGCCTGTAGGCGTACCTAAACCCGTTGTGAATAAGATAAGTGTTGCGCCTGCAGCAGCTTTCCCTGTGGTCGCTTCCACATCATTTCCGGGGGTACAGACCAAATTAAGACCGGGCTTTGTTGCTTCCTCGGTGTAGTCCAAAACATCAACAACAGGGGAGGTTCCTCCCTTTTTCGCGGCACCATTGCTTTTTATCGCATCAGTGATAAGTCCATCACGAATATTGCCTGGAGATGGATTCATATAAAAACCCGAACCAACAGCCTCGGCAGCATTGCTATAGGCGGTCATCAGGTCAATGAATTTATTGGCAGCCTTCGGATCGATGGTGCGGTCTATTAAGTTTTGCTCGGCACCACATAATTCTGGAAATTCAGCCAACAGTACTTTTCCACCAAGGGCAACCAGAAGATCGGCCGTATAACCAACAGCCGGATTGGCCGAAATACCACTGAATCCATCACTACCACCGCATTTTACACCCAAGGTTAATTTGCTCAATGGTACCGGCTGTCTTCCAAGTTTATTAATTTCTGTCAGCCCCACAAAAGTCTGTAGTATCGCCTCTTTCAGCAGTTGCTCCTCACTTTTTGATTGTTGCTGTTCAAATAAGTACAATGGTTTGTCAAATCCTGGATTACGCAGCTTAATGTCGTTGACGAGATCGTTCAGCTGCAAATTTTGGCAGCCCAGACTCAATACCGTAATACCGGCGACATTTGGATGGTCGGCATAAGCGGCAAGTAACTTACTCAAGATGGCAGCATCTTGTCGGATTCCACCACAGCCCCCCTGATGGTTTAAAAATTTGATCCCATCTACGTTTCTGAATACACGATCCGATTGCTCCGTAATTGTGTTTAGTTGCCCGAGTGAGGACAGGTCTAGTGTTTCACCCTTTTCATAAGCTTTTAACAGCTGATGGGTGAAGTTCTTGTATTTTCCAGTGACTGAATAACCAAGCTCATTGTATAATGCCTCTTTGATAACATCAAGATTTCGGTTTTCGCAAAAAACGGTTGGGATAAATAACCAGTAATTCGCGGTGCCAACACGACCGTCCGGACGGAGGTAACCATTGAAAGTTCTTCCTTCAAACTTTGAAACGTCAGGCTTTTCCCAGTGATAATGTGAAGGCCGAAAATGGTAAGGTTCAGCTGCATGTTTGGTGTTGTCGGTATTCATGATGCTTCCCTGTGGGATATCAAATTGTGCTTTTCCCACGAGAACCCCATACATATAGATTTCGTCACCAAAGTGCATATCCTGCATAAAAAATTTATGCTTGGCCGGAATATCTTCCTGTAGAATATATTGTATACCCTCAAAAGAAATTGCATCACCTTTTTTGAGATCTTGTAAGGCGACTAAAACATTGTCTTTGGGATGTATCTTTAATACGTTGTTTTTCATCTGTAGCGCTATTTATACTTTTTTATTGTCAAGAACTGATGAAATTTCGAGTGCCTTTAATGCCCCTTTTTCAATGATCTGTTGCAATTTTTGGTTGACTGTTTCTTCAAAATGAGGGAACTCCGTTAAATTGGTTCCCCATAAATCCGTAGCTGAAAGCACGGTATGGACGAGTGTATCTGGATTGCACCAAGCGGTATGTAATATTGGTGCAGACTCATCCTGAAGCACAACTGTTCGTCCATTAATCAATTGCTCATACTGAGCACCGTTCAGCGTGGATTTTAGTAGATAGAGATAAGCCGCAAATCCAAGTGCGAAGAGTTGTGGAGCTTCGTGGTGTGTTGTATACCATTTTTTTAGCAAGGGAATATTGCGCATTGCCATTTTTGAGCTATAATTTAAAGCAATGGATTCCCATTTATGTTCCAGATGCGGATTGGCAAAGCGATCGATGACTTTGGATGAAAAATCGTTGATGTCCGCGACTGAAATAGTGTCGCTTAAAATGGCGGGACCAATTTCATCCTGCATTAGAAGACGTATAAATTGATTGAATGCAGCATTTTGCATGGCCTCCTTTACAGTTTCGAAGCCCGCAAGAAGGGCAAGGGCACAACTTAAAGTATGCGTTCCATTGAGCAGCCTTAGTTTGATTTCCTTGTACTTTTCAATTGATGGAACCAACATGACATTCGGATCTGCCAATGCAAAGGACAGGCGTTGTTGTATACGTTCAGAAGTCGCTTCTATCGCCCATAAGCGAAAGGGTTCGGCCATAATCATCAATTGATCTTCGTAGCCCAGTAAAGCGCAGGTTTTCGTGTATTCCGCTAGCGGCAATGCTCCGGGAACGATACGATCGACTAGCGTGTTACAAAAATCATTGGCGGTATCAAGCCAGTCCATAAACTCTTCTGGAAGCTCATTCAGCTTAGCCAAGGCTGTGATGATTGATTTCAGTTTAGTTCCATTGTCGGTAATCAATTCGCTAGGGACGACGGTTAAGCCCTTGTTTTTATCCGCATTGAAGTAAACAAATCTCCGATAGAGAATAGCCAAAAGTTTACCCGGGAAAGAAGCCGGTGGTGCGTCACTGATGCGGTCTTCACTCATAACAATGCCGACTTCGGTGGTGTTGGAGAAGACAATTTCAAGATCCGGATTTTCGGCGCTTTTTAATATTTCTGACCAATGTTGGTTGGCCGCCAATACACGGGAAATCGAATTATTGATTTCATATTGTGAAATCTCTTCACCGTCTTCTATACCTTTAATGGATAATGTGTATAGGTTGTCCTGTTGTTCGAAGGCATCAGCACCTCCCGAGCTTGTTGACTTTACAACCAGTATTCTGCCGCAAAACAGGTTTTGTTGATTTGCTTTATGGACAAAATAATCCGGGAGGCCTCTGAGTAATACACCGGTGCCAAATTGAAGAATCTTTTCTGGATATGCGAAGGACGCTGCCGTCGGTTTATTCACCAGGTCAGTGCTCATCGTTTGTATAGTATGTTGTGTCAGTAACATCTGCTCGTTTTATTATTGAATTTTGTATTGTTTTTTCCACTTTGGATACTCCTTTTGGATCAGCTTTTCCGGCCAGTTGCCGAACCAGGCATAGCCATTTCTACGCTCCTCTGAAACCTCCTCAAAGTTGTATTTGATTGTGTCGTCCCGATCTCCAAACAAAGGACGGTTGTCTTCGAGATTATAAAATCGCGCCCAAATCGTGGAAGTCCCATCGGCGACAAGCCGCCGTTGATATTTTCCAGTCAGCTTATCTTGTACACGGTCGAAGCGGTAACCTTCGATATCATGTTGCTCAAACCAGTGTACTGCATCTTCGATGGCTTGCTTAATTTCAGCCGTTGCAGGCTGCAGCATGAGAAAGCGGACGATGGCAACAGATTCACTTGTGCTTAATGCGGCAGGTTCAAACTTTCTTGCCTGAGCGGGCTTTAACGTGTTCTGATCGTATTGCGCAGCCCAGATACTCCTTTTTCCGTCTTGCATGACCTGTGTTTTCAGGATACAGGCTATGCCCTTTTCTACCGCTTTTTGTGCTTTTGACACAAATATGGGATTGATAGCCTCAAATCCGTCTTGCTTATTGGCGACTTTGTAAAGCACCAGTAATGCATTGATCATTGCATTATCGTTGTAGGTTATCTCAGCTCTATAGAGTGATTTATTTGGGTAGTACTGTGGAAATCCGCCATTCTCATATTGAGCCGATAAAATATAGGCAATACCTTTTTCTGCGGCAGTCAAATAAGCCTTATTCTGAGTAAGCTTAAAAGCCTTGACCAATCCAGTTATTTCCCGGGTTGTTGCACTGTTGTCGAGTGTGGCATGATCAATAGCTGTTTTCTTGACCTTTTGCAAGAGCTCTTTTGTTAATGGAAGTCTGTAATCGACCACACTTTTGTCGAACAACTGCTTGGGCCATGCTCCATTTGATAGCTGGTACTGAAGCATCTTTTCGGCCAATGAATCTTTGGTGGGCACGGTCTGTCCAATACAGTAATGATGAAACACTGATACCGCGATGAAACTCAGCATAATTGTCTTTCTCATGGTCTCTAGTTGTTGATCTGTTTGAATAACCATTGCACTAAATCATTCGCTGCAGTAAAGTTTTCATATTCCTTAGGGAGCTTTCTTCCATCGGTATATTCATTATATAACCAAGGATCTCCAATGGCAAATACAGTACCTTTTCCATATTTTGCCGTAGCAATGATGGTATCCCCATGATCTTGAATCAATGCTTGGGCGGGAGCGTTTACCTGTAATGTTGAGATTTCCTTGATATATATTTGGGCCGTATTCGGAAATACGGCATTACCTTTTGGAATAGCAATTGCGCCCGTCTGAAAGTCATTTCCTTTCACCCGGTTGCGACTATCCTCATGGAATGTGATGCCAAATTTTCGTGCGAGGGTATTGAATTTGCTGATTTCGCAGTTACCGCTATCATTTAATAAAAGAACGAGTACTCCGCCCTGTTTAACCCATTGCGTAATTTGTTGGGCGTCGGTTTCATTCATAAAATGCGGATGCTCAGTTTCTTTCTCCGTGTCGGGGTCTACGATGATGTAGACGTTGGATTTTGAGAGATTCTGTACTGTAGGTGCTGTCCGTAATGTGTTTAATTGACCGCCATTTTTTTCAAATACCCTACCCAATAGGGAAAATCCGTTGTTGTCGTCACCATCCCAAAGATAGTGGTAGGGTTTAATTTCCCCCGATGCAGTCTTTTTATATTCGTTATTGAAATAATTGTCCAATGTAACCGTGCGTCTTTTTTTTCCTTTTTGTTCCTTTCCAAATTCAACTTCGGACGCCGCTAGGATAAAAGCACCGACTCCCTTGGGATCATTGGTAATAACGGGTTCACTCATGTAATATTCGAAACTACCATCGCGATATTGTTTTCCGCCTAGACCGGAAACTTGGACAGTCTTTGTGAGATTGACACGGTTTTCTCCAGCAGGGGTGATGAATTCTTTTACAAGCCCTTGGTAGCCCCGATCCAGATTTTGCTGAAATGAAGCCGGGATATAACCTTTGCGTAATGATTTTGCCAATGCAAATACAAACATACTGGAGGCCGAAGATTCCAGGTAATTTCCTTTTCTTGTACCCAGGTCCACAATGTCATACCAAACGCCGGTTTTGCCATCTTGGTACTTGACGACTGCCGATAACGTTCTGTTTAAGATTGCAATGAGTTCTTGTCTACGAGGATGCTCCGCTGGGAAATAGTCCAATACATCAACAAGCGCCATGACATACCAACCCATACCCCTAGCCCAAAAGTGTGGCGATAGGCCTGTTTTGGGGTCCGACCAGCGTTCCTTTTTTGATTCATCCCAGCCATGATACAGCAGGCCTGTTTTCGCGTCACGGGCATTTTTTTCCATGTAGCTAAACTGGTTGGCGATATCGTCAAAGGCGGTAGGAATATTCATCAGGCTAGCGTATTCCGCATAGAAAGGCTGGCCCATATATAAGCCATCTAGCCACATTTGGTAAGGATAAATTTTCTTATGCCAAAATCCACCTTCATGTGTGCGCGGATGCTTTTGAAGCTGTGCATATAATTGGTGGCAGGCCTTCAGATATTTTTCTTTACCGGTTACTTTGTAAAGTGTTAATAGGGTGGTACCATTTTTAATATTGTCAATATTAAAATCCTGCGCATGATAGTTCTTAATTGAATCCGGAATGCTGAGGTAGGCATCCATGCGCGATTGCATATAGTTAAAATAATCGGCATCTGCAGTATTGCGCCATACATCTGTCAGGCCTTCAAAAATAACCCCCATATCGTATGACCATTTTGGAAATTTGTCGGTCCTGTTGAATAATGAATCCGGATAGAGCTGTTCAAGTACAGTGTTGGCCATTTGTTCGGAAAAAGGCTTTTGTTGGCCAAACCCTGAAAATGGAACAAGTGCTGTAAGGTTTAAAAGAATTAAAAATAACTTTCTCATCAGGGGCCTAATTTTTGATTGTTAAGGATTTGTCCGTACTTCCGGCTGTAAACTGACTGACAGTCTTGGCAGTTCTTGTGTTGGATTTCGAAAGATGGATATTACTGCTTTTCTCACCCGCGACCTCGATATATAGTTCAGGAGCTTCTAATGCTTGGATATGATCTAGATTTATCGCAGTGCTATTACTTATGGCGATCAACGGATTATTTTCTGTCGTTTTTAAAGTGATATTTTTCAGATTGACCTGAGAAGCTTCAATGATTTCTATGCCTTTATTGGCCTCCAAGGTTGCATTTTCTATCCAGATCTGCTGAATATGCATTTCGGGGAGACCGCGTAAGAAAATTCCTTTTGATGCTCCTTTCGCTGCGATATTTTTGATATAAAAGTTTTTGAATTGCGGTGTTTCTTCTGTAACCGGAAGCGTGACTGTTTTTACAGCAGACCTCTTTTCTCCTGCCAATGGAACCGGATCTACAGCCGCATAATACATGTCAAATAGAATCGCTTCGCCTGGGATATCAACCATATTGATATTGTTGATGAAGATGTTTTCTACAACTCCTCCACGACCTCTTGTCGTTTTGAAGCGAAGTCCGATATCAGTCCCAATAAACGAGCAATCTTCCACCCAAATATTACGGGCACCACCACTCATCTCGCTTCCGATTACAAATCCGCCATGTGCATGATACACAACGTTATTGCGGATAATTACATTTTCGGTTGGCCTGCCACGGTCACGCCCAGCTTTATCACGTCCAGACTTAATGCATATGCCGTCATCGCCAACATCAAATGTACAGTCTTCTATGAGGACATTTTTGCAAGACTCCACATCTACACCATCGCCATTTTGGCCATACCAGGGGTTACGAACCGAGAGCTTGCGTAAGGTTAGGTCTTCACATAGTAAAGGGTGTATATTCCATGCCGGTGAGTTTTGTATCATTACTCCTTCTAACAATACTTTTTTACAGTCTGTGAATACCAAAAGATTGGGTCTTAAAAAATCCTTGACATCTTTGAAATCATCGATTGTTGTGCCGGGACGAATAACCCCAGCTTTCTTTTCTTGCGAACCTTTCAGCGAACTTGCGGAGGGGTACCAGATCTCATTGGTGGTGTCGACAGTGCCACCCGATGCAACGAGATTTTTCCATTGCGATGCGGTTAGTTTGTTCTTTTTAACCATCCTCCAGGCATCTCCATTGCCATCAATAATGCCATCGCCCGTAATTGCGATATTATATAGGTTCTTGCCCGATATCGGATTTTGATTGCGCCAGGCCGGCTCACCTTCCCAATTAGATTCAACAAGCTTATATTGATCGAAGTCCTTGGTGAAAAGCAGTACGGCATCTCGTTTGAGGTGCAGGTTTACATTGCTCTGCATTTCAATAGGTCCTGTCAACCAAATTCCAGCGGGGATTAGTACAACACCGCCACCAGTTTCGCTACATCTACGGATAGTTTGATTGATTGAAGCCGTATTAAGAAATTGACCGTCACCTTTCGCGCCATAATTGCCGATATTTAACGTGTCTTTCTTAAATTCGACCTGTTGTACGATAGGACGGGCAGGCTCTTGGGCTATACACAGCTGTGGTAGCACGAGAAGCAATGCAAGAGCGGATTTCAATGTACGTGAATAGTGCTTTTTAAACGAATTCATTTTTTACATTTTGGTTTAAAAATGGTTATTTGTAAAAGCAATTGTACATTCTTTGTCCCTAACTTGGATGAAAAACTTATGCAATCGTTACCGGTCATGACTTATCGATCAAATGTAAGCGTTGGTACCCAATCCTTGAATACACGTTGAAAATTAAGGCTATCGGCCTCTCGATCTGTTAATAGGCGACTCCATTTGACACGATTTTGTGACACTGAGCCTGCGCCTTTGTTTTTATATTCTGCGAAATAAGCTGTTTTCTCATTTGACTCTTTGCCCCAGTTGTGCCAACCTTTATCGTCAATAAATTGGGGAAGATTACAATGCATGAAAATTACTTTGGCATAAGGTCGCCAAGGGCGTCCAAGGTAGAACGTCTTTGTGTCTTTATTTCCCGTGATGTTGCAGTTGTTAAAGATATAGCCAAAATCTACCTGTTCGGGCGTAGATGCTGCGGTAATATAGCCCTTGTTTTTGCAGTGCAGTTCACAATTTTCAAACCAGGCCGTGGACCCGCCAAAGATAAAATCTACAGTACCTTCGATATAGCATTGGTAATAAAGCTGTCTTGTTCCCTTCCCGAAAGTGTATAAGGTGTCTTGAAATCCTAAGAAGCGACAATTGAGAAACAAATTACGGTCTCCGGAGATCCATGCCGCCACTGCCTGGCCCACCGGGCCGGATCCATTTTCGAAAGAAAGGTTTATGGCCGTAAAATCGTCCCCATAGCAATAAAAACTTGCTGAGCCAGAAGTACCCATTTCCTCACCAAAACGATTTTTCTTTTGCGCATAATCGTCATAACTGATAATCGTTTTAAATTTATCTTCACCGACTAATGTAACAAACTGCTTGCTCCCCGGGAGGATGATTTTTTCGCGATATGTCCCGTTTTTGATATATATTTTCGTTTCCTTTTTTCGAAAATCTGGGACAGCATGAATGGCATCTTGAATTGTCGTGAAATTTCCCGTACCATCTTTGGCCACGACAAAATCATAGCTCTTTACTTCCGTAGCAAAAAGAAAAAAAGGAATTAAAAAAAAGGAAAGTATGATCGTTCGCATTCCAAATTGTTTAATTGGTCAATGAAATTACCAATATTAAAGCCTTCCTTAAAGGAAATCCACCAAAATAAATGCGCAAACGTTATCGGTCACGTTTGCGTGAACCGATTGAAAAGACAATTCTTGCATGCTACCATGGCATGAAGCGTGCACTTGTATCTTGAAATATTGCGTGTTTTGGATATCTTTGATTGAGCTTGTATAGCCACAAAAGGATGTTCAGAACGATTAAGGGGCTAAATTGTCTATATGGAGTTCAATTGTATTGCATATAAAAAGCAATTTCTCTAAGTTTGTTCAACAAATTTCTCAACATGGACATCCAATCACTCTATCAGATTTATAAACAGTATCCGAATATCACAACGGATACACGTAAAATAGAAAAGGATAGTATTTTTTTCGCCTTAAAAGGTGCTAATTTCAATGGAAATGCTTTCGCCGAGAAAGCGCTTGAAATGGGCGCTAAATATGTTGTTATTGATGAAGAGACCTACCGAAAAGGAGATGCGTATATTCTTGTTGATGATGTTTTAAAAGCACTACAGCAACTCGCAAATTATCACAGACATCAGTTGCACATACCAATTATTGGTGTGACAGGTACAAATGGAAAAACGACTACGAAGGAATTGCTGTATGCCGTTGTTTCACAGAAATATAAAGCATACGCGACGAAAGGAAATTTGAATAATCATATTGGTGTTCCCTTAACATTATTGGCAATAGATGATTCCATTGAGCTGGCAATCATCGAAATGGGGGCAAACCATCTGGAAGAAATTGCTTTTTTGTGTGGGATTGCCGAACCGACACATGGTTTGATTTCTAACGTTGGTAAAGCACATCTAGAAGGTTTTGGATCTTTTGAAGGAGTGAAGAAAACCAAAGGTGAGCTATACGATTGGCTGCAGGACCATCAAGGTGTATTATTTTTGCAGGCCGATAACCCACACCTCAAAGAGATGGCTTCCGCTCGCCAGATCGCTAACATTGTTACTTATGGTTTTTCGGAAGATAATGACGTGATTGGAAAGCTTCTTAAAGCAAATCCCCTTTTGCAGATTGAGTGGCAAAAGAAAGGGGCGGCCGAATCTTATGTAGTTGATACGCAGTTAACAGGCTCTTATAATACCGAAAACTTTCTTGCGGCAATTGCAGTGGGTCTGCATTTTGGCATTTCTTCTGCGGCGATCAATCGAGGTATTGAAGGATACACACCTACCAACAATCGCTCGCAGATTATGAAAACGGCCCACAATACGCTGATCTGCGATTATTATAATGCCAATGCAACAAGCATGGCCGCTGCACTGGATAATATCCGGATTATTGAAGCGGATAAGAAGGCTATTGTATTGGGTGATATGTTTGAATTGGGAGCCGAATCCTTTGAAGAGCATAAAAAAATTGTTGAAAACGTAAGAACTATTCCTGCAGATCGCAAGATTTTTGTCGGCAAAGAATTTTCCGCACATCGGTATGAAGGTGGAGAGTTTTATGAAACTACTGCCGAAGCAAAACAAGCAATCAGCGAAAAACCGATAACTGATGCCACAGTTTTATTGAAAGCTTCACGCGGCATGGCTTTTGAAAATCTGGTCGATTTACTCTAGCCTTTTTAGCTTTGTGTTATGCACAACGAGGGGATAAGTTCGGGGTGCGACCATATTGCGACCATGGTGCTCCCGCATTGAATGTACTTAAAAAGGTGGACTCAACGTGGACTCACGGTGGACTTACCGTGGTCGCAGGGCGAAGATAGTAGGTGTTTACTGTGGCTTCGGTGCCGCTGAATACCAAATTACCCATCAGGCAGATTTGAGTGAAAAGGAAGTGCAAAACAAACAGTTTTGTCATGTAAGGATTAAATAATGAGTAAAATGAGGAAATTCGTTCTATAGAGAAATGATGCTCATTTGGAAAACGTACCTTTGTTCCATATAATGGATAAAAGACGTTTTTTTTTAGAAATAGCCTATTTTGGACAGGCTTATCATGGTTGGCAAATTCAGAATAATGCAATTTCCGTGCAGGAAGTGCTGAATAAAGCGCTTGAAACCCTGTTGCGGGAGCCGATTGAAACAACTGGAGCTGGCCGTACAGATACGGGTGTTCATGCCAAGCAATTGTATGCACATTTCGATGCAGCCCCCGTGGGTATTCTACAAAAAGCTGATCGTTTCATTCATTCGCTCAATGCCTTATTGCCCTTTGATGTGGCCGTGAAGCGCTTGATCGAAGTGGAGCCCGAAGCACATGCTCGCTTCGATGCAACGCAAAGATCATATGAATACCATCTTCATTTTCATAAAGATCCTTTTATCTATCCCTATTCATGTTTTATGCGCGATCGTCCGGATGTTGAAAAGATGAATGAAGCTGCACAATTTTTATTGGGTAAACAAGATTTCGAATGCTTTAGTAAGTCTCATACGCAGGTGTTTACAAATATTTGCGATATTCGTAGAGCTGAGTGGGTATGGCATACTGAGCAGCATCTGGTTTTTCACATAACTGCAGATCGTTTTTTGCGCAATATGGTGCGCGCCATTGTAGGGACATCGTTGGAAATAGGGATAAAAGGTAAGCCGGTTTCATTTATGCAAGATGTTATTCAAAGTAAAAACCGCGGAAAAGCGGGTGTTTCTGTTCCTGCACATGGTTTATATTTAACAGAAGTAGCATATCCTTATATATAGAATTTAATAGACATAGAATTTAACGTGAGTCAAGATAAAATAACTGGTAAAACCTACGATATCAATTTAGTGAAACGCATGAGTCGTTATATGCGGCCCTACCATGTGTCATTTTGGATATCGGTCGTTCTAACGATATTGTTGGCCGCCGTGGCGCCCGCTTTGCCTATGCTAATCCAGCATACATTAGATAACTATATTTTAAATTTCGATACCAATGGGTTATCCCTCATGCTGATAGCGATGTTGGCATTGGTTATCCTGCAGACCTTGATTCGTTATTACCATACCTTAATGACAAATACCCTGGGGCAGTCGGTCATTCGCGATATCCGGATTCAGGTATTTAACCACATTGTTCAACTCAGGCTCAAGTATTTTGATCGTACGGCATTGGGAAAACTGATTACACGTACCATTTCTGATCTGGAGACTCTTTCCAATATTTTCTCTGAGGGCTTGATCCAGATTATCGGTGATTTATTGCAGCTGGTCGTTATTCTGGTTGTGATGTTTTACTCCGATTGGAAGCTAACATTGATTGTTTTAATTCCCATGCCTTTGATGGTGGCAGCAACTTATGTGTTTAAAGAGGCGATGAAATCTGCTTTTATTGATGTGAGGAAATGGGTTTCCAATTTAAATACCTTTTTGCAGGAACACATTACGGGAGTCGGGATTATCCAATATTTTGCACGTGAAAAGCAGGAAATGGATAAGTTTAAAGAAATTAATGCGCAACATCGCAATGCACATATTCGAACCAATTGGTACTTCTCCATCTTTTTCCCTGTTTTGGAAATTATCATGGCTATTGCTTTGGGATTATTGGTATGGTTTGGTTCCAAACAAATTATGGGTGATGTGATCTCTCCGGGTGTAGTTGTGGCCTTCATCATGTATATCAATATGATCTTTAGGCCCATTCGGGAACTTATTGACAAGTTCAATACACTTCAAATGGGTATGGTCAGTGCTGAACGAATTTTTGAAGTCTTGGATACCGATGAAAAGACGCCTAATTTGGGGACTTTGAAACCCGCACATATCAAAGGAGAGATTGCGTTTCGCGATGTTTGGTTTGCTTATAATGAGGAAAATTGGGTTCTGAAAGATGTTAACTTCAATGTTAATCCGGGCGAGACCTTAGCTTTAGTTGGGGCTACCGGTGCCGGAAAATCTTCTACCATCAATATTCTAAGCCGGTTTTATGAAATCAATAAGGGTGAAATTCTATTGGATGGCCGTAATATCCGGGATTATGACCTTGATTATCTGAGAAATACTATTTCGACAGTATTGCAAGATGTATTTCTCTTTTCGGATAGTGTCATCAATAACATTACATTAGGTGATCCTGCGATATCTAGAGAGCAGGTGATCGAAGCGGCAAAGGAAGTCGGTGCGCATGATTTTATTATGCGACTTCCTGGGGGCTATGATTATGATGTGAAAGAGCGGGGAGCAACTTTATCTGCGGGGCAGGCACAATTGATTTCTTTTATACGGGCTTTGGTACACGATCCTCGCATTCTTATTTTGGATGAAGCGACTTCTTCTGTTGATACCGAAACGGAAGAAATGATCCAACATGCAATTGATAACCTCATGAAAGGAAGAACATCGATTGTTATTGCCCACCGCTTGTCCACCATTCAGAAGGCGGACAAGATTATTGTGTTGGATAAAGGCGAAATCAAGGAAATCGGAACGCATCAGGAATTACTATCTTTCGATGGTTATTATAAAAAACTATACGACTTACAGTTTCATTCCGCAGGGATTTAATTAAGCGATAATACTCTCTTTGGGGATAGTTTCTTCGTCTTCGATACGTGTATTTGCTTTAATTTCTGAACCTCGACCGACTAGAACGTTTGCTCCGATTGAGACATTTGGGCCGATGTTGACAAAATCTTCAATAATGGTGTTGCTTTCGATAACGGCGGAACCGGCAATAACGCAGTGGTTGCCTATTTGTACATCTGGAGCGATCGAAGCGCCTGGGAGAATAATGGTGCCTTCACCAATTTCGGCTCTTTTTGATACGTAGGCTTTAGGATGGATGAGGGTCTGGAAGTTCCAGTTTGCGTTTTCTGACACAATCCTTTGGCGAAGACCAGGATTCTTGACTGCGACAAAGAAATTTTCTTCCGTGCCTTTTGATTCATGATGAAGTTGAACCTCATAATCAAATACATCTTCAATTAGTAGCGATTTGTCGATAAGACCACCAATTTCAATCGCTAAATCTTCTGCTACATCTACCGCAGTTTTAGCATGAGCGGTTGCTCCATATATGTATAACATGGTATTTTTTTCGCAAAGATAAAGCTTTCTAAAAAGAAGCCCTTTGATATGATGTAAAAAAATACAACAAAATGTCAGGTTTGATTGTTTTGGTGTTTATAGAGCTGTAGGGTTGGTTGTTTTTTCGGTCGCAATTATATTGCATATGAAAATCAATTTATCTAAGTTTGTTGATATACAAAAATTAAACTATGATTCAACGTATCCAAACTGTTTATTTGCTGATAGCAGGATTAGTCATATTTGGCTTGTTTCTATTTCCCTATGTTAATTATAGCGATTTAGTGGGTTTAGGAAAGAATGTGAAGGTGACTGGTGTGTATAGTGTTGCTGCTGGCCAGTCTGTACATGAGGGGGGATTTGGTTATATTCTCCAGACCGTGGTGACCGTGTTATTGGGAGGACTTCCGCTATTTACGATATTTAAATTTAAAAAGCGTAAAGTTCAACTTTTGCTTATATGGGTGGAGATTGTGGCAATTATCTTATTTGCAATCTGGTTATACTCGTCTGCAAGTACTCATCTTGCCACCGTGAGCCAGTTTTTAGGTGCCGGGAATATCGGGGTAGGTTTCTTTTTGTTGCCAATTTCGATTATTTTCTGTGCGTTAGCGATGGGTGGAGTACGTAAAGATGAAAAGTTGATCCGATCTGCCGATCGATTGCGAGCATAATTTTAAGACAATAAAATAATACGAGTTAAAGCCACGAAGATCGTGGCTTTTTTAAATATAATATGATATGAATGTTTTTTTTAGATATGTTGTTGTCTTGATCCTCTTTCTTGGAGGTGGGCTTGTAAAGGCTCAGTCGGCAGATTCATTGCTGGTTGTTGACGATATTCAATTCGATGTGCGGGAATTTCACTTCGATGAGGGTAAGAATGAACTGGTGATCAATTTGTTTGCGATATCTTATAGTACCGATCCACGAGAATATAAAATGAACACCTTTTCCACGCAAGTGTTGGATCAGAAGAAACAACCCCATTTCTTTTCAACGATTCAGATGGGAAATGTTTTGGTTAAATTTGAAGATAAGCAGAATTATCTGCACTATTTGCTAGAAGAAGATAAGCCTGTGGATATACAGGTCATTGTTAAGGATTGGAAGAAAACGGATAAGCCGGATCTGATTAAACTGGTGTTTGAGAGTAGCACGGAAGAGGGGGAGTTTTTGGAAGTTCCTATTCCATTAAAGAAATAGATTTTGGCTCTTGAGCAAAAAAGCTTCAAAGTTATACTTTGAAGCTTTTTTGATTATTCAATATTATCGATTGTATCTGATCTGCTGTTTGTCCATCATACCCATTTGGTCTTTCATCATTTTGATCTGATCGGCCAATAATTTGTTTTTATCTGCTTTTTTCGCTTCTTGAAGTAGTTTTTCGGCTTCACGCTTGTTGCGTTTTGCCATTGCTACACCTGCCAGGCTTAATTTTGCTAAAGCGATATTATGATCCATATGTAAGCCCAACGCCAATGCCTTCTTAAAATATTTTTCGGATTGCATAGGTGCGCGTTGTGATTCGATCAGTCCGATCAGCATATTGTAGTAACCGTGCTGTTGTGGGATCAATTGCTTTTCGTAGTTGGTGATTTTACGTAGCCATTTTTCAGCTGCGGCCATATTTTGTTTACGCATATACCATTGCGCAATCAGCATATATTCGTGGAAAAATACAGTAACAAAGCCTAAGATCGTGATCAGGATACCTAAGATTCCCCATCCCCAATTTCCAGTCCAGAATAAGGCAACTGTTCCGATCAGCAATGCACTGCAAATAATGATTCTAACGAGATTTGACATAAATCTTTGTTTAAAATATTTGTATTCAATTTAATTCTGCAAATATCCGTTAATTTCATCGTTTAAGCAACTCGTTCAGGTGGTTATTTTGTAAAAATGTGTTTTTCCCCCTGAAGAGGATATGGATAAACAAGATGTGATCGTTTTTTTTGCTGTAGTTCCTTGAAAAGAGCTTATGAGGATAAATTTGCCTTTATATGCAACTTTATCTATGTTTGGGGTATGGAAAAGCAATACGATGATTCTTGGGCTCCTGTGCTAAAGCCTTTGTTTGGTCAACCCTATATGAAACAACTGTCTACTTTTGTGCAAGAAGAGCGTCAGAAAACGAAAGTGTTTCCACCGGCAGATCTGGTGATGAATGCTTTTAAGCTGACGCCATTGGACCAGGTAAAAGTAGTTATCTTAGGGCAGGATCCTTATCATAATGATGGGCAGGCACATGGCTTGTCTTTCTCTGTGCCAGAAGGGATTGCTTTGCCGCCATCCTTAAAAAATATCTTTAAGGAATTGCAAGACGATATACCCGGTTTTGTTGAGCCCCGTGCTGGCGATTTGACCTATTGGGCCAAACAGGGTGTACTGTTGTTAAATGCGACATTGACAGTGCAGGCGCATCTGGCAGGTTCCCATCAAAAGAAAGGTTGGGAGATTTTTACAGATAGTATTATTTATGCCATTTCGGAGCGTTGTGAACATGTCGTATTTCTGTTGTGGGGAAGTTATGCCCAAAAGAAAAGTGTGCTCATCGATGCGAAGAAGCATCTTGTGCTAACGGCGGTTCATCCATCACCGTTGTCTGTCTATCGTGGTTTTTTTGGTAGTAAGCATTTTTCACGTGCAAACCAGTATTTGATGGAACATGATAAAACCCCAATTGATTGGCGCCTGGTTTAAGTTTTGTCTTGAGTTAAATAAACATCATTGCCGGTTATCGTCGCATGGAGCAAATACGTCCAAAAGCGAGATTCCGGTAATGATATTTTTGATTGGGCTTATTCCTTCGCTTAATATTCTAAAGGAATAATTGGCTCTTTTTTGCTGGTTGACATAATCATCATGGTTTGGAATGTCTTTACAAAAGGTATTTTGGAGATTTTTTCCATGATGACGCCTTCATAAGCTTTAATATCTTTTACGTAAACCTTGAGGATGAAATCACAATTGCCTGTAACGTGGTGGCATTCGGTTACCTCGGGTATCATTTTGACAGCAGCAACAAACTCAGGGATAGCGTTATGTGTATGGAAATCGAGTGAGATCTGGATAAACGATTTGATTCCAAGTCCCAGTTTCTCCTCGTCTACAAAAGCATGGTAACTTTTGATGAAGCCAGAGTTTTCCAGTTTTCGCACACGCTCTAAAGTTGGTGCGGGAGATAGTCCGATGCTAGATGCGAGTTGCAAATTAGTTATACGACCATTCTCTTGTAATAGTTTAAGAATTTTTAAATCTGTTTTATCCGGTGCAAAGGGCATATCTTAAGTCTTAATAATCAATAGTATTTGTAAATATACAAAATTATATTTGGAAATTTAAAAATATACAAAATTATTGATGATTAATAGATTTTAACTATATTAGGGTTGTTTAGTTATAATTTTAATCGATGTAAAATCATTTGACTGTCATAATCGATTGAAATGTGCTCATTTTAATGAAATGGAGTGATAAATGTCATTTTTTTATTAAAAATGCCTTCGTAAGGTGCTATTAAATGCTGTTTTATTGGCTTTGAAATTGTAACTTTGCAGTTCGATAGGTGCGGAGGTGAAGCCCTCCCAAATTAGTTAAACCGTGAGAGCGCAATATGAGTACTAAAGACGACGATTTGTTAAAAGAGCTGGAGCTCGAAGAATATAAATACGGGTTCACGACAGATATCGAAATGGAAATTGCAGCCAAAGGCCTTACTGAGGATACGGTTCGTTTTATTTCGGCAAAAAAGAATGAACCTGAATGGCTATTGGAATGGAGATTAAAAGCTTTCCGTCATTTCTTGACGTTAAGAATGCCTACTTGGCAGAATTTCAAAGCTCCTGAAATTGATTTTCAAGAGATTTCCTATTATGCAGCCCCAAAAGCAAAACCACAGCTTAATTCGATGGATGAGGTTGACCCTGAGTTGATTGCTACCTTTGAAAAACTGGGGATTCCTTTGGATGAGCAAAAAGTATTGGCAGGAGTTGTGGCGGTAGATGCTGTCTTTGACTCGGTATCTGTCAAAACAACGTTTCGTGAGAAATTAAAAGAACAAGGTGTTATTTTCTGTTCATTTGGTGAGGCCGTGCAAGAGCATCCTGACCTGGTGAAAAAATATTTGGGTACAGTGGTTCCACAGACGGATAACATTTATGCAGCGTTGAATTCTGCAGTATTTTCGGATGGATCCTTTGTTTATGTTCCAAAAGGTGTTAGATGTCCAATGGAATTATCTACCTACTTCCGTATCAATGCACAGAATACCGGACAATTTGAACGCACGTTGATCATTGCAGATGAGGGAGCTTATGTTTCTTATTTGGAGGGATGTACTGCACCTATGCGTGATGAAAACCAGCTGCATGCTGCGGTAGTAGAATTGATTGCCGAACGCGATGCTGATATTAAATATTCTACCGTGCAAAACTGGTACCCTGGTGATAAAGATGGAAAAGGTGGTATTTATAACTTTGTAACCAAGCGTGGAATCTGTAAAGGTGATAACAGTAAAATCTCCTGGACACAGGTAGAAACTGGTTCTGCAATTACATGGAAATACCCTGGTGTGATTTTAAAGGGTGATAACTCTATTGGCGAGTTTTACTCTGTGGCCATGACACGTAATTATCAGGTAGCTGATACAGGAACGAAGATGGTTCATTTGGGTAAAAACACGAAATCTAAAATTATTTCTAAAGGTATTTCTGCCGGTAAGAGCCACAACAGTTATAGAGGTTTAGTGAAAATCGGCCCAAATGCAGACAACTCACGTAACTTTACCCAATGTGATTCCTTATTGATCGGTGATAAATGTGGGGCACATACATTCCCTTATATCGAAAATAGAAATAAGACAGCCAAATTAGAGCATGAGGCGACTACTTCCAAAATCGGTGAGGACCAAGTATTCTATTTGAATCAACGTGGTATCGATTCTGAGAAAGCTGTTGGTTTAATTGTCAACGGGTATGCAAAGGAAGTATTAAATCAATTGCCGATGGAGTTTGCTGTAGAGGCTCAAAAATTATTGGCAATTTCATTAGAAGGTTCAGTAGGATAGATAAAAAATCATTGGGAATGTAGTTTATGACGCTACATTACACCATACTCAATACGAATAAAATGTTAAGCATTAAAAATTTACATGCGTCTGTAGAAGACAAACAAATATTAAAAGGGTTAAACCTAGAAGTAAAAGCTGGAGAAGTTCATGCGATTATGGGACCAAATGGTGCTGGTAAAAGTACATTGGGTAATGTATTGGCCGGACGTGAATCATATGAAGTAAGTGAAGGTTCTGCACTATTGGACGGTGTAGATTTATTGGATCTTTCACCTGAGGACCGTGCACGTGAAGGGCTGTTTTTGGCTTTTCAATATCCTGTTGAAATTCCGGGCGTATCGAATATCAATTTCTTGAAAACAGCTGTAAATGATATTCGTGAGTATAAAGGCCTTCCTCCAATGGAAGCGAAGGAGTTTTTACAAATGGTAAAAGATAAGCAAAAATTGGTTGAATTTTCGGCTAATTTGGCTAACCGCTCTTTAAATGAAGGATTTTCCGGTGGTGAGAAAAAGCGTAACGAAATTTTTCAATTAGCGATGTTGAATCCGAAATTATCTATTTTGGATGAGACAGATTCTGGTTTGGATATCGATGCCCTTCGTATCGTTGCAAATGGCGTGAATCAATTGCGCTCTAAAGACAATGCTTTTATTGTTATTACACACTACCAACGTTTGTTGGATTATATCGTTCCAGATTTTGTTCACGTATTGTACAATGGCCGTATCGTGAAATCGGGACCTAAAGAATTGGCTTTGGAGCTCGAAGAAAAAGGATACGATTGGTTAAAAGAATATGATACACAAAACGCCTAATCTTTTACCTGAGTAAATAGGATTGGAAGAGAATTTTGGCGATTTGATTAAAAAATAACATGAGTACATTAGTTTCAGAATCATTACTTCAACAAGTGTTGGGAGCTTTCAAAGAGCAAGGCGTTTCAGACGAACCTTCGTTTTTCGTGGAGGCCCGCCAACTTGCATTCGAACGTTTCGAAGCAGCAGGCTTTCCCACCGTTAAGAATGAAGAATGGAAATATACAAACATCCACAGTATTATCAATAAGCCTTATGCGCTTGATGTCGATGTGGATATCGAAGGCTTAGACTTTAGTGCAGGGGAGATTCCTCAGTTGGATGCTTACCGCATTATCTTGGTGAACGGTCAGTATGTGTTGGCGGTAAGTGAATTAGAAAATGTGAAGGGACTGTCGGTTATTCCAATGGATGAAGCCACTTCAGAGCCTGCATTTGAGAGCCATTTTGCTAAATATGCGGACAAGTCAGACAATATTATGGTCGCATTGAATACGGCTGCTTTTACAAATGGTGTTTTTATCCATTTGAAAAAGGGAGTTGTACTTGATAAACCAATACAGATTATTCATGTCGCTACAGGAAAAGAGGATTTCTTTGCACAAACACGTAATTTGATCGTTGTCGAGCCAAATGCAGAACTTGAATTGATCGAAAGCTTTATCACTGCAGAAGGTACCGCAAATAATGTGCACAATAAGGTCTCTGAGATTATCGTCAAAGAGAACGCTAAAGTACAACATTATTATTTGCAGCTCGCAGAATCTGTAAGTCGTTACTTTAATCATACAGAGGTATACCAAGAAAAAGATAGCCTTTATAATAATTACAACTGTAATTTTCCTGGCGCCTCGTTTATCCGTAACAATATCAATGTTCGCTTGGATGCAGCGCATGTGGAGAGCCATTTATATGGAATCAACTTAACTGCAGGTGATCAATTGGTCGATAATCATACCATCGTAGACCACCTTAAGCCACATTGTGAGTCTTATGAATGGTATAAAAATATTACACAGGATAAATCCGTTGCAGTTTTCAATGGAAAAATCTTTGTACGTGAGGATGCTCAAAAAACAAATGCTTTTCAGCAGAACAATAATATGCTGATGTCAGACAATTCGGCGGTTTATACCAAACCGCAATTGGAGATCTTTGCGGATGACGTAAAATGTTCACACGGATGTACCATCGGTCAGTTTGATAATGAGGCCTTATTTTATTTGAGAGCAAGAGGAATTGGTGAAGAATCTGCCCGTATCCTGTTGGTACATGCATTTGCATTTGACGTAACTACACGTTTCTCTAATGAGGTTGTTCGCAAATATGTTGAAGAACTTGTGGAAGAAAGCCTAAGGACAAATTAAATCCATTTAGGATTATATAGCTATAAAAAATGGCGTTTACCGTATCGGTAAACGCCATTTTTTATAGAAACAATTGGATCTGTGGTATCTTTCTGTGGTTTTGTACGACCATGTACTTGTCTTTATATACAATTTACGCTTATAAACCTTGGGTTTTATAGCGTGTTCGCTTTTTTCTTGTTAAGCCTCTATCGATAAATAGATGATAGTGAGTCTAAATCTTACTTATTTTTGTATTAAGGTGGCCTATTGTGCTTATTTTATGATAATGTGCTGACCGTTCAGTATTTACAGCAGATGCTATTGCAACGGCTTTTGTTATAGCAGGACTTATTGTGGTATTGGTTGGGGTATTATATCTTTTCAATGATCCAAATAGGAGGCTGGAAAAAAAGAAAGGGTAGTACTACAAAACAGAAAAAGCTTCCAAATTTTGGAAGCTTTTTTAGAGCGAAAGACGAGATTCGAACTCGCGACCCCAACCTTGGCAAGGTTGTGCTCTACCAACTGAGCTACTTTCGCGTTGATGCTACAAAAGTAAGGCATTTATTCGTATTCTGCAAGAGAAAAAACAAAAAATGTTAACTTAAATTGATCGCATCAACACAATTAATACCGTCTATAGCCGCTGAAATGATGCCTCCGGCATAACCTGCACCCTCACCACAAGGGTAAAGTCCTTTGACCTGAGGGTGTTGTAAATCTTCTTTATTTCTAGGAATCCGAATAGGTGAAGATGTCCGTGATTCTACACCAACTAAAATGGCTTCATTGGTATAATACCCCTTCATCTTTTTGCCAAAGATTGGCAGTGCACCGCGTAATGCTTCATGAACAAAAGCAGGTAGCACTTCGGTGAGATCTGCAGAGGCTGTTCCGGGCTTGTAGGAGTTTTCTGGCAGATCCATCGATACACGCCCTTCGACAAAGTCGACCATACGTTGTGCGGGAGCAACGAGTTTACCGCCACCTACGGCAAAAGCCTTTCGCTCGATCTCTTTCTGAAAATTAAGTAATGCAAAAGGATCCTTATGTGCATTGGCAACGTCCTCAAGGTTAATCTGAATAACGGTACCTGAATTGGCGTGCGGATTATTTCGTTTGGATGGGGACCATCCGTTGACAACGATTTCATCTAAATCTGTTGCACAGGGAGCGATAACGCCACCTGGGCACATGCAGAATGAAAATACCCCACGGTCATTAACCTGCTCAACCAAACTATAATATGCAGGGGGTAAATGCTCGCTTCTAACCTGACAATGGTATTGCGCCTGATCAATGATTGACTGCGGATGTTCGATGCGCACACCCAATGCAAAGGCTTTGGCTTCGATCAGCCAGTTATTACGGTGAAAAAGCTCAAAAATGTCCCGTGCAGAGTGTCCTGTTGCTACGATGACGTGATCGGCCTTAATTTCTTCGCCACTGGCTAACTTGACACCTCGCACATGACCGAAAGATTCTAAAATGTCGTCGACACGTTGATCAAAATGAAATTCGCCGCCAAATTCAATAACACTCTCACGCATTGCTTCAATAATATGCGGTAGTTTATTTGTGCCAATATGTGGCCGTGCATTGACTAGAATATCTGTCGTAGCACCATGGGAGACAAAAAGATTGAGCACTTTGTCTACATCACCTCTTTTATTGGAACGTGTATATAGTTTCCCATCGGAGTAAGTTCCGGCCCCACCTTCACCAAAACAGTAGTTTGATTCGGGATTTACGATGCCTTCCCGATTCAGCTTTGCGAGATCGCGCCTACGGTCTTGGACCTTTTTACCGCGTTCGATTACAATTGGTTTGAGCCCACGCTCAATGCAGCGGATGGCCGCAAATATGCCGGCAGGGCCTGCGCCAATAATAATCACGGGTTTTCCGTCTTTAACGGATTTGAAATTATTCGAATAGATCTCAGGAACAGGCAGTTCATCGATATAGTAGATAACCCTTGCCCGGTAGACCACCTGCTTGCTTCGGGCATCAATTGAACGTTTCCGGATTTTATAACCTTTGATTTGCTGGGGTTGAACGCGTAAAGCTTTTATGCCCTGCTGTATAATGTACTGTTCGTCCTCGATCCTTTCTGGAAGTATCGCAATTTCGATTTCTTTTTGCATAGTATGGGGGCTGGGTTTTTATCCCAAAACCGAGACAAAGTTAATGAATATTGGCTATTTGGAGATTTGGAAATAAAAATATTCTTATCTTAGTAAGAGCTTGGTATATGCTTTGATAGTGTAACCGTATAATTTGAATAGTATTTAATTCTTTGAACAATGAAAATTAAAAGATTTTTGGTCGCCCTATGTGGTTTATTTGCATTAGTATCATTAAACTCCTGTGGCTACAATACGATGGTCTCACAAGATGAGAATGTTAAAGGAAAATGGGCACAAGTTGAAAATGCGTATCAACGTCGTGCGGATCTAGTTCCAAATTTGGTTAATACGGTAAAAGGAGCGGCAAAGCACGAAGAAAGTACATTGACAGCCGTTGTAGAGGCAAGAGCTAAGGCAACTTCGGTAACGATTAATGCCGATGATTTGTCTGAGGAGAATATTGCCAAGTTTCAAAAAGTTCAGGATGAATTCAGCGGTTCGTTGAGTCGTCTTTTAGCGTCGGTTGAAGCTTATCCTGATTTGAAGGCAAATCAGAACTTTTTGGAATTACAGGCACAGTTGGAAGGTACTGAAAATCGTATTTCAACAGAACGTAGATCTTACAATGAAGCGGTACAGCAATACAATACCACCGTACGTAGCTTCCCGAATAATTTAATGGCGGGTATGTTCGGATTTAAGGCGAAAGGTACATTTACTGCAGCCCCGGGTTCGGATAAAGCGCCAACGGTATCATTCTAATAGTAAATTGTTAGTAATGAACAGGACGATGGATGATGCGGCTTTCGTAGAAGCACATCATCCATTTTTTTATCGTGTTTTAACTAGTTTTAGATACTTTGAGTCTGGAATAACCGTCTGGTAATCTGGTTTTGAAGTGCAAACGTATACAGACTATGGCATTAAATTCTGAAGAACAAGAGAAGATCGTTCACGCCATTAATGTGGCTGAAAACGAGACTTCCGGTGAGATTCGTGTAGTGGTAGAAAATCATTGCCCCGACGAGGTACATGATCGTGCAACACATTATTTTTCCAAATTGGGCATGCATAAGACCACGTTGAAAAACGGTGTTCTTATCTATATCGCGCTTGAGGATCATAAATTTTCCATTATTGGCGATAAGGGAATCCACCAACGTGTAGAAAGTGATTTTTGGAACAGTACCAAAGATCTTATGGTGGCGGAGTTTCGGGTGGATCGCATTGTTGAGGGCTTGGTCAAAGGGATCGAGCATGCGGGTAAACAATTGGCAAAATTCTTTCCGCGTGAACACGATGACATCAATGAGCTTCCAAATGATATTGTTTTTGGAGACCGTTAATTGTTAAGTGACCAGCAAGAACCCCGAGCTGCTATCGCCTGTCTCGCAAATAGATTGATAAAAATTGTGATAAACCCGACTTCGGGATTCACGGAACGCCATTAGGAGCATCAAGATTGCTTAAGGCAAATAAAAATGAATAAAAGAGAATAATAGGATGAAATTTGTATCGAGATTATTTTCTCGGATTCGAATCCCTGCTATGGCTATGTTGCTTTGTCTGCTGTCGATAGCCACAGTATTGGGTCAAGATTTCCCAGAAACATCAAACAGACTTGTCAATGATTATACAAACACATTGACAGCAAGTCAGAAGCAATTATTGGAGCAGAAGCTATTGGCATTTGAGGATTCCGCATCTACGCAAATTGCTGTGGTTATGATGAATTCAACCGGCGGCTATGACATTTCTGATTATGCAGTCCGTTTAGCGAAAAAATGGGGTATTGGGAATAAAAAGTATAATAATGGTATTCTGTTGTTGGTAGCCCTGGGAGATCGTGCGGTAACTATTCAAACAGGTTATGGTATAGAGGGGGCTGTCCCCGATGCCATTGCATATCGTATTATTGAAAATGATATCAAACCGGCTTTTCGTCAGGGGGATTACTACAAAGGAGTCGACGATGCGACCAGTTCCTTAATTTCCTACACAAAAGGCGAATACAAAGCTGATCCAAAACAACCGAAAGGAAAGGGGTCAGGTTCGGTGATGTTTGTCATTATTATTGTGATATTCTTGATTGTTATTTTCTCCAATCGCGGCGGCCGCGGTGGCGGTGGTGGCGGTCGTGTGATGAATGGACGTGGCGCTTCTGATATCTTTTGGTGGACATTGCTGAATGGTCTTGGCGGCGGTGGCGGCCGAGGTGGTGGCGGTGGCTTCGGCGGCGGCTCAGGTGGCGGTTTTGGCGGTTTCGGTGGCGGTGATTTTGGCGGTGGCGGTGCTTCAGGACGTTGGTAACATCTTTGCTAAATAATGTTAAATAGAACGACAGTGAAACGGAAATGTTTTACATTTATGGGAAGTATATAATTATGAAAAAGGGAATATTAATGGGTTTAAGCTTTTTACCAGCCTTGTTAATGGCACAAGAAAGCTATACGGTTACAGGAAAGGTAAACACGACGTCAGACAAAGCGAAAGTGTTTATGCAATATGCTGCCAATGGAACTCGCCAGACAGATTCAGCAACGGTTGTAAAAGGTGAGTTTAAGTTCAACGGACAGGTGGCTTCGCCAACGAAGGGTATGATGATCTATTCACCGGAAGGCTTATCTTTTGCTGAACTTAGAAATAGTCAAAAGCAGCCTGAAACAGCACAGCTATATCTTTCTAAAGGAGTTATCAAAGTCGATGCAACCAAAGGGTTCAAAGATGCAACCGTCTCGGGTACAGCGCTCAATGATGATCTGACGCAGTACAAGGCTTTTGTGAAACCTCATACAGATGCGTTCGAGGCGTTGAACCAACAATATTATGCGGCTTCGGAGACTCAAAAACAGGATCCTAAATTCATCGAAGGTTTGCAAAAACAGGCTGGTGAGATTTCCGAAAAAATGGAAAAAGCAGATGCTGAATTTATTAACAAAAACCCAAAAAGCTGGTACACGTTGGATTTGTTGTCTGAGAATGTCAGCGGTGAGAACGTCAATGAATATGTGACTTCTTTTGAGAAATTGTCTCCTGAATTGAAAAATTCTGAAAAAGGTAAGGAATTGGCTGAGCGTATCCAGAAATTGAAAGCAGTTGCTGTTGGTTCGGTAGCGCCTGATTTCACATTGCCAGACACAACAGGAAAGAATATTTCCCTATCTTCTTTAAGAGGTAAATATGTTTTATTGGATTTTTGGGCAAGCTGGTGTGGTCCTTGTCGCCACGAAAATCCGAATGTCGTTGCGGCTTTCAATAAATTCAAAGACAAAGGATTTACCGTGTTTGGTGTTTCTTTAGACAATCCGGGTAAAAAAGATGCTTGGGTGAAAGCTATTCATGATGATAATTTACAACAATGGCCACACGTTTCGGACCTACAGGGTTGGAAATCGGCTCCGGTCAAGTTGTACGAAGTACGTGGTATTCCGCAAAACTTCTTAATCGATCCTTCAGGTAAAATTGTAGCATCAAATTTAAGAGGTGAGGCTTTGGAGGCTAAGTTAGCTGAATTGCTAAAATAAATCGGTATATAACTGCCATTAGGCATTTGAATAACCCCTAATTGTTATACTCAGGTGAGCTGGGTCTACAATTAGGGGTTTCTATTTAATAATAGCTGTCCTGATCAACCTGCGCTTTCATCGTTACTGCGCTAGCGGCTGTGATAACGTGGAGGGAATTCACTAACTTCGCCTGCTGCTATAGCGAATGATCACTTGGAACTACTATATCCTCGTGTACAATCCAACTAGGGAATGATGAATCCTGAGTTTTAAACAAGTTGAGCAATGGGATTTCTAAAGCAATTGTGGCAATAAAAATTATATAGATGAAGAAAACAGTAATTTTGGGCATATTCTTGGGGACGGTTCTTGCTTCCTGCAGTGGCGATCAGGGTAAGGGGATTCCCGTTGTCAACCTAGAGGCATTGCATGCCATTCCTTTGGATCATGCTATTGATCAATTGGCTAAAGACACGACTTTTATCGATGTCACGCTGCCGCCTAATGCCAGAATCGATCAGTTATCGCAACAGGAGCTGGGCCAACTAAAAGCTGCTGCATATCGTTTTTATCAGCATGTTACACTGGAAAATAATCAATACCGTGTTGATCTCAAAGATCCTAAGGTATTGCACTTATCGGAACAGGTTGTGAAGGCCTACGAACAGGCGATCAGCAACACGAATCATTTTGCTGACTCGATGGCGAAAGCAGGCCAAGCCATTCAGTTACCTCCGGTATCTGAAGAGTACCTCAATAATTTGCTTAAATAACAACTGTGCCGGATATGGTACTATTGTGGCTTTAGGTAACATGATAGTTTAGGTGTCAGGCCTTTGCCTAAAGGGTTTGGACAATCTAGCAACGAAAGGCATAAAAAAAGAGTATACATCACATGTATACTCTTTTTTTATTGTTAGTTAAGAATAACTTATATCACTTACAAAGAAAGGATTTCAATGATACGAAGTAGGTCTTCATTCATTTTTACGTTATGCTTGATGGCACTCTTAAAAGGAGTGAATCTTACTTCACTGCAAATTAGACCGGCCATTTCACCCCTGCGACCTTGTAGTAAAGCCTCTACGGATGCCACTCCAAGTCTGCTGGCTAACACGCGATCCATGCATGTTGGGCTTCCGCCGCGTTGGATATGTCCTAAAATTGATAATCTAACATCGTAATGCGGAAAATTTTCCTTGATTTTTTCCGAAACAACCATGCCGCCTTCTTTGTCACCTTCAGCAACAATAATAATGCGGGATGATTTATTTTTACGGGATTTGTCAAGTCTTTTCATGATCGCATCATAGTCTACCTCGAACTCAGGAACCAGAACTGCTTCGGCACCGGTACTGATACCAGAGCGAACGGCGATAAGTCCAGAGTCGCGGCCCATCACTTCGATCACAAAAAGTCTATCATGAGACTCGGCGGTGTCGCGAATTTTGTCTACGGCTTGGATAACTGTATTAATGGCTGTATCATAACCAATCGTAAAGTCTGTGCCGGCCAAATCGTTATCAATTGTGCCCGGAAGACCGATGATCGGAAAATCGAATTCTTCTATAAACTTGGACGCACCGGTAAATGTACCGTCGCCACCGATGACAACCATGGCATCAATACCGTGGCTGCGTAAATTTTCATAAGCCTGTTTACGTCCTTCAATAGTTTTGAAGGCCTCGCTACGGGCTGTTTTTAGGATAGTACCACCACGTTGTATGATATTGGCTACAGATTTAGCATCCATGGGGATAATCTCACCATTAACTAGACCATCATAACCTCTGCGTACGCCAAATACTTCAAGATTATTGTAGATACCCGCTCTAACAACAGCACGGATACCAGCATTCATTCCTGGAGCATCTCCTCCAGATGTCAAAACAGCAATTTTTTTAATGTTACTCATACGTACTCAAACTTAGCTATTTTTAAGCGTATATACAATTATATTTCCGTTATTAGAAGTCGCCAATATCGCTATTAAGAACAAGCAATCGCTTTATTAACTGCAATTCATCTAAGTGTGAGCTAAAGATAATGCAAATTTAATAATTGCTTGTTCTCTGCTGTTAATCTCGACGGATACCTTCTGCTGTATACAGGCTATTTTTTTGCCTTAAATGCATCAATTCCGCTCTGTAAAAACGCTTTATATTGTTCAATATTTCTATTTGCACCAGACTGAGGTACCAATACCTTTCCAGTGGCGTCTACAATAACATATAACGGTTGTGAATTGCTATTGAACGTCGATGCTTGGAAATCACTGTTTTTATTTCCTATCGTTTTAATCTTTTTGCCACTGTATTTTGATACGAATTGTTCGTTTGCAGGTAATTCTGTTTTATCATCGACAAACAATTCGGCCATAACAAATTCTTCCTTCAATAGTTTGGCAACCGCAGGATCAGTCCAGACATTTGCTTCCATCTCCCGACAGTTAACACAGTTCCAACCTGTAAAATCTATCAATACAGGTTTATTCAGTTCTTTTGCTGTTTCCAAGGCCTGATCATAATCATAATATGGATCAAATCCTTTTGGTGTACCGCGTTCGTGAAAAATCTCCGCGTATTTTTTGACTTTACCATCACTGTGTGCGGGAGCGGCTGCTATTCCTGCCGACAGGTCAAAGTCCTGTGTTGCCGAGGGTGGCAAGAAAGCTGAAATTGATTTTAGGGGAGCTCCCCATAGCCCCGGTACCATATAGATAACGAAGGAGAATACAATGATAGCGAGAATAGTTCTCGGTACGGAGAGGAATTTTAATTCACTGTCATGTGAAAATTTAATCTTTCCAATAAGATATAAGCCCATCATACTAAAGATGGCAATCCATAGCGATAAGAACACCTCCCGATCCAGCCAATTCCAATGGTAGGCCAAATCTACATTTGATAAGAATTTCAGTGCCAGTGCAAGCTCTAAGAAGCCGAGTACAACCTTCACCGAATTTAACCAGCCACCAGATTTTGGCAGGGATTTTAACATCGAAGGGAACATCGCAAATAAGCCAAAAGGAATTGCAAGTGCTATAGAAAAGCCAAGCATACCGATTGCGGGACCTAGGCGTTCTCCTTTTGAGGCCGCTTCGACCAATAAGGTGCCAATAATGGGGCCAGTACAGGAGAAGGAGACCAGTGAAAGGCTGAATGCCATAAAGAAAAGCCCTACGAGACCGCCTTTGTCGGATTTGGCATCCATTTTATTGACAAAAGAACTCGGTAACGTGATTTCAAAAGCACCAAAAAAGGATGCGGCGAAAACAACTAATAAGAGGAAGAATAGGAAGTTAAATACCCCATTTGTGGATAAAGCATTCAATGCATCCGAACCAAAGGAAATGGTAATAATCATTCCTAAAGCGACATAGATCACAATAATAAAGAGACCGTAGAGGAGTGCCTTGCTGATACCGCTTGCGCGGCTTCCAGCCTGTTTTGTAAAATAACTTACGGTAAGTGGGAGCATTGGAAATATACATGGCATGAGTAGCGCTGCGAAGCCGCCAACTAATCCTGCGATAAAGATACTCCAAAGTGATTTTTTACTTGATTCTTGCCCGGAGGGAGCGTTTGCCTTAACAGGAGCTATTTTGCTGCTGTCCTGACTAACCATTGTGTCAGGTGAAGCTGTAAAATTTAGATCCTCAGGTACCGCTTCAACAGCGGTAGCTGTATCCGGTGATGATTCAAATTGAAGTCCTTCTGTACTTGTTAAACTATCTTGTGCGGAGGCAAAAGTTGCTGTCGTTAAAGAAAGACTGAAAAAAGCAATTAAAAGTAGAATGAATGTGTTTTTTAACATGCGTATGAATTTCTGATGTTATGGTCAAAAATAAAAAAAGGCGATGAGAATCGCCTTATTAATTTATCCGTGTAGAATCATTTTTACTATTTGATTGTCACAGCAAAAGCATATTCGTCTGGAGGAAGACATTGTGATGCATCACATGCTTGCCATTCAACAGTGCCTTTAACGGTGGCAGTTCCTTTGTTTAAAGTTACTTTTTGTTGGAAAATTACCTCGTTTGTAAAATAACCAACATCCATCTTAAATACATCCTCGTGTTTTACTTTTGGTTTCGGCTCTGCAGTTTTACCTACCAATGTATAATCTGCCGCTTTAGCAAAGTTGAAAGAAGTTGGAATTGGGCCACCATCTTTCACATTTTGTGAATATATGTGCCATCCATTTTGGATTGTAGCTTTTACATAAACTACAGCTTCTTTGTTATTTAACTTTTTGCTCGCCACAGTCCATTTTACCGGTTTGTGAATCTGAGCGAATGCTCCCGTAACTGCAAAAATTACCACAGTCATTAACAGTATTAACTTTTTCATCAGAATTTAATTTGTTCTTTCCTTTTTCACTACAATGATTGCAGTGTGTTCTTGTTCTTTGATACTTCGGGTGAATAAAGGTTTAATCACGCTGTTGACAAATTTAGAACAAAGGTTTGACAATCCTAAAATGGGTTATCCTTTTTTTGTAAAGATTAAGTAATAAGATGTGTAATTTCTTTGATATCAAATTCGCGCAAGGTGTCTTCCAAAAGAACCAGTAGCTTCCCGTCATTAGACACCTGTTGAATAATGCCAGTTTTTTTGATGCCGTCGACTAGGAATGGTC
Organism: Sphingobacterium sp. HSC-15S19; assembly: GCF_050433745.1. Lineage (NCBI taxonomy): Bacteria > Pseudomonadati > Bacteroidota > Sphingobacteriia > Sphingobacteriales > Sphingobacteriaceae > Sphingobacterium > Sphingobacterium sp. HSC-15S19. Next base: position 72,138 of record NZ_JBNPWQ010000007.1, read on the forward strand.
TTTCTTCACCTCTCCAAAACAATAACGCGTTGTAGCGGTTTAACTGATATTGAGCCCCCTCCTTATACAGGTTCAGGTACTCCTGTTGGATCACTTGGAATAACTCCTGTGCCAGTTCCTTGATGTTGTAATCCTGTCGATCGGTCAGGCAGGCGAGCGAGGTTATTGTTGTTGCTGTGTCAAAATTAATTTGATTAATATTTACACCAATGCCAATAATTGCGTGGTCTATTTTACTGCCTTTTAATTTATTTTCTATTAAAATGCCTGTTATTTTCTTTGAATTGACGTAAATATCATTGGGCCATTTCACGGCTACAGGCTGCTCGGTTTTGCTTTTCAGCCAATTGACGGTTGCAATGGCGATTGTGGCGGAAAGCGCAAATTGTTCCGCTATGGGCAGGAAATGAGGCTTTAAGAGGATCGATGTTGTTAGATTTTTCCCTGGTTCACTGACCCAGGAGCTTCCACGCTGCCCCTTGCCCTGAAATTGTTCTTCTGCTAAAATGGCAGTCCCCTCAGCTAGTGGCTTGAAATTTGACAATAATTCCCTGAGATAATCGTTTGTAGAGGCGACTTTGTCAAGATATATTGTATTTTGACCGATGATAAGTCCCGAAATATTGTTATTTTGCAAACTGAAAGTATTAAATAAATATTAAGTCAAAACTATCACATTTTTTAATGAGTAAAAATAAAAGTTCAGAATTGTCCCAACGTCTATCAGAAATTATCGTTTATGGTATGCAAGAAAAGAAAGCAAACGAGATCGTTCGCTTGGATTTAAGAGATCTTCACAGTTCTGTTTCCGATTATTTTGTGATTTGTCATGCCGATTCTAACATTCAGGTGAATGCGATAGCAAAGAGTGTCGAAGAAGAAGTCTATAAGGCATTTGGTCAAGAACCCCAATATAAAGAAGGACAATCCAATGGTGAATGGTTGATTTTGGATTTTGTGGATGTGGTTGTACATATCTTTAAGACCGAAAAAAGAGCGCATTATGGTATCGAGGATTTATGGGGAGATGCAGAAGTACAGCATTTCCAAAGCGCTTAATTGTCCTCAACGAAAAAATTTATAAAGAAAATATAATTACGATATAATGAAAAAAATCCCGAGTAGTAAGGTAAGCCCGAAACCGCCAAAATTCAATTTTGTGTGGCTTATGATTGCCATGTTTTTAGGTTTTTTTGCCTTACAGTACGTTTTTGGAGAAAGCCCAGCTAAGGAAGTTAGCTATAGTGATTTTGAGACACGTATGTTGAATACAGGCGCTGTAGAGCGTCTCGTCGCCTATAAAAAGAATGATCTTGTCGAAGTGGAGGTCTATCTAAAAAAGGGCTGGAAAGATAACCCAAGTTTTAAAGACGCTACAAAAGCTGCTGATCCGCTTCCAAGTCTATCAGGACAGGAAGACAAGGGTCCACAATATATTTTTAAGGATGCCTCTCCCGATGTTTTAGAAAAGAAATTAGCTGCATCGCAAGCGGAATTAACGCCAGGTACACCAAAGGTCCAGTTGACTTATGATGATCGTTCCAACCCTTGGGCAAGCTGGTTTATCACGTTTATGTTGCCGTTGTTGGTATTGGCTGCAATCTGGATCTTCTTGATGCGTCGTATGGGCGGTGGTGCTGGCGGCGGTGGCGGTGCGATCTTTAATATAGGTAAATCCAAGGCGACGTTGTTTGATAAAGAATCGCAGATCAATATCACATTTAATGATGTTGCTGGTCTTGAAGAAGCGAAACAAGAAGTTATGGAGATTGTGGATTTCTTAAAAAATCCACGTAAGTATACCAATCTAGGGGGTAAAATTCCGAAAGGCGCTTTGCTTGTAGGGCCTCCAGGAACAGGTAAGACTTTATTGGCTAAAGCTGTAGCCGGAGAGGCTCAAGTGCCATTTTTCTCGCTATCCGGATCTGACTTTGTCGAAATGTTTGTGGGTGTAGGTGCATCGCGTGTTCGCGATTTGTTTAAGCAAGCGAAAGAGAAAGCGCCATGTATCATTTTTATCGATGAGATTGACGCTATAGGTCGTGCTCGTGGTAAAAACTCGATGATGGGCGGTAATGACGAGCGTGAAAATACATTGAACCAATTATTGGTGGAGATGGATGGTTTCGGTACGGATTCAGGCGTTATTATTTTAGCGGCTACTAACCGTATCGATGTACTGGATACAGCATTGTTGCGTCCAGGACGTTTTGACCGTCAAATTTCTATTGATAAACCGGATTTGATTGGCCGTGAGCAAATTTTCAAAGTGCATCTAAAGCCGTTGAAATTATCGGCTGAGGTCGATGCAAAAAAATTATCGGCGCAGACACCTGGTTTTGCGGGAGCTGAAATTGCCAACGTGTGTAACGAAGCAGCCCTTATTGCTGCCCGTAAAAATAAACCCGAGATTGATATGCAGGATTTTCAGGATGCCGTTGATCGTGTGATCGGTGGTCTTGAGAAGAAAAACAAAATCATCTCTCCGGAAGAGAAACGTATTGTTGCTTATCATGAGGCTGGGCACGCTATTGCGGGCTGGTTTTTAGAGCACGCCGATCCTTTGGTAAAAGTGTCTATTGTACCACGTGGTGTCGCTGCTTTGGGTTATGCACAGTATCTTCCCCGTGAGCAGTTCCTATATACGACAGAACAGCTTATAGACAGTTTATGTATGACTATGGGTGGTCGTGTCGCTGAAGATATTACTTTTGGAAGAATTTCAACAGGTGCTCAAAATGACTTAGAGCGTATCACGCAACTTTCTTATGCGATGATTGCAATCTACGGTATGAATGATAAAGTTGGAAATGTTTCCTTCCGAGATAGTTCTGAGGCATCTTTCCAAAAGCCGTATTCTGACAAAACGGCAGAGCTGATTGATGCAGAGGTACGTAACTTAATTAATGACGTCTATGCACGTACCAAACAGTTATTGCTGGATAAACGTGAGGGTTTGATTAAAATAGCAGAAAAGCTATTGGAAAAAGAGATTCTTTTTCAGTCGGACTTGGAAGAGATATTAGGTAAACGTCCATTTGAAACCAAGACTACTTACGAGGAGTTTGTGAATGGTGCTGATGGTGGTGGAGTTCCACAGACAGATTTACCGTTGGATGTTCATCCGGACGAAGCGCGATCTAACGAAGGGCAGAGTTCAGAAACACCCTCCAATAATTTGAATTAATTTGAATGCTGCAGCGCTAGAGTGATCTAGCGCTGCATTTATATATATTTGCGCCATGAACGTGAAGAACGCAACAGCGAAAGAGATAATGTTAAAACGGGTACGTCAGGCATTACTACAGAAAAACGATAATCCACATCCCAATTTCAAAGAAACGCCGCTTTATAAAGAAGAGGATGAGTTGGTGGATATTGTTTTTGTTCGCGAATTGACTGCTGCGGGAGGCAAGTTTCTGTATTGTGATGGCGAGATCGGTCTGATTGAAAATCTGATTTTATTGACCGAGGAGAATAATATCAAAAATATATACGCTTGGGAACAAGGTGTTCAAAATTTACTCAGTCCATATGGTTTCCCTTTTTTAAAAACAGCGGAGGATTTTGAATCAGCAAATGCGAGCATTACCTCATGTGAAGCATTGGTTGCACGTAATGGAAGTGTTATGGTGAGTAATGCAAATGCTTCAGGACGCAGGTTGAGTATATATCCTCCAATTCATATTGTCATTGCCAAAGCTTCGCAATTGGTTTGGGATCTAAAGGATGCTTTAGCCTATATGCAGAAGCGTTACGGTCAGGAAATACCGACAATGATTTCGACAATTACCGGCCCCTCCAGGACGGCTGATATTGAGAAAAGATTGGTTTTGGGTGCACACGGACCAAAAGAACTTTACGTTTTACTTTTAGAGGATCGATTCTAGGAATTACTATGCTATTATATTATCTAACAGAAATGCCTATTGCGAGTATTATTTTCTTTTTTACGCTCGCTACCAGTATCTATACGTTTTCACATGAACAACTTTACGGTAAACTGATGTTGCATCCGTATAGTATCGCACGTAATCGAAAATGGTATACCATCCTTACCAGTGGCTTTGTGCATAAAGATTGGGGGCATCTGCTGTTTAATATGCTTACCTTCTATTATTTTGCATTTGGTTTGGAGCGCATACTTGCAGAAGCAAGTCCATACGGTCATATTTTATTTGCCGTAATCTATGTCGGTAGTTTGATCTTGAGCGATATTCCAACAATCATCCAGCAAAAAAATAACCCCGGTTACTATAGTTTAGGCGCTTCAGGTGCGATTTGTGCGGTTCTGTTTAGCTACATTCTTTTCGATCCGAAAATTACCATTGGTGTGATGATGATTATACCGATGCCGGCTTATCTGTTTGCATTTTTGTTTTTAGGTTACTGTGTGTGGGCGTCAAAAAAAGCGCAAGATGGTATAAATCACGATGCTCATTTCTTTGGCGCATTGTCGGGTCTGATCTTGACGATTATCTGTTTCCCTTGGGTTATTAAGCATTGTTTGGCTCAGTTTTAAAATTTTCCACCCCAGGTTTCCCGATCTAAATTTCTATACTGGATCGCTTCGGCGAGATGATGATTTTCGATCATTTTACTTTGCTCCATATCAGCGATTGTTCGAGCAACTTTGAGTATTCTATCGTATGCTCTTGCAGATAGGCTCAGACGTTCAATAGCCGTTTTAAGTAACTTCCTTCCGGGCTCATCAATCTGACATATTTCTCGGGTCAATTGTGTACTCATCTGGGCATTACAATGGATGTCTGGGAAGGATTTAAAACGTTCTTTCTGGATTTCGCGTGTCTGAATGACCCGACGGCGTACCGTGCGGCTATCATCTATAGAACGTGTTGTATTCAATTCATCAAATAGCACGGGGGTGACTTCGATGTGGAGGTCTATACGGTCTAAAAGTGGTCCTGATATTTTGCTTAGATAACGCTGAACGGTGTTAGTGCCGCAGATGCATTCTTTCTCGGGGTGATTGAAATAACCACAGGGGCAGGGATTCATGGCAGCAATGAGCATAAAACTTGCGGGGTACTCGACGGTAAGTTTAGCTCTTGATATCGTAATTTGACGCGATTCAAGTGGCTGACGCATGACTTCGAGGACGCTCCGTTTGAATTCTGGCAATTCGTCAAGGAATAATACGCCATGGTGGGATAAAGAAATTTCACCCGGCAATGGATTTGAGCCGCCCCCTACCATGGCCACATCGGATATTGTATGATGTGGAGAACGAAAGGGCCGTGCAGTGACGAGGGAGTCTTTCGCCTTTAGATTTCCAGACACAGAGTGTATTTTGGTCGTTTCCAGCGATTCGGTCATATTGAGTGGGGGAAGGATCGTTGGTAGTCTTTTTGCCAACATGGTTTTTCCTGCTCCTGGTGGACCTATTAAAATAAGGTTATGTCCACCAGATGCTGCGATTTCCAGCGCTCGTTTGATATTCTCCTGTCCTTGTACATCAGAGAAATCGACGTCATAAATGGCCGTATCATCCTGAAAAAATGTTTGTATGTTAACTTTTGTAGGCTCGATTGTTACAGTATGATTGAGAAATTCCACTACTTGGGTCAGATTTTCTACACCAATAACATCGATTTCAGTGACGATAGCTGCCTCTTTTGCATTGGCTTTAGGTAATATTATTCCTTTAAACCCTTCTTTGCGCGCCTGTAATGCAATTGGTAGAACACCACGTATGGGCTTAATACTTCCGTCTAATGATAGCTCGCCTAAAATAAGATAGTCTTCCAGACGGATATTTGTGATTTGGCCGGAAGATGCTAATATGCCTATTGCAATTGATAGGTCGTAACTTGAACCTTCTTTACGAATATCTGCGGGTGCCAAGTTGACAACGATCTTTTGGCGTGGCATGTGAAGTTGACAGGAATTAATGGCACTTTCGATACGTCTTAAGCTTTCTTTAACGGCATTGTCAGGCAGGCCAACGATATAATAATGGAGGCCAGTAGATACGATTACCTCGACGGTAATAGTGCAGGCATTTATCCCATAGACGGCGCTGCAATAGGTTTTATTTAGCATAATTTTCATAATCGACTGATTTAAAGATACTAAAAAATTGAGTAAGTTAATAATTGTCGGGTGAAATATTGATGGAGGATCCAAGATTACCGAAAAAAATGATTATATTGTTAATATAGTTCCTTATTAATAACGGATAAAAAGCATTGTTTGGCAAACGATTTGCTTTGTTAATTGTATTATTAACGAGGACTAGATTCTTCGTAATAGATTTAGAACTTTAAAAGAAAAAGAAATGAATGACACAAGTAAAGTAGCTTTGGCGTTATTAGCCGGTCTTGCCGCGGGTGCAGCTTTGGGAGTTTTATTTGCTCCAGACAAAGGGTCGGATACAAGAGATAAAATAAATGATTCATTAAGCGATTTGAGTGATGCTATTCGGGAAAGAGCAGAGGAGCAATTTGATCAGTTGAATGATTTCAAAGAGAAGATTGTTTCTACGTTAAAAGGGAAGTTAAATCAGGCAGAAGAAGTGCTGGATGATGATATCATCGAACATGCATAGTTCGCAGATTATTCAAAAGAATAATTGGTGTAGAGTACATATTATCAGGCTATTTCGCGAGATAGCTGTTTTTACGATAGCTGCGCGCTCTTCATGGGTATAGAGTAGTGCTGTGTTGCGGTTATAAGATACAGCGTTTTCGTTTTTTTAGTTATGGGCTGAAATAGCCTGAATAAATTTTAGATGCATGGAAGAAGAAAAATTTTCACTAAGTGGTACGTTTCAAAAGACCAAGGAGTATATTGACTCCCAATTTAAACTTGTTAAATTAAAAACAATTGAACGATCATCTCGTTTAATTGCAAGCTTAGTGGTAGATGCAACTAAGCTTATTTTTACTTTATTTGTTCTGTTTTTCTTATGCTTAGCACTAGGTTTTTGGCTGGGAGAGTTATTGGGTAGTTATTCATTAGGTTTTTTGGCAACAGCAGGTATCTTCTTAGTGATCATTATCCTAATCCGCGTTTTTGAGCCTATGCTGGAATCAAAATTTATGGATCTCTCCATTCGACGTTTTTTGGCTAAATGGAACGATGAAATTGAGGAAGAAGAGGAAGAACTGCATAAAGAAAAACTTGATAGAGAAAGGGCTACAAATGAACAATAAACAGACCAAAATACGTAATTTACAGGAACTTAAAGCTGAAATATTGCGCTTAAAGACATTAAAGAATGAGCAGGAGCTATATCTAAAGGCTCAATTTACATTGCTTAACAATAAAATAGAGGCCCCCATCCGTTTTTTTAATTCCTTAAAAAATAATATCCCGGGTGCGAATATTATACAGCAGATGTTTGCCAAAAGTAATAATCCAGATTCTGATTGGTTAACGAAGATCTTACGTATTGGGGTTCCCTTTGTTATGAATAGGTTGTTCCTAAAAAATACGGGCGTTTTAAAGAAAGCGCTGATGTTGCTGTTATCAGAGCGTGCTGTCGGCCAGATCAATCAAGATAAAATCACCGGCCTCATCGGTAAATTAACGAGCTTTATTCGTCCCAAGAAAAAGAAGAAAAATAAAGCTGCGGAAGCTGAAAATGCAGTGATCAAGGATGAGGTTAACGAGTACGGAATTCCTTCCTATAGCGAGACCTACTAATGCGATCGCGTTGGATTTATTCAAAAGCATTTGCTTCTTTCTTCAAAAAATCCGCATAAGCTAGTTGAATGCCTTCCCGAAGGTTAACTCGATGTTTCCAGCCCAGCGCATGTAGTTTTGAGACATCCATGAGTTTTCGCGGTGTTCCGTCAGGTTTGGAACTGTCGAAGGAAATAGTTCCCTGGTAACCAATGACGTCTTTAATCAATTCGGCAAGTTCCTTAATGCTTAAATCTTCGCCAATGCCAATGTTGACAAATTGTTTCTCGTCGTAATTATTCATTAAGAAAACGCAGGCATCTGCCAGGTCATCGGAAAAAAGAAATTCCCGTAAGGGGGTCCCTGTTCCCCAGATCATAACTTCAGGGAGCTGATTGATTTTAGCTTCATGAAATCTTCTGATCAAGGCCGGTAAGACATGTGAATTTTGCGGATGGTAATTGTCGTTAATTCCGTAAAGATTTGTTGGCATAACGGAGATATAATTGCATCCATACTGATCCCTGAAAGCTTCCGCCATTTTTATTCCCGCGATTTTAGCAATTGCGTAAGGCTCATTTGTAGGCTCCAGAGTACCCGTGAGTAGCATGTCTTCATTCAAAGGCTGCGGAGCCATTTTTGGATAGATACAGCTTGAGCCTAAGAACATTAATTTTTTAACCTTATTATCGTAGGAAGATTTGATGACGTTATTCTGTATAGCCATATTCTCGTAGATAAAATCAGCGCGATAGGTGTTGTTCGCCATGATCCCGCCAACTTTGGCTGCGGCTAAGAAAACATAGTCCGGTTTTTCCTGATCGAAAAAATCAGCCACTGCTTGCTGATTGCGCAGATCTAATTCGGAAGATGTGCGTGTGACAATGTTGTTGTACCCAAGCTCCGATAGTTTGCGATGAATTGCCGATCCGACCATTCCACGATGGCCTGCTATATAAATTTTAGCGTCTTTCTCCACGATAAGTTATTGATTCCTGCAAACTTAGATAAATTGCTTTTTATATGCAATATAATTCGCCCGTGTGGATGCAATTTATGCATTCCTGTGTCTGCTACAGGACTTCAGATTGTTCTGTAATTACCGGTATTCGTGCTGTCTCTCAGATTTATTTTTTTTAGCGGGAATATAAGGTTATTTTTGCGGGATATTTATTAAAAAATGGGAAAGGACAAACTACGTAAATTTGCTGAAGTTGCTACTTTTGAAAATGTAATCCAACTCGACGCAGGCAAAGAATATAAAGGAAAATGGGCTGAGAAGCAATTTGGTAACAATAATCCAGTTGTTTTGGAGCTTGCTTGTGGTAAAGGTGAGTATACTGTTAATCTAGCGAGATTGTTTCCGGAGAAAAATTTCATCGGTATCGATTTTAAAGGTAATCGTATTTGGCGAGGAGCCAAAACAGCTTTGGAGGATGGAATTCGGAATGTTGCTTTTCTTCGGATACAAATTGAGACTATCCTTGAACATTTTGCTGAAAATGAAATTGATGAGATCTGGATTACCTTTCCGGATCCGCAACCGCAAGATAGCCGAGAAAAGAAACGATTGACCGGGCCAAAGTTTTTGGAACGTTATAAAATCATTATGAAGCCTGAAGGAATGATGAATCTGAAAACAGACAATGACGGTTTTTATGCTTACACACTAGAGCAGATCGATTTACAGGGTTTGAAAAAATATAAGGAAACGACAGATCTTTACCATTCAGACTTGGTTGATAACGTTTTATCCATTAAAACATATTACGAACGGAAGTATTTGGCGCATGACAAGAACATTAACTATGTGAAGTGGAGTTTCGAGAAGGCTTAAGCCTTAACGCTTCTATTGTAATAAAGAGCCCAACGAAAGTTTGGGCTCTTTTTGTTTTCTTCAGTATTGCGGATACTGAAGCTTTGATCACCCACTTTTTACCCCAGTTGGCAGCTGTGTCTACGGTTATTTACTCTTGTCGTAGTTTTACATGAAAGTTACCGTATACTTCCAGTATAGTTACGGTATTGTTTTAGCATGGATATAGTAGTTATGTAAAATACTAAATAGCTACTTAAAGGGGGGAGTAAATTTACTTAAAACATCCTAGAATCCTCCTTTCGGGCCCTTTCCGACGGTCTTATAATTCCTAAAAGACTAAGTAATTCTTGTTTTTTTTATTTTAATATGGGCTTTTAAATAATTTCGATTTATTTCGTTTTTTAAATATTATTAATTATTTTCGATTTGTAAATATAAAATAACCAAAGAAAGATCGCTTAAAAGCGTGCCTAATGCATGATAATCCCTTCAGGGTGAACTTCAAAGCATTTTATTAAAACGGTAATAGTATGATAAAAGGAAATGCTATTCGAAACAATTGTTAACAAAAAGAAAACATTAAGTTAAAACAAACTTTTTGTTAAGAATATATTTTTGTGCCAAATTGAAAATTAACAATTTACACCAATAACTATGTTTAGTATTAACCCTATCCAAATTAATCTAAGGCACTCCTCCTCGAAAGTGCTATTTGTGGCATTAGCAATTGCCTGTAATATGGATTTTACAGCAATGGCGGCTCCACTAGGATCTGATCAAGCTGTGCATGCAGTTAAGCAGACCAAGATTAGAGTAAAAGGGCAAGTTGTCGATAATCAGACGAAAGAACCTTTGGCATCCGTATCAATCCTTGCAGCGGGTGTAGTTAAAGGAGCGACGGACAGAAATGGTAATTTCGATATTGAAGTAGAATCAGGGACAGCAATCCGTTTTCAGCTAATCGGTTACGAAGCTGAAACGCAAAGTTTTTCGTCAGCCCAATTGAATGCTAAAATTTTTTTAAGTGCGAGATCGGAGGCGCTCAATGAAGTCGTTGTGACAGCACTAGGCATACAGCGAGAAGAGAAGGCATTAGGCTATTCCATAAGCACGGTCAAAGGCGAGGAATTGACGAATGCAATTTCAAACAATTGGACGGATGCTCTAACAGGAAAAGTCGCTGGTTTGAATTTGGTAAAGTCGGGTGCGGGGCCATTGGGATCCAATCAGATTATTTTAAGAGGGGAAACATCTTTTACGGGCGATAATTCCGCATTGATTGTTGTGGATGGTGTTGTCATGGGAGGAGGGACGCGGATGACCGGTAATGGTAGTTCCAATTATTTGGATAGTGATTCTCCTGTAGATTTTGGAACATCATTGGCGGATATTAATCCGGATGATATCGAGTCCGTTTCAGTATTGAAAGGACCAGGCGCTTCAGCGCTCTATGGTTCCCGTGGCGCACATGGCGCTGTGATTATTACCACAAAAAAGGGAAAAGGGGCTAAAAATAAAATTGGTGTATCCGTTAATTCGAATACGGCAATTGGGACAATTAACAGATGGCCCGATTATCAATACGAATATGGTCAAGGTGCGATTGATCAGGATCTTTATTATTCCTACGGACAGTCAGAGGATGGTGCAAGTACTTTAAGTACGTCTTCTGCTTGGGGACCCAAATTTGATGGACAGTATTTTTACCAGTACGATCCTAATTTCTATCGTTTGACACCTCCAGAGCGGACATTATGGAGACCCTATGAAAATAACCGAAAGGATCTTTTCCAAACGGAGCTCACGTCTACTAATTCGATCAGTATTTCTGGTGCTACTGAAAAGACCAGTTCACGGTTTTCATATACCAACGTAACGAACAAATGGATTATTCCCAACATGGGTTATAATCGGAATACCATCGCTATGCAGTTCAATAACAAGGTGACGGATAAACTGAGCCTCTCAACAAAAATTAATTTTAATAATAGAGGATCAGACAATTTACCAAATAGCGGTTATAACAATCAAAGTTACATGTACTTTGTACGGGGCATTGTGCCGAATGTGAATGCAGCTTGGCTAGAGCAGAATTGGATTCCAGGAAAGGAAGGAATTGAACAGATGACTCCGTTTTCAAACCTGTTGGATAATCCAAGAACCATATCTTATGATATGATCAATGCGCAGGATAAAAACAATATTATTGGAAATTTACAGGCCGATTATAAATTCAATAAGGAGTTGAATTTGATGGTGCGGACAGGAATCGATTGGAGCTATGATAAACGCAAACAATCCAGGCCATTTGATACCTATAAATATGCTTATGGCTATTACCGGGAGCAGTCCATCAATAACCAGGAAATTACTTCCGACTTTTTATTGCAATATAACAATCAACGGAACAATCTTCACAAATTTGGCGCATCGGTTGGAGGTTCATTGATGCACAATAAGTATATTAAAGATGATGCTTACGCTAATAGTCTTATTTATCCAAACCAATATAATTTTGCCAATGCGAGGGAAAAAATCGTTTATTTACCTTACCGCGAGGAATATGCAGCCAATAGCTTATATGCCTTACTAAATTATAGTTATAAGGATATGATTTTTGTCGATGCAACGAATCGTATCGACTGGGCGAGTACATTAGCATCTCCGAAACGGAATGAAGTTAAACCATTTATATACCCTTCGCTTAATACAAGTTTTGTTATTTCCCAATTGCTAAACCTGCCAAAAGCGATAAATTTTTGGAAAGTCAGAGCATCGATTGCTCAAGTCGGAGGTGGAGGAAAACGGGCTTATCTAAACTCTTATGGTTACCGTAGTGTTGAGGGGACCACTGGAGGGCTTACAAATCCAACCACCGTTCCAGATGAAAATCTGACGTTCGAAAGTACGCGTTCTTATGAAGTAGGAACAGATTTTAGAATGTTCAGAGATCGACTTAAATTAGATCTTACTCTGTATTCAAACTCGACATTTGATCAGATTATTGAGTCTCCGCTGGATCCCTCAAGCGGTTTCAGAAATCAGATTACGAATGCTGGAGAGGTACGGAATAGGGGGATAGAGATTGCGCTTTCTGGCGATATTATCAAGAAGAAAGATGGCTTAAATTGGAATATGTATGGAAATTTTACGAGCTATGATTCGAAAGTTATTTCCATACCTGCAGATCTGCAAGGAGAATTAGTGCTATCCACGTTGTTTGGAAGTAGAGGAACAATTGTGGCCATACCTGGTAAACGATTTGGTGATATCTATGGACTCGGATATGAGCGAAATCAGGATGGTCAAATTATTTATGAAAATGGACTTCCTGTATTGTCCCAACAGAACATGTATATCGGTAATCCAAATGCAACGACCAAATTTGGTTGGGGGAGTGAATTTAAATACAAAGGATTTAGATTTAATTTCTTATTTGATGGTCAATTCGGCGGAGTGGGATATTCGTTGACGCATGCCGTATTGATGGAAGAGGGAAAATTAAAAAAGACAATTCCGGGACGATATAATGGTATTATCGGCGATGGTGTTGTGAAGAATAGTGATGGAAGCTACAGCAAGAATACAGTTGTTGCGTCTGCTGGAGATTATTATGCTAAACATTTTAACCGGGATAATATAGAATCAAATACGTTTTCCACGGACTTTATAAAGCTTCGTGAGGTCAGATTTGACTATACATTACCGAAGTCTTTTGTTGAACGCTTGAAAATTGAGCGCGCATCAATTGGGGTGTACGGAAGAGATCTGTTTGTCATGACCAAATGGCCTTCATTTGACCCAGAGTTTGGATCGCTAAATGCAAGCGGTATTGAGAAGGGCGCAGAGATTGCCCAGTTCCCTTCAACCCGCACAATGGGTGTCAATTTATCATTCTCATTTTAAATCCAGCGTATTATGAAAAAGAATATAAGAAAAGCTTTTATTTTGTTGGCAGCCTGTGGGATGCTACAGAGCTGTACAAAAGACTTTGTCGCAATAAATACAAATCCAAATGCAATTTCTGCGGCAGCGCCACAAAGTCTCATCGCGCCAGCTTTACTCAATGTGTTAAACACAAATTTATCACGGAATATGCGCATCAACAACGAGCTTATGCAAGTGACTGTAACGGTGAATGATGCATTGGAGATTCAACGGTATGAAATCAGACCGTCAGAAGCGGAATCTACCTGGTCCGGATGGTACGTACAGTTGACGAATATACGCGACATTTATCAGAAGGCAGGGGAAGGGCAGCAGAAGGGTTACCAGACATACCAGGGTATTTCGCTTATATTGGATGCTTGGGTGAGCTCGTTAATAACTGATATGTATGGTGATGTACCTTATACAGACAGCAATAAAGGGTATAGTGATAGTAATTTAACTCCTGTATTTGATAAACAGTCCGATATTTATGCGGATATCTTTAGAAAATTAGAAGAGGCCAATACGCTTTTGAAAGGTAAGGTTGCTGTCGAATCGACCAATTTAGCGATGGATCCCATATTTAATTCAGATCCTGCAAAATGGCAGAAATTTGGTAATTCTTTATATCTCCGATTATTGCTACGTATAGCACATAAGTCAGAAACCAATGCCGTTGCAAAGATCAAAGAAATATTAGAAACGAATGCCGCTGAATATCCGGTGATGCAAAGCAATGCAGAAACGGCTGCTTTATACTACACCAATGTACAGCCTTATATGAATCCTTATTTTAATAGCCGTGACATAGATTTTAATGGAAACAAAGGCTATTCAGAGTTTTTTATCAATAATCTGCTGGACCTTTCAGACCCACGATTAAAAATTTGGGCCACTGAAGCCACATTAGGAGTATATGGCGGTATGCAGTCCGGATACCAGAGAGGAAATGTCCCCGAGCAACAATCAACGCTTTTAACAAGTCTAAAAGCCGACTCGCATATGGGGAATATCATGAATTACGCCGAGTTGCAATTTATTATTGCTGAATGTGGTATGAGAGGGTATGCTCAGGTCGATGCGCCTGGAGCCTATTTAAAGGGGGTGAACGCGGCTATGGAATACTGGGGGCTAACAGCGCCAGCATCTTACCTAAGCAGTGCAAAGGTTCAATTGCTGCCCACAGATAGTGATCATGCGAAATTGAAAAAGGTGCATTTGCAAAAATACTATGCGATGCTATTTACGGATTTCCAACAGTGGTACGAATATCGTAGAACCCAATTATTGGATTTATACAAAGGTCCGGGCTTGTTGAATCAAGGGAAAATGCCAGTACGTTTAAATTATCCAACAATTGTACAATCTTTAAACAAAGTAAATTATCAAGATGCTGTGAGTCGTATGGGGGGAGACGGGATAAATGAAAAAATGTGGTGGCAACCTTCAATCAACTAATCAATGAAAAAGTTAAAATCAATACTATGCAGTATGTTGGCGATGTCAGCATTGCTGTCCGGCTGTATCAAAGACAACGTCAATGAATCGATAGGGACGCTAAATCCTGAAATATCGTTGTATGCGCTACGCAGTCTATATAAAAATGCCGATTTACAGCTTAATGCGTCTTCGCTACAAGGGGCAGAACATATCAAAGTAGTGGTCGTTTCGCATGCGGAAAATAAGAATTTACCAGAAAATACACTTGCTGTACAGAATATTTGGCGAAATCAACGCCGTGGAATATTAGTTCAGGTACCCAATGCGTCTGAATTTAAATTTGGAGATTCGGTTCAGATCAATATTAGCGGTTCAAAACTGATTAAAAAAGATGGCTTATTAGTTCTTTCAGTCGATAATAATCAACAGCTTAAAGTCTACTCATCTGGTAATACTATTGCCCCATTACCTGTTGCTGTTTCCAGTCTAAAGTCGAAGTTTGATGAGTTTGAATCAACCTATATCGATATTACAGCCGATGTTGAACCTGAACCCGCAGCTGGGACAGCGTTGAAAGGAGATAAAATCTTAATGGATGGTGATAAAAATGAGATTATATTGCATACACAAGATAATGCGACATTTGCTGGGGAGTCCATCGCTCCAAGTGCATCATTCAGAGGAATTGCATTCAAGGAGGGCGAAAAGCTACAAGTTAGGATGCAGAGTTATGCTGATATGGCTTATGCCAGCGGTAAGTTATATGCAGGTTGGCCTGAAACTTTTGATGCTGTAGATGCGAGTGTGAAAGGTAGCTATGATATGAAGGATAAAAATGCGGTCTCCTTTCCAACGGGGCAATGGAACCTGTATCAGGCTATTCTAGGAACAACTGCTGGTCGTGATCGTATCGTTTCTGGAAAAAATGCCATCCGTATGCAGCAGAACTTAAGTGTTGATGGTTATGTGCAAATGAATTTTGATGTGCCGAATGGGGCCTCAAAAGTAACGCTTTGGTATGGTTCGTATTACACCGATCGTTCGTGTACGTTCAAGTTGGAATACTCGACCGACGGAGGAACGACATGGAAGCAAACAGGCGAGCCTATTTCGGACGCGCATACAACGACAGAGAGCATGAATTCAAAACAGGCTGTATTCTTAATGAATATTCAGGGGCCGGTTCGTTTTAGAGTTACCAAACTTGGATTAGGGACAAGTAACAATGTGATTAATAACGGAAGGTTGGGATTGGACGATATTGCTATTTATAAAAGTTATTAATTTGAAAAATTGATTTTCAAATGGCCCCATTGGATTGTGTAATCCAATGGGGCTTTTTTATCATCAGCTATTATCTCAACTCATCAAAAAAAATCGTTATCTTCATTATATAACTATAAACGAAGACTTATGAACTTAACAGATTTAGTTACAGGTGGAGTAGGCTCTAAAGCGATAGAGACTATTTCAAAAATTACTGGTATCAGCGAATCCAAGGCAAAATGGATTGTAGCAGCGGCAGTTCCTTTGATGATTGCAGCATTGAATTACAATGCCAAAAACAAGGGGCAGGCGGAAAATATTGATAAGGCTATTGACCAGCATAGCAATAGCGGGATACTCGATAAAATTGGAGATTTCTTTGGACAGGGTGGAGCAGAACAGGGCGGTGAGCAAAATGTTTCTGAAGACGGCAATAAAATTGTCAACCATATGTTCGGCCAAAATACCGAAGTCGTGACACAGCATATAGCAGATAAAGCAGGCTTGAGTTCTTCTCAGGTCACCGGAGTATTGGCTACACTTGCTCCGATAGTAATGGGGTATCTAGGACAACAAAAGCAGGCTTCAAGCGGCGGTGGGATTGGTGATCTGATCGGCTCTGTGCTTGGTGGTGGAACACAACAAAATGCAGGTGGCGGTATGTTGGGTGGTATATTAGGCTCTTTCTTAGGCGGTAGCCAAGAAGAACAAGCGCAAGCAACTGAGCAGCCGGCATCGGGAGGTAGTGTTACCGACATGTTGGGTGGATTGGCAGGCAGTTTTTTTGATAAAAATAACGATGGGCAGGCAAAGGGCAATATTCTTGATTCAATCGCCGGTATGTTTGGCAAGTAAGCTGTGTTCGGTTATTATTTTTCTTGATAAAAAGCTAGTATGGGATGAAGCTAAGATGGTGCAGATCCTAAACAGGAAGCGGTCGGAAGTTCTACACTTCCGACCGCTTTCTGTTTGTTCAATTTGTATTAATCTTCGGCCGATACTTTCGGTGGAAAATTTTTATGTTTTCTTTTGCTGATTTTGTCAATATTGACGGGTTGAGGTACCTTGACATAATATCCTGTTCCGTCATATTCACGTTTATTGGGATTTTCCTTACATGCTGGCGAACAGCATCCATCCATCTCCCAGCCGCACTCATCACATTGTGTGAAATGTTCATTACAAGTTGGGTTGGCGCAGTTGATCATTTTAGTGGTTTGCTTGCCACAGTTAAAACAAGTTGATACCACGGATGGGTTGACAGAATTTACATCGACAGTAACACGATTGTCAAAGACGTAGCATTGACCTTCAAAATCTTCACCACCTGCTTCCTTTCCGTATTTGATAATGCCGCCATGTAATTGATAAACATCCTCGAAGCCTTCTTTTAACAAGAGAGCAGATGCCTTCTCACATTTGATACCGCCTGTGCAGTACGTTAATATTTTTTTTCCTTTATATTGTTCGAGCTCTTTGATTTTCTCCGGAAACTCGCGGAAATTGTCAATATCTAGGGTAACAGCATTTTTAAAATGACCAACATTGTGCTCGTAATTTGAGCGTACATCCAATACAACCACATCCTCTTGGTCTTTCATGGCTAAGAAATCCTTCGGTTCAAGGTGCACACCGGTTTGACGGTTGGGGTCAATTTCTTTTGGATCTCTCAAACCAGAGTGAACAATTTCGGCTTTGTAGCGGCAATGCATTTTAATGAATGATGGTTCATCTACATCGTCAATTTTGAACTCTGTTTTATTGAAACGACCATCGGCATAAATGGCATCCATATAGCTTTTACAGGATTCTACAGTACCCGAAACAGTTCCATTAAGACCTTCATCAGCTACAATGATACGGCCGACTAAGTTCAGTGATTTACAAAATTCTAAATGATCTGATGCGAATTTTTCGGCATCCTCGATAGGGCTGTAACAATAGTACAGCAAAGTTTGATATTGTGTCATGATATTCATTGATACCGCTGCAAACGGCGTTTAATGCTAAAAATAAATTTAGTGCAAAGCTACGAAAAATAATAAGTGGAATAAAATGACCCTCGTCACCTTTTCTTCAAAGGTTCGAGGAGGTATTCCAAGCCATTCAGCTTTATTTCATAGAGTGTTGCTAACTGCTGGCCTAGTTTTCCCTTTGGAAAGCCTTTTTGGTTATACCACACGAGATAGGGCTCAGGAAGATTACATAAGGTGTATCCCTGGTATTTGCCAAATGGCATCTTGACTGTAACAAGTTCGGTTAAAATTTCAGGATTCAACATTAGTCTTGAGGTTTTCCATAATTGAGACGGTACCAAACTGCTTTTAGCGCAATGATGCCATGATTGAATAAATTGGGAATGGCTCCATAGTAGCGTTTGAATATCGCAAAACGCTCTTTCAAGGATTCCTGATGTCTTTGTTTTGACATCCCGCCAACAAGATACCGGGCAACATATTGCTGTGCATTGACCGTTTTTTTTGCCTTTTTGGCACAACGGATAACCCAGTCAATATCAGCGCATAATTTATAATTGAGATCGTATGGCTCGGCGATTTCCCGCTTGATGTAGATCGCCTGATGACAGATATTCATACCGTAGCGAAAGCTTTTCCAGTCGAAATGAGCCGGAACCTTGTGCCGCCGTTCACCAATAATATTCCTGTTGTCGTCCACGAGGATTGTTTCGCCGTAAAGAATATCTGCGTTATCGCTCAGTTTGGCGAGGTTCTCAATGCTATTCAGATCATAGATCTCGTCTCCAGAATTTAAAAAAAGAACATAATCGCCTGTTGCTAAGGCTAAACCCTTATTCATGGCATCATAGATACCCTTATCCTTTTCGGAGAGGATGACGGCGATTTTATCCTTGTATTTTTGGATGATCTCTAACGTTCCGTCGGTTGATTGTCCATCAATGACAATATACTCTATATGATCATAGCTCTGATTGACAACAGATTTCAGGGTGTGTTCTATGTCACGCACATTGTTGTAAACGACAGTTATAATCGAAAATTTGGGATGAGCAGACATGTTGTTTATATATTGAATTTATTCATTTTCTTCTTCAGGAATCGGATGCCACGGTTGAATAAAGATCCTTTCCGATGTGCATAGAAATACTTGATGGCCTCATAAGCTTGCTTGTTTTCTGAAATTTCCGTCGGAAAATACCGTACAGGGCTTTCTGCTAGTGTAACCTGATAAGTTGCTTCCGCAGCTGTATGTGTACCCGAACCATCGTTGCCAATATTCTGTGTCATCGAATTCCTTGGATACAAAACTAACCCATTTTTTTTGAATACAGAAGCATACCAGCGTATCGCCCAAGAGTTGATCTTTCCGGCCTTAAATTCCTGCACTTGTTTCCAGAAGTTTTCTTTTCCCTCGATACTGAATTGATGTATCTGCTCGGCCGTAAAATCCGATACAAGTTCATCAATATTCGGATTGAAATGTTGCCAGGCGCGGTCCCAGGTTGCCCAGCCCCAACTATTGGCGACCCGAAAAAAGAAGGTCTCAGGCAGTTTATTTAAATCTTTTAGTGGATAACCATAACCGCTGATCTCCATCACCTGATCTTGATCTTTATAGCGCTCCAGTGCTTGATTGAAATAATCTAGGGCAAATACAGCAGTTTCCAGATCGTCCTCCAAAACAATAATCTTTCCATGTGCATTAACCACTTTTGTAACTCCGTCGATCACATTGGCCGCCAAACCCCAATTTTCTGCTCGTTCGACAATAATAACTTCTTTAAAGTTCCAGGACTGGTTGATAATCTTTCGGACTTCAATAACAGCTTGAACAGATTTTTCGTTTTTTGCAGCATCCGAATAAATGTAAAGCGTAGTCTGGTCTGCAAGCTTGTTCTGTTCTAAAGCTGAGAGTGTTCTTATTGTATGATCAGGACGATTGTACACAAAAAGTATGACTGGAGCAATACTGTTCATTTATCAATAGATTTTGTTGTATGCTTTTTTGTTGCTTAGACGAGTACGATAAACTGCTCCCGATTTGCCCAGCAATCTAAAAGCAATGTTTAAGTAGCTTTTTGCTTCAAAAATATGACCTTTAAAAATTGAAGCACCCATTTTCTTCAGACTCGCCAATACGGCCATCGAAAAAGATCTTACAAAGGTATAATTGATATTGCAATACTCTGTCAAATGATAGACAAATTCGCTTTTCAGAAAGGTTTTTCGGTCTGTTTTACGCTGTTGTCTATCGTGATAGGCCTTGGCCCTGTCTGCGAGAATGATATTTAACCCGTAGTACTTGATGCGATTGGCATAATCCTTATCTTCTCCATAATGGAAAAAGATCGGCGCGAAACCACCGACTTTTCTGATCACTGGGTTGGGGATAAACCAAAATGCTGCGTTGACGAAAGAGCAAATGCGATGCGAATTTTCGCTAGTAGCATTTTTTGTATATAAAGCAAAACCATGGTCCAGTGTTGTTTCGGTTCCATCGTAGTGAATAGGCGAGATAATTCCGATATTGTCTGCGTTTACTTTCACTAAGTTGGCGATGCAGTCCCGATCCAGCCAGGCATCCTGGTTGACTAAAAATGCATAATCATATTCTTCCTTCAAAACAATGTCAAGTCCGATGTTGTTGGCCTTTCCAAAACCCAGATTTTCGGAACTTTCTATTAGTCTTATTGTCGGATACGTTTCTTTTATGATCTGTGTGGTATTGTCTCCCGAATTGTTGTCGACAACTAAAATATCTGTGGGGTAGCTCGAATCCAATAGACTGGGTAAGCACTTGTGGATCCAAGGCTCAAAATTATAAGAGACGATTATGGTGAGAATCTTGGCCATCTATTTTTTTCGGATAACTGTTAGGAAATAGTGGAATAATTCCAACAAAATGCTGGGTTTAAAGATTCTATTGACAATGATATATGCACATACAGCCACTCCAATTGTACTTGCAAACCGTAGATAGAGGTTGGCGATAGCTGCGGTGGCATAGTGAGCTGCAATACAACTGGCAGCTGCCAATAATGCATAAGCAAAAATATCTGCCAGAAGATAACGAAATGAATAATTCATATAAGGTTTAGCGGAAGCATACCAAACGAATATCCAGAGGGCATTTAATGCTGAGGTTAATCCAATGAGTAGTTCAAGACCTAATGATTTGCCGAAGAATAGAATAGCGATTTGGAGCAGACCAAACACGATGATATTCCGCATATAAACTTCGGGTTTTCCCTTGCTAATGATGAGGTTGGAAAAAACATTGCTTACAGAATCAAATGCAGCGCCAATACAAAATATTTGAAGAAATATGGCACTTTGTGCCCATTTATCGGTGATCGCAATAGTAATGAAATCTTGTGCTACAGTTGTTAAACCAAATAACATCGGAAAGGCTAAAAAGGCCGTAAAGGAAATTAGTTTTCGAAAAACCCGAATTTGTCTATCCTTATCATCTTCTATTTCCTTTAAAATGGGCTGTGTCACATTATTGACCATATTGGTCAATATATTCTGTGCCATGATGCTCCAACGATTAGGATTCACGGTATATCCCAGTTCTTCAGCGGTATAATGCCGGCCTAAGATCGCTGCGTATATATTCTTGTTGATGTTGATGAAAATATTGGTGACTAGTATTTTACTGCTAAATCCTAAAATGTCGCGAATAGGTCGGAAATCGAACTGGAAAGTAGGTCTGAATTTGGAAAAATACCAGAATCCAAGCATATTGAAACCACTATAGGAGACAATTTGGATCGCGTATGCCCAATAGGCGTAGTCCTTATAGGCTAAATAAACCCCGACTATATTTGATGCAATAAGCGCAAAGGTGCCTGTGATGACTCTTTCTTTGATTTTTAAATTCCGGAAGAGGTAAGCATTGTGCGCAATACCAAAGCTACCTAGCCAAAAGGATAAAAAAGTAAATCTGCTAAGTTCTACAAGTACTGGTTGATTATAGTATAAGGCGATAAGAGGAGCCGCAAAAAATAAAACAATATAAATAAATGTTCCAATTCCTACACTTGTCCAGAATACCGCGTTATAATCTTTATGTTCAACTTCTTTTTTATTGACAATTCCATACACAAATCCACTTTCTTGAAAAGCGGAGGCGAGAACAGAAAAGATGGTGATCATAGCGACTAAACCATAGTCTTCTGCTGTTAGCTTACGGTTTAGTAAGATGCCGAAGCCGAAGCCCAAAAACTGCTGGATGATACTGGCCATACCTCCCCATAGCAGTCCTTTTGTTGTTTTTGATTTTAAAGAGTCATTTTTCGTTTGCGATGACATGCTAAATTAAATGAGCGGCAATATTAAAGTATTGCAATTGTATTCGCAAATTCTTTTAGGGAAACATCAGTTGGATTGACATCGGTAATCAAATAAGAAATATCACGTAACGGCACAACTTTCATTTTTTGAACTGAATTTAGTTTCTCAGCAATACTTAAAATAGCCACTTTTTTTGAGCATTTAATCATCGCACGTTTGATTTGTACCACCTCCCAGTCTGAATCGGTCACCCCATCTTCTACTGAAAGAGAATTTGTTCCCAACAAACAAAGATCGACCTTAAGATCTGCCAATTCATTAGCGACTTGGGCTCCGGAAACGATGTTTGTATTGCGTGAAAGTTTTCCGCCAACTAAAATGACTTCAAGGTTTGGCTTTTCGGCCAATTCTAGTGCAACTAATGGACTTATAGTAAAAAATGTACACTGAAGATGATCGGGTATTGTTCTCGCTAATTCAATTAAGGTTGTCCCGCCTCCGACTAAAACAGTCATTCCATTGGAGATTAAAGTGCTTGCTTTCTTGGCAATTTCTTTTTTTGCCTCCTTGGCATATACGTTTCCATCCTGAAATGGGAATTGAAAAGATTTTGATAATGCCCCACCATAGACTTTTAGAACTTTTCCATTCTCCGCGAGTTCGTTTAAGTCACGTCTAATTGTATCTTCAGACACATTCAGTTGAACACTTAGATCTGACGATAAAACTTTGTTATGTAGGTTAATCTGATGTATAATGAATGCTTGTCTTTCTTCCTTTAACATTGGTCTTTGGTTTTTAATCGGAATTTAAAAATAATTAAAAAAATCAGTCTAAATGTAGTGAAAATTATTCTTCCTTTTTGTCAATTTTTGTTATGCCAGCTTTGAATCTCGGTTTGAAGCCCGTGGGTTTACTGGCAGCGGGTTCCTGTGTTTCTGTGCTGTTGTTTTCAGGTTCAGCCTTTACGCTGTTATCTAGCTTAATTTCGTCTTTCGTATCGGGCAGCTGTACCTGTTCAGAAGTTTCCATTTTGGTTACGCCAGCTTTGAACCTC
The DNA here is from genome assembly GCF_050433745.1 of Sphingobacterium sp. HSC-15S19. Taxonomy (NCBI): domain Bacteria; kingdom Pseudomonadati; phylum Bacteroidota; class Sphingobacteriia; order Sphingobacteriales; family Sphingobacteriaceae; genus Sphingobacterium; species Sphingobacterium sp. HSC-15S19. The sequence continues at coordinate 95,572 of NZ_JBNPWQ010000007.1, forward strand.
GGTTTGAAGCCTATGGGTTTACTGGCAGCGGATTCCTGTGTTTCTGTACTGCTGTTTTCAGGTTCGGTCTTTACGCTGGTATCTAACTTAATTTCGTCTTTCGTATCGGGCAGCTGTGCCTGTTCAGAAGTTTCCGTTTTGGTTATGCCAGCTTTGAATCTCGGTTTGAAGCCCGTGGGTTTACTGGCAGCGGGTTCCTGTGTTTCTGTGCTGTTGTTTTCAGGTTCAGCCTTTACGCTGTTATCTAGCTTAATTTCGTCTTTCGTATCGGGCAGCTGTACCTGTTCAGAAGTTTCCGTTTTGGTTACTCCAGCTTTGAACCTTGGTTTGAAGCCCGTCGGTTTTGGAGCAGAGTTTGTTGTCTCGTCGGTCTTTTCGTCGGATGCAGATGTGCTTGCGGCCACATCAGGAGCTTTGGTTACACCAGCTTTGAACCTCGGTTTGAAGCCTATGGGTTTACTGGCAGCGGATTCCTGTGTTTCTGTACTGCTGTTTTCAGGTTCGGTCTTTACGCTGGTATCTAACTTAATTTCGTCTTTCGTATCGGGCAGCTGTGCTTGTTCAGAAGATTCCGTTTTGGTTACTCCAGCTTTGAACCTTGGTTTGAAGCCCGTCGGTTTTGGAGCAGAGTTTGTTGTCTCGTCGGTCTTTTCGTCGGATGCAGATGTGCTTGCGGCCACATCAGGAGCTTTGGTTACACCAGCTTTGAACCTCGGTTTAAATCCTGTGGGTTTACTGGCAGCGGGTTCCTGTGTCTCTGTGCTGTTGTTTTCAGGTTCAGCCTTTACGCTGGTATCTAACTTAATTTCGTCTTTCGTATCGGGCAGCTGTGCTTGTTCAGAAGTTTCCGTTTTGGTTACTCCAGCTTTGAACCTCGGTTTGAAGCCCGTCGGTTTTGGAGCGGCTGTTGTTGCTTCGTCGGTTTTTTCTTCGGATACAGATGTGCTTGCGGCCACATCAGGAGCTTTGGTTACACCAGCTTTGAACCTCGGTTTAAATCCTGTGGGTATTGAATCAGGAGTGGATTCCGCTAAATCAGTTATTTCCTTTTTGGATGTTGCCTTGACTTCATCTTCTACGGCTGTAGGAGGTGCCTTGAATCGCGGTTTAAAGCCTGCTGGTTTTGCCGTATGAATACTGGAGGTCTCGGATGCTGTATCAGCGATAACCTGCTTTACAATAGGTTTTGCAATGACAGTTTCCTCCTCTGCTAGATGGAAACTTTTTCGGAGCTTGTTGAACCAAAACTTTTTACTGTGGTCAAAACTCTTTTCCCCCATAGCAGAATAATGTGCTTTGAACTCTTCAAATAAAGGTCCATCTGCAGCTTGTAAAGCTTTTAAATCAATTTTCTTTTTTATGAAAAATTCTTCAAAAGTCATCCTGTTATGAGTTTAATATAGTCTATTACAAATGTAGTAATTTTTCTGACGCAGCTGGGAGGCCTAAAATAAAAAAGAGCGACTAGCGCTCTTTTTTATTGTTTTATAGGTTCAATAGCTTAAGCCATGTTATGGTAAACTGCTTGAACATCGTCATCTTCTTCGATTTTATCGATCATCTTCAACACATCAGCAGCTTGTTCTTCTGTAATATCTGAATGCGATAAAGCAATACGTTCCAATTTCGCAGATGTTACTTCAATTCCCTTTTCTTCGAGTAATTTTTGCATATTACCAAAGTCTTCGAAGGAAGTTTGAACGACAGCAATATCATTGCCTTCTTCATCAGCTTCTACGTACAATTCTTCTAAGCCTCCATCGATCAACTCTAATTCAAGCTCTTCTAGGTCCAGTTCGTCTGTTGCAGCAAAACGGAAAATGGATTTACGATTGAAAATAAAATCCAATGATCCTGTTTTTCCCAATGAACCACCTGCTTTTGCAAAATAGCTACGGATGTTTCCTACGGTGCGGTTGGTATTATCTGTTGCAGTTTCAATTAAAACAGGTACACCATGCGGGCCATAGCCTTCGTACACATATTCTTCGTAACCTTTTGAATCTTTTTCTGAAGCACGTTTGATTGCGGCTTCGATACGATCCTTGGGCATATTTACTGCCTTGGCATTGTGTATTGCTGTACGAAGTCTCGAGTTAGTTTCAGGGTGAGGGCCGCTTTCTTTAACCGCCATGGCGATTTCTTTACCTAAACGTGTAAATTGAACGGCCATTTTGGCCCAGCGTTTGAATTTCCGCTCTTTTCTGAATTCGAAAGCTCTTCCCATTGTTATATTTTGTTTTTAAGATTTTCAATCATGTCGACTGTCATCTTCTGGATGTCAAATTCCGGCGTCCAGTTCCAGTCTTTTCTTGCATAAGAATCATCTAGACTAGCAGGCCATGAATCGGCAATCTGTTGTCTTGGATCGTTCTCGATGTAAGAGATTGCAAAATTAGGAAGAATTTTTTTAATTTCTTGTGCAAGTTCTTTTGGAGTAAATGTAATACCACCAAGGTTATAACTGTGGCGAATGCTTAAGCTTTCTTTCGGTGCATCCATTAATTCGAGTGTACCACGGATGGCATCCTCCATATATAACATGGGTAATGCTGTGTTTTCAGATAAGAAACAGGCGTATGTCCCGGTTTTCAATGCTTCATAAAAAATATCGACTGCATAATCTGTCGTTCCACCTCCTGGTTCAGTTTTCCAGGAAATGATACCCGGATAACGGACACTACGAATATCCAGGCCACGGTGTTCTTGATACCATTCGATGAGACGCTCACCTGCAAGCTTGCTGATGCCATAAATCGTGTTGGGATCCATGACGCAATATTGTTCGGTATTTGTTTTCGGAGAGTGTGGCCCAAAAACAGCAATAGAGCTTGGCCAGAATATCTTGGAGACTTTATAGTTCACGGCTAGATCAAGAACATTCAATAAACCATTCATATTCAATTCCCAAGCCTTTTCAGGGTATTTCTCGCCTGTAGCCGAAAGCATGGCAGCTAGTAGATATACTTGAGTAGGTTTATATTGTTGAAATAATGTCTCGAGTCCATTTTTGTCAAGAACATTAGCGATTTCGAAATTCTCGTCAGGGCTTTTAATCTGCGGTTCTCTAATGTCAGTGGTTACAACATTCTCTGCACCAAATTTTTTGCGCAAGGCAATAGCTAATTCTGTGCCGATCTGGCCATTTGCACCAATGATAATAATGCTTTCTTTCATTTGTAAGTTTTATTTTATGAAGCTCCCGCTTTCACTATATTGAGGATCTATACTCAAGAATATAAATGAATCGCTTCGCTCGTTTCTTCCTATCGATATAATAGGATCTAGCCTGACATAATTTACGTTTCATCATGTAATGAAAAATGAAATTTCAACCATGGCGGTTTATGATGCAAATATAAAGGCTTTTCAGTATCTATCAACTTTGTGGCCTTTTAGGAAGTAGGGAAAAAATGCTAATTTTTAGACTCTTGGGACTGTTTTTATGAGATTTTAAACTGTTTCAATCGTTTGTTCTTTTTTTTTGAATAAGCAGCGAAAATTTTTATTTTTTTTGAATTGCTTTAATCCTGATTTTTAGCAATAGTTATGAGATGCACGGATTCCTTTTTTAGCAATTATGGAGGAAAAATTCTTAATGTTGTGATATTTTTAGCAGAGGGAGTAATATTTTGTTATTTTAATAGTGGAATTAGGGAATATTTTTTAAATTTGAAGAATTCATTCTTCGAGAATCAACTAAAAACAAAATCAAATAACAATTTTATATACACAATTTAAACACAGACAAAAATGAAAGTGGCAGTAGTCGGCGCAACAGGCCTTGTAGGTACTGAGATGCTAACCGTGTTGGCGGCGCGAAATTTCCCAGTAACAGAATTAATTCCAGTAGCTTCAGAGCGTAGTAAGGGTAAGGAAATTGAATTCAAGGGAAAGAAGTATAAGGTGGTTACACCATCTGAGGCTATTGCTTTGAAACCTGATGTTGCGTTATTTTCTGCGGGTGGTGATACCTCGAAAGAATTCGCCCCTAAATTTGCTGAAGCTGGAATTACAGTGATCGACAATTCTTCGGCATGGCGTATGGACCCAACGAAAAAGTTGGTTGTTCCAGAAGTAAATGGCGATGTGTTATCTGCTGAAGACAAAATTATTGCAAACCCGAATTGTTCAACCATACAAATGGTGGTGGCTTTAAAGCCATTACATGATAAATATAAAATCAAACGTGTTGTAGTTTCTACCTACCAATCTGTAACAGGTACTGGTGTTAAGGCCGTTAACCAGTTAATGGATGAGCGTGCTGGAAAAGATGGTGAAAAAGCTTATCCTTATCAGATTGATTTGAACGTTATTCCGCATATTGATGTTTTCCAAGAAAATGGATACACGAAAGAGGAAATGAAGATGATTTTGGAAACAAATAAAATCATGCGTGATGACTCTATTAAAGTAACTGCAACGACAGTGCGTATTCCGGTTATGGGAGGACACTCTGAATCATTGAATATCGAATTTGAAAACGACTTTGATTTGAATGATGTACGTGCAGCTTTAGCGGCGCAAAGTGGCTGTATTGTTGTTGATGACCCTGCGTCACTACAATATCCAATGCCAAAGGATGCGCACGGCAGAGATGAGGTTTTTGTAGGACGTATCCGTCGTGATGAATCTCAACCAAATACCCTTAACATGTGGGTAGTAGCAGATAACTTACGTAAAGGCGCTGCAACAAATGCAGTTCAGGTAGCGGAGTTATTGGCCGAAAAAGGATTGATCTAACTCAAGTAGATTCCATAATAAATATTGAGCCCCCATGAACGAATTCGTTCATGGGGGCTCTTTTTGTCCTATCATCAAATCACAATTTATATACTTATGATTTGGCCCTTGATAAGGGGGCTAGAAATTATGGCGTCAACGTTGTGGGTTGGATAGAAAATTCAATCTTGTCATTCAACGGCGCATAGGCTTCTTTGCTTTGCTCTTCCAGCCGATCTGGAAATAGAATGCCGAAAAGATGATCCGTTTCGTGCTGAAAAATAACCGCAGTAAAACCCTCGATATTTTCTTCGATAACTTTACCTTCTTTATTGATGTATTGTAAGCGGATAGCATAACTCCGTAATACATCCTCTTTACGATTAGGGATAGAAAGACAGCCTTCGGCGCCTTTACGTTTCAGTTTGGAGCGCCATAGAATTTTAGGATTTACATAAAATTCAAATGGTTGATCTGGTTTGTCAAATCGCTGTACCCAGATTAGATTTTTATTTATACCGATTTGTGGCGCTGCGATGCCCACACCGGGGTGATTGGGATCACGTACAGTCGCGAACATTCTTTTGGAAAGTGACTCAATCAATGGGTCGTTGTATTTGACATCACTGCTTGTAGCTTTTAAAACTTTCAGATCTTTATCGTCTGTTGTTTGCAATACGCGAAGAATTGCATTTTCATCTCCTGATAAAATGATTTTCTTGTCGGCAGCACTGAACTCCTGTCCTGCATTAAGGTTGACTGGTCTTTCATTCTTTGACTTATGAAATGCTTTTTCTCCGGCCATAATTTTTGTTTCTAAATTGTTCTCAACTGGTGGGACTGGGCAACGGTAGCCATTGCTATAAGCGCAATACGGATTATAGGCTTTGTTAAAGTCTATCTCAACATTGTTTCCTTTAATGTCGTCTGTTGATAAATCAATATACCGGCCCCCACTATAGCTTTCCTGACCATTTGTTAAATCTAAAAATGGTAAAAATAAATGGTTTTTGTATGCAGGATTTTGAAATAATGCGACACTCTGGTAGATATTCAACGTATGTTCTTTTCCATGAAGAGTAAATGTTATGATGGCGTAACGTTTGTACTCGTTGCTTGTGCCATCGTAGGTTGGCATGCGGAATACCGGTTCGTTAAATAAAACTTCAATTTTGGCGTTGACTTTATAGCCCGCATCTACGGGAAAGTAATCCAAAAACGCTACTTGATCTGATTTCAATGGACCGTATTGTTCTTTCGCCAATTCAGAGGCTTTTTTTTCACGAAGAGCAGTAATTTGTTGCTCATATTTACTTTGAGCATGCGTATTTAAGCATAAGGCCAAAAGGAAACTGGCAATAAGTGTTTTTTTCATTTGTTTAAATATTTATTCTTCCGATTTCGTACAGCCAAATGCTGCATCGCCTTTGGTGTTGCCTTGATCAGTGTGCCTATAGGGCAATTCTATTGGCCCGCTATGATCAGATCGAATTCGGTGATCTATTGCCTCAAAAAGCAAGTTGGCTTGTCGTTGTGAAATAGTCTATCAAAGTTATAGTTTTTTTTGGTTAAAAGATCAAAATTAAAAGATCAAAAACGAGAAGAGGATGTATTAGAAAGCGGAGTCCAATTGAAATATTAAATCTTCCTGTGTAATACTCAGGACTACTTTGTATTTTTGTGAAAAATATATATCCATGAGATTGATGGCCTTTGATTACGGTACAAAACGAATAGGGGTTTCGGTGACCGATCCAATGCAAATTATTGCTACAGCATTGACGACAGTACATCCGCAGGATATCTGGACATACTTAGCTGATTATTTACAGACAGAACAGGTGGAAACCTTTGTTGTAGGCAAGCCACGGCAGCTGGATGGGACAGACTCTGAATCCGCACAGCATGTTGTCGGTTTTATTCGGAAACTGAAGAAGACTTACCCCACGATTGCTGTCGCCGAAATAGATGAGCGTTTTACTTCTAAAATGGCTTCTGCAGCGATTGCACAAAGTGGGAAAAAAAAGAAGGACCGTCAACAAAAAGGACTGATTGATACCGTGTCTGCAACGATCATTTTGCAAAGCTACATGGATAGCCGTAATTTTTAGATACACATCGACTGATAAGTCAAACAAAAATGAATAAAAAATAGAAGGATGAAGAGCATATTATTTTTTACCGAGGATACGGATTTCAAATTAAAAGAAAAAGGAAAGATTCGTCAATGGATTGCTGATGCCATCAAATCCGAAGGATTTAAACGTGTGGGCGAATTGAGCTTTATCCTTTGCTCGGATGCCTACTTACTAGAGATCAATAAGCAGTATTTAAATCACGATACCTATACTGATATCGTTACCTTTGATTCTTCCGAATATGATGACACCATCGCTGGCGATATTTTTATCAGCGTGGAACGTATTCAGGAGAATGCTGAGAAATTTAAGGTTGATGTGCGTGATGAGCTTCATCGGGTTATCATTCATGGTGTAATGCACCTGTGCGGCTATCCGGATAAAAAGCCGACAGATAAAGCCAAGATGACCGCCAAGGAAGATGAGTATCTAGGTAAAAGAAACTTTTAATATACTCCATCGTACGCTTATTAAGGCCAACAGTTCGGTGAACCGATAGGGGGTATATTTTACTCGGGGGAGAGGTCGCATAAAAAAAGCGCTTTACAATTTGTAAAGCGCTTTTTTTATGTTGTTTCTTACGACTAGAATCTTTCAAATTGAGAGAAGAAGAAGTTTCCTTCGATAGCAGCATTCTCATCTGAATCCGATCCATGGATAGCGTTTGCGTCAATAGATTTAGCATATTTGTTGCGGATTGTACCTTCAGCTGCATCAGCAGGATTAGTCGCGCCGATCAACGTACGGAAATCTTCAACAGCATTATCTTTTTCCAAGATTGCAGCAACGATAGGACCTGAAGTCATAAATTTTACCAACTCACCATAGAAAGGACGCTCTTTGTGTACTGCATAAAATGCACCAGCTGTCTCTTGAGAAAGTTGGATGTATTTCATTGCAATGATTTTAAAACCACCAGCAATGATATCGTTTAAGATTGCACCGATGTGACCGTTCGCTACTGCGTCAGGTTTGATCATCGTAAAAGTTCTGTTAGTTGCCATTATTTTAATTTTTTTGCAAAATTAGATAAATTGCTTTTCATATGCAATATCATTACGCTTCATATAGACACAATTATTGATAAGCCAACTGGCTGATGCAACCCTTATCGCTAAATCTTATACGCCTCGAAAATATGTTTATATTGAAATAGACGTTTCGCATGCTCCTAATCAGCTGTTTTTTCTAGATATGTAACAAGGCTTTGTGTCCGGCGTTTATAGAAAAGTAAAAAAACAATTGATCTAAGTTCAATACGAATATGTAACTTTGTGATATTATGGCATTAAATCTAACAGTAGACATCGATAAAGATTCAGGCTTTTGCTTTGGAGTGGTATACGCTATTGATATGGCGGAGGAGATCTTGGAGGAAGAGGGATATCTTTATTGTTTGGGAGATATTGTTCATAATGATGAGGAAGTTGCTCGATTGAAAGCAAAAGGCTTACGTATTATCGATCATGCCGCTCTGCCAACGTTAAGCAATGAAAAGGTATTGATCCGTGCCCACGGTGAAGCCCCAGAGACTTATCGTGTTGCTTTGGAAAATAACATAACCTTGATAGATGCCTCTTGTCCAGTGGTGCTCAAACTGCAGAACCGTATAAAAACTTCGTTCGATCAAGAGGAGAAAATTCTAATCTTTGGTAAGCATGGACATGCTGAAGTGATCGGTTTGCAGGGGCAGACAAATAATGAAGCCTTAGTTTTTCAGGATATTACCGAATTGGATCAGGTCGAATTGCCCGCCTCATTTACTCTATATAGCCAAACAACAAAAAGTGTAGATAAATTTTATGCGATCAAAGATGAACTGATCAAGCGCGGGTATGAAGTAAAGGCCAATGATACCATCTGTCGACAAGTTTCCAATCGATACGAAGATCTTGGCGCTTTTGCCAGACAATACGATAAAATCGTCTTTGTATCGGGCAAGAAATCCTCCAATGGAAAGGTGCTGTTTGAAGTTTGTCAAAACGCCAATCCCGCTAGTTATTTTATTTCTGATCCAGCAGAATTAGATGCTTCGGTCTTTGCTGAAAACGATCGTATTGGTATCTGTGGCGCTACTTCTACGCCAATGTGGTTGATGAAAGACGTAAAAGCAAGTTTAGAAGCATTATAAGCACAATTACCCGTCACAGATATTTCATAATTCCGCGGTTTAGATCCCGAGTGCATTCTTTTTTGCGTAGCTTTGTAAGCTATGAGCAATAAAGGCAAAAAAGGTATTCTTTTAGTACAATTGGGTACACCTGATAGTCCCACTACTCCAGATGTAAAAAAGTATTTAACGGAGTTCTTAATGGATCCACGCGTCATTGATATTCCTTATTTTCAACGAACCTTATTGGTAAAGGGAATCATTGCACGTACCCGTGCTCCCAAATCTGCAAAAGTATACGAAACGATCTGGGATAAAGAAACGGGATCACCTTTGATGCATTACAGTATTTTGCAACGTGATCTGCTTCAAGAAGCATTGGGGGAAGAATACCATGTCGAATTAGCGATGCGTTACCAAAACCCATCGATTGAGGCTGCATTGAAAAATATGGAAGGTTTATTTTTGGAGTCCATTCGCGTAATCCCTTTATTTCCACAGTACGCTTCAGCAACATCGGGCTCGGTTATTGATCGTGTCATGGAGCTAATCCGCAAATGGAATTATCTACCGGAAATCAGTTTCGTAAGCAATTTCTGTACTGACGATTTGATGGCAGAAACTTATGCAGATCATGCCCGCAGGCACGATTTGGAAAGTTTTGACCATTTTGTCTTTAGCTATCATGGCCTTCCTGTGCGGCAGCTCGGTAAAGTGGATCCGACAGGTCAACTTAAATGTCCCGAAGCAGGCTGTGATTCCTGTAAAACGACAGCCAATTCATACTGCTATCTCTCGCAATGTTATGCAACTACACGGACGATAGCTGCAAAGCTTGGTTTAAAAAAAGAACAATATTCGCTTTGCTTTCAATCTCGGTTAGGTAAAGAGCCCTGGATACAGCCGTATACCTCGGATTTGTTGCACGACCTTGCCGCGAAAGGTTATAAGAAGTTATTAATTTTCAGTCCTGCTTTTGTAGCGGATTGTATCGAGACCATTGATGAAATTGGCGTGGAATATGCTAATGAATTTAAGCACTTAGGTGGAGAAGAGGTTTGTTTGGTAGAAAGTCTTAATGATGATCCCAAATGGATCGAGTCTTTAAAACAATTGGCACTCAATGCCAAAAACTAAAATAGGTAAATGATGTTGTTCGTAAACGCGTGTGTATTACTCATATTGGATTTTTATATTTTCTTTGCCCTTCGCGCAACGAAGATCAAATTTCCCAAAACAAAAGTATTTTCCATCCTCTGGTGGTCTTATTCTGTTTTACTGCTATTGGGAGTTTTTATCTCAGCACAATATAGTATTCCTTTAATCGTACGGTCGGTTATTTTAGTCGCCTTTTTTCTGACTGCCGCATCAAAGATATTTTTCTTTTTGATTTTGTTGATTGATGATATCCGACGCGGTGGTGTGTGGTTAAAACGGCTGTTTACAAAAAAGAGATCTATTGAGGATTTAGTTGAAGATGCCGGAGACCCTTTACCGGAGAATCCGGTGAAAGGGATTAGCCGATCCGAGTTTTTGACCAAAGCTGGTATTCTAGTTGGTGCCTCACCCTTGATACCATTGAGCTGGGGTATTATTTCAGGAGCCTATGACTATCGTGTAAGGAGAGTGCCCTTGTATTTGCCAAATTTGCCTAAAGCATTCCATGGAATGACCATCGCGCAGATTTCAGATGTGCACTCGGGATCTTTCTACAATAAAAAGGCTGTCAACGGTGGTATTGATATGCTTTTAAAGGAAAAAGCTGATGTGACTTTTTTTACCGGTGATATTGTGAATGCCCAAGCTTCTGAAATGCGCGGCTATCAAGATATTTTTGCTCGTGTGAAATCTGATTTAGGTGTGTTTTCTACATTAGGTAACCACGACTATGGTGACTATTATTATGGTAAAGAAGATTCTCCTGCAAAACGCAAGAACCTCAAGGATGTGATCGATGTTCATAAAATCATGGGCTGGGATCTGTTAATGGATGAAAATCGTAAGATTAAGGTTGACGGTGAAGAGCTTTGTATTGTCGGGGTTCAGAATTGGGGGACAGGTCGTTTTCCGAAACATGGTGATATCAAGAAAGCGTTAATGGGTACCGAAGAGCAACCTGTTAAGTTGCTGTTATCTCACGACCCCTCGCATTGGCGGGCTCAGGTATTGGATACCGACGTGGATGTGATGTTTGCCGGACATACCCACGGTATGCAATTTGGCGTAAGATCCGAGATGTTGCAATGGAGTCCAGTACAATATATCTATAAGGAATGGGCAGGGCTATATCGTGAACAACAGAACAAACGATTATATGTGAATGTCGGCTATGGTTTTTTGGGTTATCCAGGACGCGTTGGAATTCTGCCTGAAATTACCATATTCGAATTGCTAAAAGCGCAAGACCCAAAGTTTAAAGCCTAAAAAATCTCCTTTGACTTTTGAGTTAATATAGCTATAATTGTGTATTCTGTACACCAGTTATACATAACATGCAATCAACTTTAAACTTTGGGGACTCTCCCCACACACGTGTTAATATTCTTACCGGGGAAAAGGTACTTGTGTCTCCGCATCGTAGTAAAAGACCATGGCAAGGGCAAGTGGAGGATCTCCCCGGGGATAATAGACCCGAATATGATCCACAATGCTATTTGTGTCCGACAAATAAACGAGCAGATGGTGATGTCAATCCAGATTATAAAGAAAGTTTTGTCTTCGTGAACGATTTCTCGGCTTTATTAAAAGATACAAGCCAACAGGAATTTAATGAGGATGAATTATTTGTCGCAGAGACCGAAAGAGGGATCTGTAAGGTAATTGCATTCACACCACGCCACGATCTTACACTACCCGAAATGGATCAGGCCGCAATCAAATCGGTGGTTGATCTTTGGCAAAAGGAATTTGTCGAACTCTCCAAGGTTGACTGGATTAAATACATTCAAATTTTCGAAAATAAAGGCGCGATTATGGGCTGTAGTAACCCACATCCCCACGGACAGATCTGGTCACAAAATCATTTGCCAGTAGAAATCCAAAAAGAATGCGTTCAGCAACAGCAATATTTCAACAAATATCAACGTACAATCCTGTCAGACTATGTTAAAGCGGAGTTGAGAAAAGAGGAACGCATTATTGACGAAAATGATTCTTTTGTTTCTCTAGTCCCTTTTTGGGCTGCCTGGCCTTACGAAACGATGATTGTCAGCAAACGATCTATCCAAAACATTGCCGGGTTTGACGAGAAGGAGAAGACGGATTTTGCCGCTATCCTCAAGTTATTGACGACGCGATATGACAATCTCTTCAAAACATCCTTTCCCTATTCTGCAGGAATGCATCAGGCCCCGGTAAATGATGGTGATCATCCAGAGTGGCATTGGCATATGCACTTCTATCCACCATTGTTACGTTCTGCTACCGTTAAAAAGTTTATGGTAGGTTATGAGATGCTAGCAAATCCACAACGTGATATCACACCGGAAGTTGCCGCAGAACAGTTGCGAAATTGTTCGACAGTACATTATAAAGCTAAATAAGATGATAACAAAAGATACAATTGTAAACAAATTTAAAGAACTCTACCAGGAGGAACCTCTTGTCGTTACTTCCCCCGGACGGATTAATATTATTGGAGAACATACGGATTATAACGATGGATTTGTATTGCCTGCTGCAATTGACAAGGCAATATACGTTGCTGTAAGTAAGCGATCGGATGATAACATTGTGCTTTATGCGGAAGATTATAAAGAACATCATGAGGTAAAACTAGCGGATATTGCAATCTCAGAAAAACATTGGCCAAACTATATTCTCGGTGTAGTTGATCAGTATCAGAAACGTGGGGCAACGCTAGGTGGATTCAACCTGTATATCGATGGCGATGTACCATTGGGGGCCGGATTATCGTCTTCAGCGGCCGTTGAGTGTGCCGTTACCTTGGCGCTCAGCGAACTGTTCGATTTACAGGTCGAACGACTTGATATTCCACAGATTGCACAAAAGGCCGAACATACCTATGCTGGTGTGATGTGCGGTATTATGGATCAGTTTGCTTCAGCCTTTGGTAAAGAGAAAAATGTCATCAAACTGGATTGCCGTACTTTGGGTTTCGAGTATGTGCCACTTGATCTTAAGGGTTATGAAGTTGTGTTATTGAATACAAACGTAAAACACTCATTAGCTTCTACAGCTTACAATACACGTCGTGAACAATGCGAACAGGCGTCTGCATGGGTACAGGAAAAATACCCGGAAGTCAAGAACCTACGTGATGTAACAGTGGCGATGCTGGATGAGTTGGTAAAGGACAAAGATGCCGATATTTATGCGAAAGCTAGTTTTGTGGTCCGTGAGAATGAACGTGTAGAGAAATCTTGTGATGCACTACGTTCAGGAGATGTTGTTCAGCTTGGACAGTATATTTTTCAGAGCCACGAGGGATTAAGTAAAGTGTATGAAGTCAGTTGTCCGGAACTGGATTATTTAGTGGATTATGTCAAGCAATTTCCTGAGGTGATCGGTGCCCGAATGATGGGCGGCGGTTTCGGTGGCTGTACGATCAATATCGTCAAAGAAGGTGTATTACCTTCAATTTTACCAACACTCGAAAAAGAATACAAACAGAAATTTGATAAAGAACTTTCGGTTATTCAGGTCAGGATTGCCGATGGTACCCGCGTACTTTGATAAAAAAGTAGGTACAGTAAGGGGAATAGCATGTTCATGCTATTCCCCTTATTTTTTTCTTTTTTGATAACGACTTACTACACAAGTCCTAGTTAAGCTGGTCTAATGCCTGTTTTAAGTCGGCGATTAGATCATCGGCATGTTCGATTCCAACAGAGATGCGCAACATGCCTAGCGTGATTCCGGAAGCTTCTTTCTGTTCCTTCGTATGATGACCGCCCCACATACTCGCGGGGTGTACAATAAGCGATTCGACCCCTCCCAAACTGGCCGCGTTGATAAATATATGCAGCCCATTGATGAGTTTCTGTGCATTTAAAAATGCCTCTTCTTCATCTTTACCGTTGACATCGATGCAAAGCATACCGGAGAAACCGTTCATTTGTTGGGCCGCGAGCTCATGTTGTGGGTGATTGGGTAATCCAGGATAACTGACTTTTTTTATTTTTGGATGTTGATCCAGAAATTCGGCTAGCTTCAGCGCATTTGTATTGATCTGTTTGACGCGTAGACTTAATGTTTTCAATCCCCGTAATAGTAACCAGGAATCAAGCGGTGCAAGTGATGCTCCCAAAGCGACGGATCGTTTCCATACGCTGGCGATATAGTGCTGCGTACCGCAGACGATACCCGCGGTGAGGTCGCTGTGTCCGCCCAAATATTTCGTGGCGCTGTGGACAACGACGTCTATTCCAAAATCTGTCGGTGTTTGGTTGATAGGGGAGGCAAATGTATTATCGACCATACTCTGGATTCCATGTTTTCTGGCAAGCTCTCCGAGTGCTTTTAAATCGCTAATGTTGAGGTTTGGATTCGATGGAGTCTCTATATAAATCAGTTTGGTATTTGTTTGAATAGCCTTTTCAAAAGCTGAAACATCTGTTTGATCCACAGCCGTAACCGTGATGCCATAATCTGTTAGGAACTCTTTAAAGAAAATAGCTGTTCCGGAATAATGTGCATGTTGGGCGACAATATGATCGCCCGATTTAACGATGGCCAATATGGCTGTACTGATCGCTGCCATACCTGTTGCAAATACAAGTGCATCCTCCGTTTTTTCCAATTTTGCTAGGATGGACGCTACTTGGCTATTCGTTGGGTTGCCATGGCGATGATAAAAATAAGGGTGTTTCGGTTCGGTAGCAGCCTTGATGTATTCCGTTGGGTCAGGATCTGCAATGTATGTGGATGTCTGATAGATTGGAGTAGTTACTGCAGATGTCTGGTTGAATTGCTGTCCTTCATGGACGAGTATCGTTTCGGTATTGGTAGCCATACTAATAATATTGATTGATGCTTGTATCGCCTTAAGAATCCATAACTCGATCTTGTCGAATCTGTGATCGTAAGGAACCCTTAGCTCGTTTGAAAGCACTGTTGGTGCTAACAGCTCGAAGAAGGTTTGTCTTGTATATCAAATATAAATAAAATCTACTCAATATGTAGATTTTATTTATATCGGATGCATCAATATATCTTACAACATTTCTCTCAGCAGGCTCAATGCATACCCAATGGTATTCACATTGTTTAATGCTAAACGAAGCTGGCCTTTGACTTCTTTGAGGTTGCTGATCTCCGGATGGCTTTGTACAAAGGACAGTACTCGGCCGAATTGATCAGATTCAAAGTAGCTCGACTTGGGGTTATTGACAAAATAACCTTTCAGTGTATGCTTTTTATAGGCTATTTTTTCGAATCCGATCGTTTTGCCAAACCACTGTAAACGGAGTGTATTGAATAATTCAAAGACTTCTCGTGGGATAGGGCCAAAGCGATCTTCAAGTTCTTTTTCAAACGCTGCCAATTGCTGCTCGTTTTCCAATTTAGAGAGTTCCGTATACAGATTATATCGTTCAGTGATATTGGTTACATATTCATCCGGGATCAATACCTCGAGGTCGGTGTCAATCTGTGTAAAGGACACATATTTTCGTTCTTTCTCATCAGCGAATACTGCTGAAAACTCATCCTCTTTCAGTTCCTGAATAGCTTCGTCCAAGATTTTATGATACATCTCGAAACCGATCTCGGCAATAAATCCGGACTGTTCGCCACCTAATAGGTTTCCCGAGCCACGTATATCCAAATCGCGCATGGCAACATTAAATCCAGAGCCGAGTTCAGAGAATTCTTCTATCGCAGAAAGTCGTTTATAGGCTTCCGACGTTAAAGTCGACAATGGTGGACTCAGTAGATAACAGAAGGCCTTTTTATTAGAGCGACCGACCCGACCCCGCATTTGGTGCAGGTCACTCAGTCCGAACATATGTGCATGATTAATAATAATCGTATTCGCGTTTGGAATATCAAGACCCGCTTCAATAATTGTTGTTGCGATTAAGACATCGAAATCGTGATTGATAAACTTAAGCATCACATCCTCGAGCTCATCACCCTCCAATTGGCCATGTGCAACACCGACCCGTGCTCCTGGAACCAGCTTGCGAATCAAATTGCCCAGCTGCGGAAGATCTGCGACCCGATTATGGATAAAGAATACCTGTCCACCACGATCAAGTTCGTAACTGACGGCCTCTCCGATCAGTGTTTCATTGAAAACGTGGAGTTCGGTCTGTACAGGCTGCCGGTTGGGTGGTGGGGTCGAGATGATACTCAGATCGCGGGCGCCCATCAATGAAAAGTGCAATGTTCTTGGAATTGGCGTTGCTGTCAATGTCAGTGAGTCTACATTCGCACGCATGACCTTCAATTTTTCCTTTACTGCAACCCCAAACTTTTGTTCCTCATCGATAATCATTAGACCAAGATCTTTGAACTTGACATCTTTGCTAACAAGGCGATGGGTGCCAATGATAATGTCTATTTTTCCTTCAGCGAGCCTGGCTAAGGTATCTTTGATCTGTTTGCTCGTTTTGAAACGATTAATATAGTCGATCGTGCATGGAAGGCCCTTTAGGCGCTCCGAAAATGTCCGGTAGTGCTGTAATGCAAGAATGGTCGTCGGTACCAGGACAGCAACTTGTTTACTGTCTGCTACAGCTTTGAAGGCTGCACGGATGGCAACCTCCGTTTTTCCGAAGCCAACATCCCCACAGATCAATCGGTCCATCGGATGCGGCGATTCCATATCCTTTTTTACATCGGCAGTAGCCTTTTCCTGATCGGGTGTATCCTCATAGATAAAGGAGGCCTCCAGTTCATTCTGTAAGTAGCTATCCGGTGAGAACGCATTTCCATGCTGGGCCTTTCGTTTGGCATAAAGCATGATCAGGTCGCGCGCAATATCCTTAACTTTTTTCTTGGTCGTCTTTTTGAGTTTGTCCCAAGCATCGGTACCCAGTTTATTCATTTTGGGAACAGTACCCTCTTTTCCGGAATATTTGGAGATACGGTTTAAGGAGTTGATGTTTACATACAAAAGGTCGTTGTCTGCATAGATCAGGCGGATCATTTCCTGAGATTTACCGTTGACGTCCACTTTTTCCAACCCTCCATAGCGACCAACACCGTGGTCAATATGGGTAATGAAGTCACCAGGTTTAAGATCCCGTAGATCTTTGAGCGTAATTGCCTGCGAGCGCTCGTAAGCCTTCTTACGTTTATATTTATAATAGCGGTCAAATATCTGGTGATCCGTGTAACAGGCCAACTTTAAACTGTCGTCTCTAAAACCTTCGCGTAAAGCTTTATGAATTGGAATAAAGGTCGCTGATTTATCGAGATCTTCTAGAATCGTATAGATACGTTCGACCTGTTTGGTTGAATCTGAAAAGATCAGATTCTGGATCCGCTGGCCCTCATTCTCCTTGAAATTATGGATTAAGAGATTAAAATCCTTATTGAACGAAGGTTGCGGGTGGATATCGAACTTGAGTGTTACCTCAGCTTTATAAAAGAACTGTTTGCCGAATTCGATGATAGGGAACTCAAAGAATAAGGCATTGAGATTCTTCTCATCTGTAAACTCATAGGCTGGATTATGCCATTCGGGATTATCCTTTTTCTGCTTATCTGTTAGCCCCGCCCATAATTTTTCCGCTTTTTTTAACCCATCTTTTACAATATCTAACGTAAATTGAGCGTCTTTGATCCAGATCGTAGCGTCCTGATCTACATATTCCAATAAGGAAATGTGTTGGGATGTCAGGAATTTCGCTTGGACATTCGGTACAATGGTTACTTTATGGATTTTTTTGACAGACAGCTGGGACTCAATGTCAAATGTACGTATGCTTTCGATGTCATCGCCAAAGAATTCAATACGGTATGGGAGGTCATTCGAAAAAGAGAAGATATCTACAATGCCACCGCGTATCGCAAATTGCCCCGGTTCATACACAAAGTCTACACGTTCGAAATCATATTCGATCAAAAATTCGTTGATGAAATCAATACTTAGAGCGGTGTTTTCTGTTATTTCCAACGTATTTTTATCCAGATCGTTGCGATTGATCACTTTCTCAGCAATAGCCTCCGGATAAGTCACAACCATTTTCGGTAATTCCGAAGTATGGTTGAGTGAACTTAAAGTCTCCGCACGTTGTAATACATTGGCAGAGTCAGTTTGTGTAAAATCAAAAGCTTTGCGATAAGACGAAGGAAAAAAAAGAACTTGCTTATCCAACAGGCTTTCCAGATCACTTAAAAAATAAGAAGCGTCTTCATGAGTTGGTAAAATAAAGACCATTGGACGTTCCTGTAAGTTGTAAGAAGATACGGCTATGAACGCATCCGAAGATCCAATAAGCCCTTTCAGCTGAATCTTTGGGTTTTTGGATTGTATAGCCTTGGTAAGCGACTGGACAGATTCGCTTTGGCTGTATTTTTCTAATATTTCTTGAATTCCCACGAGCAAAAATTTCGAATAATTGCGAATTTAACGAAATAGTATCAAGTATTGGGTATGAAGTACTAAATTTTTTGGTAAAAAAATGGCTGAATCCCTCATTAAGAAAGGCATGACTTTGGAGAACTCAAAAGCTATAACAGATTGATCTGTGCAGGAGTTTATTTCGCGAGGTAAAAGGTGTAGGCAAAAGCGAGCAACACCAATAATGTGGCCAAGTAAATTAATTTATATTGCTCGTAAGCTGTAACATGAAAGGATCCGATTTTAACGCGGTTTTTGCTATTTCTCATGACTAATTTAGGTCGAGGTCAATCTTCTGTTCACTAATATAGCTTTTAAGTGTTGTATTACCAAAAGCATCCAGTGTATTTTGAAAATCTTCCCGGTAGTCAAACTGAAAGTCCTCATGAAGTTTACTGTATTTACCCACCGCATGCTTTATACGCCCTGTTATATATTTATGCAATTTGTGGGCGGCAGACTGATAGGAGGAGTCGAAAAGCCTGTCGTAATCAGCAATGGTTCTCTTCAGGATATAGCATCTAAATTCTACTTCACTGATTTTGTCCTTGGTGACTTTTTCGTGTTCATTCACTAAACCGCTTGCTTGTTTCACCAGCTTGCTAAGTGCAATAAAATGACTGTGTTGTGGCGTATTGCCAATTTGACTTAAACCAATATCGAACAATTGCGCCAGTTGCTTTCGTAGTTTTTCAATACGTTCCTCTAAATCGTCCGCATTTTCCAGTAATTGGAAATGCAATTGTTTGATCAGCATTTTGTCCTTGCTTATCAGGCGTACAAGGAGTTTGTCTTTTTCCTTCTGAGGTAGGTCAAGTACAGCTTTCTTTAATTCGGCATCTTGATGTAAGGACATAATCTATGTTTTAGTATAAAAAGAGTTGTTGAGCGAAAAGTCAGGCACACTGCAAGTGTGCCTGAATAAATTTCTCGTTTTATAAGCCGGAATTTAAGCAGGCAATAGCTGCCGCCCATATTTACCGCCGCTTGCTATTAATACAATATTCTGAACTTAATTGTATTGTCGATCTGTTTGAGTTGTTTCAATAGATCTTTATCATATTCACCTTGTATATCGGTTACCGCATAGCCAATATCACTTTTGGTCATTAGAAATTGGGCAACGATATTGATGTTATTTTGGGCATAGACCTTATTGATCTGCGCCATAATTCCGGGAACGTTTTGGTGGATATGCAATAATCTCGTTACCTGTTTTACTTTTGGTAAAATCAGATTTGGGAAGTTGCGACTTAAATAAGTATCACCATTGTTGATAAAATCGGCCATCCGGCGAGGTATAAACTCGGAATTTTTCTTTTTATTTTTCTTATCATCAAAAACGACAATACCTTTAGCATTGCAGATATCCTTATTGATATGCCCTCTGATATCACCCAAATATCCGATCGTTTTTAATTTGTCAGCATGTTGGAGTTGCTCATCACTGATATCGATATTGTCCCCCAATAGAAGCATCCCTACATCTTTCACATACTTTTCTTCGAAGGTATCTTTTGTGCGGATAGAAAAACCGTCTCTTTTTAAGATATGAGCCGCTATTTCTGGTACATCACCCACGATCAAACAAAGGATACGGTTTTTAGGATAGGATATTGCACGGGGCAGATCATTTACATATAAGAACTCATCAAAACTAGGTGTGATGAAGTCTGCTTTCTCAGTGACACTTTTACGTTGGATATTCTCTGTAAATGCAAAGAATTTTTCAATTAATCCCGATTCTTTCAGTTGAAAATCTGAATAACCGTCACCAATGCCAAATAGTCTTCCTTCAATATTTAACTGTTTTAATAATTGCACTTTTCCACCTTCATTTGATAATGGATTCTCTTCATCAAAACCGATGATATTACCTTCTTCATCAAATCTGAATGTATTGGCATAGATATTTTCAGTCTTGATATGATATGGTGTAACAACAGGAGTAATAAACTCCTTAAAACCTCCTGAAACAATCCATGCGGTGTCGGCGTGTTTCTTGAAAAATTCACGATTTCGGGAAAAAGAGGTTGAAACCTTTTTCTTAAGATGTGAAACAAGTTTATCCAGATGAGATTTGTTGGCATTTAAAAGTTTGACGCGACCAGCCAAAGCCTCACGGAAAGATAGTTTACCCTCCATGGCAAGATTGGTGTACCGCTCAATTTCGTGATAGATAGATTCGCGATCCGGATGGTTCTCAAGGGAGATCCGTGCAAGTTCATCAAGTGCCTCTACTTGCGTAAATGTACTATCGAAATCAATGATGTAATAGTTTTTCATCTTGTTATTTTTTTATGAAACGATCGTGAGCAATAGCGCTGAATGCAGATCTCCGATATCGGTAGGTTTCCGACGGTTTCAAGGTTTGGTTGTTTGTTATGTTATAGTTTTACTGTTTGTTATATAAATCTGCAATTTCCTTTAGCGTTTGTTCCAAAGGTCGATAACTGTGGTTTAGAAGTTCCTGGATTTTAGCGTTGGAATACTGCAATTTGGCACTTGACGCTGCCGCTGTTTCCTTTGTCAATGTCGTATCCGATTTTTTAAATACGGAAAGCATGCTGGAAACAGTAGAGGCAATTTGGAGTAAGGTTTCAGAAACTTCGATTGTCGGTTCAGGCCTATTCATTAATACACTTGCCACGCTCAGCAGATCCTTGTTGCTTATATTGAGATGATTGATGATATAGCGCTCAGCCGTGATATCATCTCTTCCCATTAATTGAATCATGATTGCAGCAACATCTTCAACGTCAACAACGCCGACACTTCCTTTCGGATAAAATCGTAGACCTTTATTGATCATCGAAAAAATAGCGCCAGAGCCTTTCTCGTTTGCCGAAGCACCTAAAATTACTGAGGGGTTGACAATAACTGCACTTAAACCTTCGGTAATGCCACGCCAGACCTCCATCTCCGCCTGATATTTTGATAACGAATAGTTCGATGTCAATGAATTGTGTTCCCAATGGTCTTTCTCGGATACCGGAAGGTTGTCTCGATTTGTCCCTAAAGCTGCGATCGAGCTGACATGAAGTAGGCGAATACCCTTTTCAAGGCAAAGATTGACCAGATTTGTCGTTCCTTCCACGTTCACTTTAAAGAGTGCCTTAGCGTCTTTCTTTTGGTAGGAAACCAATGCTGCACAATGGAATACTTTAGTAACCCCATCAAGAGCATCTTCTAATTCAAAATAATTGTTGATATCAGCGTCGATCCATTGGACCAACGAAGACGATAACAACGAGGCCGGAATAGTCGATTGAGCTCTTTTGATGGCAATGACGTCAATTCCTTGGTCTATCAACTGTCTGATTAGTGTAGACCCTAAAAAACCTGTTCCTCCAGTTATTAATATCACTTGATAAAGATACTGTTAAAAATAATGTTTTCAAAAGTTAGTTAATAAATGGATATTTGTGTGAATTGCATCCTGAAAACCTTCATGCTTTCGCGGGTATCAAACGCCATGAAAGCCAAGGTAGATTCTTTCAGTCCAATTAAAACAGTCGTTTTCAGAACAAATAGGAAATTTTACAAATTATAGCTTATGTCATCACTGTCCGTATTCTTTAGCCCGATTTCAATTACAGGTTTTGCTCCTGAGCATGGGTTCTTGAGTTCTCAACTAGGGAACATTATTCAAGCCTATGAAATAGATTTTCCGAGCTGGGAAGTGGATAAACAGCCTCAATTGGCTATTGTCGGTGTGGAGGAAGACCGTGCATCCATGAATAATAACGGAACGGATAAGGCGCCGGATGCAGTACGAAAACATCTCTATGCGCTATATCAGGGCGATTATAAGATGAATATCGTTGATTTGGGAAATATCAAAGCCGGTAATACAATTCAAGATACCTATATCGCTTTAAAATCTGTCGTAGAAGAACTGGTCAAAGAAAATATTCTTCCGATTATCATTGGTGGTGGACAGGACCTTACCTATGCACAATATTTGGGGTATCAAAACTTAGAGCGAAAGATAGAGCTGGCAATTATAGATGCTCGTTTTGACCTTGATGAGGAAAATGCTGAAAATGTAAGCCTGAATTCCCGATCTTATGTGAACCATATTATCTTGCACCAGCCGGACTATTTATTCAATTTAAATGCCATAGCCTATCAAACCTATCTCGTAAGTAAAGAGTCTATCAATATGTATGATAAACTATTTTTTAATGCAACACGAGTCGGTATGATTGCCGGTAAAATGGACCAATCAGAGCCTTTGATCCGAGCAGCGGATTTAATTAGTTTTGACATAGGAGCCATTCGGGCCTCTGAAGCACCTGGAAATGCCAATGCAATGCCCAATGGCTTATTTGGCGATGAAGCTTGTCAACTCGCCCGCTATGCCGGGATGTCGGATAAATGTTCTTCCATCGGTTTTTATGAATTCAATCCAACATTTGATCCAATGGAGCAGACGGCTATGTTGGTCTCCCAAATGATCTGGTGCTTTATTGATGGTTACTATAACCGCAAACAAGATACGCCACTGTACCCCAAATCATCTTATATCATTTATCGCACGACACTGGAAAATGAAGAGCATGAATTGGTCTTTGTGAAAAGTAAAAAATCAGACCGCTGGTGGATTCAAGTGCCTTATTTTGGATCTAAATCAGTCAATGAACGCTATTACCTCGTGCCTTGCCGTTATGAAGACTACCAATTGGCTGTTTCAGGTGAAATGCCCGATCTATGGTGGAAAACACACCAAAAGTTACAATAATGTACCACTAAGTGGGGCATTGGTATTACGCCTTACCATAGAGAAGTGTGTAATACATCGTGCAAACTGATAACAGATTGGAGTTATCTGTTTTTTAGTCGTGCCGATTCATTAAGATTGAGACGTTATAGGTTTAGTTAAATGCAGTGATGGCAAAATAGACCTGCTCAGGTAAGCATACACCATCTTCAGAAAATACAAATCATGGAAATATTTTTCTTTGCGGGAATCGTATTGTTATTGGTCATTTTGATCGTATTGGTACTAAAAAAGAATACCGATACCAGTACCGGTCCCGCGTACAATAAAGAGGTTGAAACACTAAAAATTGAACTTGCTAGATCGCAACAGCGGGAACAAAGTTTGCTGGAAGAACGTCTTATGCTAAAAAATGAATTGGATAAGGAACGGGAGAATCTTCTGGTCGCAGAGCGGTCTTTAGAGAGTACACGTTCTTTTTATGAGGCGCAGCTCGATAAATTTCAGGAACAGAAGAATGAAATCGCAGAGATTAAACGACAATTCAACAATGAGTTTCAGGTTATTGCCAATAAAATATTGGAAGAGAAGACACAAAAGTTTACAGAGACCAATCATCGTTCCCTGGGCTTGATCTTGGATCCATTGAAGGAAAAAATCAAATTGTTTGAAGAGAAAGTCGATAAAAATTACAATCAAGAGGCCGCGGAAAGAAATTCTTTAAAGGGAGTTGTCCTTCAGCTGGTCGAACAGAGTCTTAAAATTAAAGACGAAGCCAATAGCTTAACCAAGGCATTAAAAGGGGATACCAAAAAGCAGGGCAATTGGGGCGAGGTAATTTTAGAGCGGGTTTTGGAGCGTTCGGGACTTATGCGCGATCGCGAATTTAGATTACAGGTCTCTCTGATGGATGCCGAAGGAAGAAGAATGCAACCCGACGCGATTATCGACCTTCCTGAAGATAAACATCTGATTGTAGATTCAAAAGTTTCGCTGATTGCCTACGAACGTTGGGTCAATGCTGAGACGGATGAGGACCGCGCAATTTTCGCAAAACAACATGTACAGTCTGTGGAAAATCACGTGAAAGAACTTTCCGCAAAAAACTATCACGAGTTATATGGTATAGAATCGCCAGAATTTGTATTGCTGTTTATGCCGATCGAATCTGCATTGAGTATGTCCGTCGCTGAAAAACCGGATCTATTCAGCGATGCTTGGGATCGTAAGGTTGTCATCGTTAGCCCTTCGACATTGTTGGCGACATTGCGTACTATCGCTAGTATCTGGAAGCAGGAACGTCAGACCAGGAATGTAATTGAAATAGCGAAAGAAGCGGGGAGCCTTTACGATAAGTTTGTGAGCTTTCTGAACGATATGGAACAGGTGCAAAATCAATTGGAGCGCGCATTAAAAAGCCATGAAGATGCAACTAAAAAGCTCTCTACAGGCGCTGGGAACGTGATCGGAAAAGTGGAGAAATTAAAACGTTTAGGAGCCAAAGCAAATAAACAGATCGATTCCAAATTTTTAGATGCGGAAGATTAACAAAAACGGGCTTGCCGAAAGGTAAGCCCGTTTATAATTTTTAACCGTGCAAAGCAAAGCCTGTTCTACTAACTTATGCTAGAGGTTCTACTAAAGCTCTTTCATCCGTTTATTGATGGAAACATCCACATACGTATCCTTTAAACGATCTACAGCCTCTTTTTGAACAGTGACATTGCTGTCTGATTCGTAATCATGAATAGTCCTTTGGTTTTGGACTTCGTTGTCATAAGGATCCTTTCCTGCCAAGAGCTTGACGATTACCGGAAGACATTCGAGGAAGACAAAAAGCAGCGCAATAAAAAACACAGCATTTGCATTGGATTCGTTGACCTTTCCATTGGCATCGTACCTTAGATTGCCCAGCGCAGAGTTGCGGTCTGCAAAACCAGCGACATTGACAGCGCTGTCCAACGAAGCGTTGGATAAGACTTTTTGGTCCAATATCCCTTCAAATTTCTGTTTCTGACGTATTGCGTTTTGTTGGGTCGTTATCTTGTTCCGTAAAGTGTCCAAATAGCCCTCTTTTTTCTTCAGCTCTTCTTCTTTCATTTTGGCATAAGGGCCATACCCCATGACACCGGATGTTTCAGTTGTTTTGTTCCCGAATATCTCGTAATTCAATTTTGTACGATCATTTTTAATACTGGCTTCTAATGAATCACGTTCGACCGTAATCGCTTTTAAAAGCGAAACTTCATTGGCATATTTCTTATTGAACGTACTGTTGAGCGTGTCGATTTTAGCGCGTTGATCTGCGAGAAAACGTACACGGAGGTTTTCTCGAATCTCTTTATCGAAGATTTTTAACTCCAACGGCCTAGAGATAACCAAACCAATCAAAATTGCCAATAAAATTCGAGGAAGAGCCTGCAGAAGCTGCATAAGGCCACTTTTTGATTTATTTATACTGAGTACAATATAGCGATCCATATTGAATATCGCTAAACCCCAAATGATGCCAAATACAATGGCCAAAAGCCAGTCAAATGCCCCACCACTAAATACGAAATACATGGCATAGCCACCCGAAAGACTGGCAAACAATCCCGTAAAAAAAATAGTAGCACCTATGGCTGTGTACTTACTATGCTCTTCCGGATATTTTTCAAGAGTTTCTTGATGTACCCCCGCACATCTCCAAAAGAAACGGTTAATATCGCTCATTAAAATATTTTTATCCAAATTGACAGATTATTTTTAACAAGGTTTATGAATAAGTTTTTGTTTTACAATACGATGACTGTTTTCATGTTCCTCTGCAACCCCTCTCCAACAAGGCCGACCATTTGCCTAATTTTATTATCTTTGAAAAAAAAATCAGGAATAATCAGATAATATGAAGAAAAGACAACTTTTGCCATTTTTTGCGATAGTGGCAACTGCATTTGTTGGTTGTGAGGAAAAAAAAGTGATGACAGATAATCCTCTTTTATTGGCTTACGAAACCCCATTTAATGTACCGCCTTTTGACAAGATCAAAACAGAGCATTTTAGGCCAGCTTTTGATGAAGCGATAAAAGTACACAATTTGGAAATTGACACGATAGTCAACAATTCGGATAAAGCAACATTTCAAAATACGATAGTCGCTCTAGAAAATGCAGGTGGATTATTGAATAATGTATCTACTGTATTTTATAATCTAAATAGTGCCAATACAAATGACAGTATTCAGGCGATAGCAAAAGATTTGGCTCCCATCTTATCGAGTCATTCTGATGAAATTTCGATGAATACCAAACTATTTGACCGTATCAAAACAGTTTGGAGCAGTCGAAATACACTTGGATTAGACGAACAGGACAATAAACTGTTGGAGGAAACCTATAAGAGTTTTGTACGTTCCGGAGCGAATTTAAAGGATGCTGATAAGGAAAAAATGAAAAAAATTAATGCTGAGCTTTCAACATTAACAACGCAATTCGGACAAAATTTGCTTGCTGAAACCAATGCTTATACACTGGTCGTTGATTCTGCGAGCCAATTGGAAGGCTTGCCTGAATCGTTGAAAACGGCAGCAGCTGAAGAAGCCGTAGCAAAAGGAAAGAAGGATAAGTGGGTGTTTACTTTACAGAATCCTTCCATTATGCCCTTTCTTCAATATGCAAAAAATCGTGAACTGAGAAAGCAACTTTGGGAGGCTTATCAGCTACGCGGTAATCAAGATAACACCAACGATAACAAGGCGATCATTCAAAAAATTGTAAACCTTCGCCTTCAAAAAGCAAAATTATTAGGTTATTCTTCACATGCGGCCTATGTCCTAGAGGAATCAATGGCGAAGAATCCGACCAATGTCTATGCACTGTTAAATAAACTTTGGACTCCAGCTCTCGCTAAAGCAAAAGGTGAAGAAGCAGATATAGCAAAGGAAATAAAGGCTGAAGGAGGTAATTTTGCTGTGGCCCCTTACGATTGGAGATATTATACAGAAATTATTCGCAAAAAACGTTTCGCATTGAATGAGGACGAAATTAAACCTTATTTGAGTCTTCCTGCAGTTCGTGAAGGTGCGTTTGCTGTAGCTAATAAATTATATGGTTTGACGTTCGTAGCCTTAAACAATGTACCAACTTACCATAAAGATGTGGAAGTGTATGAAGTTAAAGACAAAGACGGTTCTCATTTAGGTCTGCTATATGCCGATTTCTTCCCTCGAGAGTCAAAACGAGGGGGAGCCTGGATGACTTCTTACCGTAACCAGTCGACAAAAGATGGCAAACGTGTTGCTCCAGTAATTTCCATTGTATGCAATTTCACAAAACCAGTGGGAAAAAATCCTGCCTTGTTGACATTTGATGAAGCGACTACTTTGTTCCATGAGTTTGGACATGCTCTGCATGGTCTTCTTTCCAATGTGAGATACCGCTCTATGGCCGGAACTTCTGTACCACGTGACTTTGTTGAACTACCTTCACAAGTGATGGAAAATTGGGCAGCAGATCCAGAGGTGTTAAGAACATATGCTAAGCATTATAAGACCAAAGAAGCAATGCCAGATTCATTGATTCAAAAAATGGAAAAGGCCGGTACCTTTGATCAAGGATTTGCAACGGTTGAATACCTTTCTGCCGCGTTGTTAGACATGGATTATCATGCTACCACAAAAGAAATTTCAAAAGACATTAATGGCTTTGAAAAAACAGCAATGAAAAAAATAGGTATTATTGATGCTATTATTCCGCGCTATAGAAGTACATATTTTCAACATATCTTCGCTGGTGGATATTCTGCAGGTTATTATGCCTATATCTGGTCAGAAGTATTGGATTCAGATGCCTTCGCAGCTTTCAAGGAAAAATCATTGTACGATCAAGTAACAGCGGATTCTTTCCGAAAAAATATCCTTGAAAAAGGAGGTACTGATGATCCTGCTAAAATGTACCGTACGTTTAGAGGTGCAGATCCAGATCCAAAATATCTATTGAAAAAGAGAGGTTTAAATTAATGCTCTCTAATTAAAAAAAGGCGATATAGAAATATATCGCCTTTTTTTTGTTCAGGTACTTGTTATTCTAAAAACTATTCTTACATTTGAATATTATTTATAATGAGTCTAAATAAATGTAGATAGTATGTGTGACACAAAAATTCTAAGCCAAAGAGGAGATACCCATATTAGTGTTTGCCATAAGTGTCAAACATATTATATCTGGCAACAAAGTTTTGTACTGACATTTACGAGGAATAAATTCTTCGATTTCTTGAATATTACGAAAAGTAATGGTGATGAGCTCTTTTTTAGCACATTCCCAGATGGTGAATTTCGGTTGATTATGAAAACACCTTATCCAGATATCGTATTTTCATTTGATGAAGAACAATGGCAGAATTTCAGGGATGCACTCCAAGAATCTTATTACATGAATGAGTTTTATGGAATGCTGAATAATTAAGATAAAAAGTCCTGTTGCATCGCTTGTGTTTCATCTCTCTTTCCTTACGCGTTGACAACAGGCACAAACAAAACCCTCAGTTATAGTCGTATACACTTATGCGACTATATGCTGAGGGTTCTTTTTATCTATATATTGATTACTCGCCTATCGCGTAATATTTAAAATCAAGGTCTTCAAGTTCCTTACGGTTCAATAGTTTACGGCCATCGAACACAAATGCAGGTTTTTTCATATGCTCCTTAATTTTGGCCCAATCATAATGCTTAAATTCATCCCATTCAGTCAATACTGCAATTGCATGTGCATCATTGCAAGCCTCATAGGCGGTATTGACAACCTTTACCAAAGCTCGGTTTTCTTCCGAAGAGCGCGTATTCAGATAATCTAGGTCGGCATAGATGCGTTCAGCAGACACTTTGGGGTCATAGACCGTGATTTCAGCTTGTTCACTCAATAGATAATCTGCAACATAAATCGCTGCAGATTCACGCGTATCATTGGTGTCTTTTTTGAATGCCCAGCCTAAAAATGCAATCTTTTTGCCCGATACAGTATTATACAATGTTTGGATAATGTTATCTGCAAATCGCTGTTTTTGATAATCATTCATCAAAATCACTTGATCCCAATACTCGGCGACCTCTGTGAGACCGTAGCTTCGTGCGATATAAACCAGATTGAGGATATCTTTTTGAAAACAAGAGCCACCAAAACCTACAGAAGCTTTCAGAAATTTGGATCCAATCCTAGAGTCCATACCAATCGCCTTGGAAACTTCATCTACGTTTGCCCCTGTTTTCTCGCATAGTGCTGAGATGGAGTTAATGGAGGAGACACGTTGTGCTAAAAAGGCATTTGCTGTTAGTTTTGAAAGTTCAGATGACCAAAGGTTTGTTGTGAGAATCTTGTCGCGACTTACCCAATGGGCATAGATGTCGACCAATGCGGCGATAGCTTCATCATTCTCTCCGCCTATAAGCACACGGTCTGGATTGATTAAATCCTGTATTGCTGTGCCTTCAGCCAAAAATTCAGGATTGGAAAGAATATGGAAATTAACACCATTACCCGTGTTATCAAGGATACTTTTTAAAGCTGCCGCAGTGCGAACGGGTAAAGTCGATTTTTCAACAACAATTTTGTCGTTTTTGGCAACCGCTGCGATCTGCCGTGCACAAAGTTCAATATACTTTAAGTCTGCAGCCATTCCCTTGCCTTTTCCGTAATTCTTAGTCGGTGTATTGACCGAAATAAAAATCATGTCGGCCTCGTCGATAGCTTTTTCGATATCGGTTGAGAAAAACAAATTACGATTACGCGCTTCTGCAACAATCTCTTGTAAGCCTGGTTCGTATACAGGAAGGTTGTCTAGATTCTCATCATTCCAAGCCGCGATACGGGCGGCATTGACGTCGACGATCGTAATCTCAATATGTGGACATTGCTTTGCAACAACTGACATGGTAGGTCCACCGACATAACCAGCACCGATACAGCATATTTTCTTGATTGTTTTGCTCATTTTGATTATCTTAATCAGCTATAAATTGAAGAACAAACTTAGATAAATTGCTTTTGATATGCAATACAAAGCACAGCATATCAAAACAATTTATTTAGGCGAACTGGCTCATCCATTGTTTTTCCTTCTATTTGTTTCATTGCCCTTCTGCAATGCCATTAAAGAAGCCATTTCGTAGTGGAGATGCAAAAGATTTATTCTAATTTTACATTAAAAAAGAAACGGTTTGATAAAGCAGGAAGTTATTGATAAAGTACTGGAAACAGCACGGATAGAAGAGGTGGTGGGGGACTTCGTTGATTTAAAGAAACGGGGAACTTCTCTGATTGGAAATTGTCCTTTTCACCATGAAAAGACGCCTTCCTTCCACGTTTCAGTTGCAAAGGGTATTTATAAGTGTTTTGGTTGTGGTGTTGGTGGAGATTCCCTTAAATTCGTCATGGAACTGGAAAAGTTCTCTTACCCGGAAGCGATCCGTTATTTAGCCGATAAATATTCGATTCAAATTGAAGAAATCGAGCGTTCTCCTGCCCAGCTTGCTGCGCAGGATAAACGGGAAAGTCTATATGTCCTAAGTGCTTGGGCCAGTAAATTCTTTGCCGAACAACTCTGGAAAACTGAAATGGGTCAGGTCATCGGACTCAACTATTTCAAGGAGCGTGGCTACCGAGAAGATATCATCAAAAAATTTGAATTGGGCTATTCGCCTGAAGAATGGACTGCATTGGTCGATAAAGCACAGGTAGCTGGTTTTCACCCAGATTATTTGGCTGCAAGTGGTTTGGCTATTGAACGTGATGATAAATCTTTATATGATCGTTTCCGTGGCCGGGTCATGTTTCCGATTCATAACCTGACAGGGCGTGTAATTGGCTTTGGTGGTCGGACACTAAAGACGGATAAAAAGGTCGCCAAATATGTAAACTCTCCCGAAAGCGAAATCTACCATAAATCCGATGTGCTGTATGGATTGAATTTTGCCAAAAAAGCAATTATGGAAGAGGATAATTGCTACTTGGTAGAGGGCTATGCCGATGTTCTTTCGGTACATCAAGCTGGAGTCGAAAATGTTGTTTCCTCCTCGGGAACGTCTTTGACAACAGGTCAGATCAAGCTTATTTCCAGATTCACAAAGAATGTGACCATACTTTATGATGGGGATGAAGCAGGGATCAAAGCCTCCCTACGCGGTACAGATATGCTGCTCGAAGAAGGCTTAAACGTTAAAGTGCTGCTTTTTCCCGACGGTAATGACCCCGACTCTTATGTTCAAAAGTTTGGTGCCACGGCTTTTAAAGATTATGTCAAATCCAATCAGCAGGACTTTATTTTCTACAAAACGAATATTCTGCTTCGCGATGCCAATAACGATCCAATAAAAAGGGCTTCGGTAATCCGTGATGTCGTCGAGAGTATTGCATTGATTCCCGATGAAATTAAGGTTTCTGTTTTTATCCGGGAATGTAGCAGCCTTTTGGATATAGAAGAACGCATTTTATTGGCAGAACTCAACAAGATTAGGCTCAATAGGGCAAAGAAGGCGGATAAGGATGCTGCTCGTAAACCTCAGAGCCCACCGCCTAATGCAGGGATGCCACCTTTTGGGATGGATGGTCCACCTCCGGATTTCTTCATGACAGATGATGAAAGAGGGGGAGTAGCTCCTATGGCGAATGTCGAACAACCGGTACAACTGACTTCGGAAATTCTTCAGGAACGAGAGATTGTCCGTATTCTAATCAACTATGGGGATTATCTGGCAACCTGGGAAGGTGATGGGGATATTCCCGTTGCAGGACTGCTACTGGGAAATATCAGCGACATAGAATTTAAGGATAAAGCTGCGGCCTATATTTTAAAAGTCTATAGAGATGCTGCAGAAAACTACGAAATTCCAGATGCCAAGCAATTTTATTCGAATTCGGATACAACCATATCCGATTTGGCGATTAATAGTGTTGCCAGCAAATATTCACTCAGCGAAAATTGGAATGACGATAAGCGTAAAATTTATGTAACGCAAGAATATGAGCATTTAAAACAACTTGTTGTTACAGCGATCTATCGGATTAAGAAACGTAAGATTGAGGCGGAAATGCATCATATTCGTGAAGAAATGAAACATGAACAAGATGTGGCAAACCTAGACGTCCTTATTTTTAAATATCAGAAACTTAAAGAAGCCGAACGGCTCTTGGGAGGCTTTCTGGGAAATACGATTGTTAAGTAATACTTGATATGGCCAAGCATCTTGAAACGGGCGAATGGGGTGAGCAAATGGCCATGGAATACCTCGTGGAGCAAGGCTATAAAATAGTGTTAAGAAATTGGCGATTTAAGAATTTAGAAGTAGATTTGATTGTCGTGGACAGGGATACCTTGGTATTCGTTGAAGTAAAAACACGGTCGGGAACGGATTTCGGCGAACCCTACGAATTTGTAGATCGCAAAAAACAGCGACTACTGATTCGTGCAGCACAGGCTTATATCCTTAAAACAGGTTATGTCGGTGAAGTCAGATTTGATGTTGTCGCAATAACAAGATCCCCCAAAACAGTACTCAACCATATCAAAGATGCGTTTTGGGATAGCTAAGGATACGTACTTATAAATAATTATACATAGATGAGAAAAATCACTTATTTTATGGCAATTGCAGCGCTAGCTTTTGCTTCTTGTAAGTCAAAAAAATCAAGTTTGGAATTTGCTTCCCCTGGAGCAAATCAAGCTGTTTTAAAAGGTGCTCAAGTCCAGTTGAAATTGAAATTTGAATCAGTATCAATGGACTCTGTCGCTTATTTTGTCGATGATAAACATGTGGGGTCATCAACTGATACTACGGCAATTACGGTAGATACCAAAGACATGGCCTATGGTACACGTAATATTTCCGCCTTGGTATACAATGCTGGAAAACCCGATTCTGTTTCAAGTACATTTTATGTTGTACCTGAAAATGCGAAGAACTATGGTTTTGAGGTTGTCAACAAATACCCGCACGATACGACAGCTTTTACACAAGGGCTACAGTTTGCTGATGGTATTCTCTACGAATCTAATGGCCGTTATGGTGAGTCAAACTTGAGAAAGGTCGACCTAAAAACAGGTAAAGTACTCAAGGAAATCAAATTTGATGAAAAGACTTTTGCCGAAGGAATGACATTGGTAGGTAATAAGTTATTTATGTTAACGTGGCAACAAGGAGAAGGATATGTCTTTGATAAAAACTCTTTTGTAAAAGAAAGTTCCTTTAAATATGAAAATAGTAAAGAAGGTTGGGGCTTGACCTACGACGGGCAGCATTTGATAAAATCTGATGGATCCAATAAATTGTTCTTTTTAGATGCAACGACCGGTAAGGAGCTAAATGCTATCGGAGTTTACGATGAAGCTGGACCAGTGGATGAACTTAATGAACTGGAATATATAGACGGCAAAGTCTACGCAAATGTCTATCAAAAAGATGTTATTGTTATAATCAATCCGCAAACGGGAGCGGTCGAAGGACGGATTAATCTTGTGGGTATCTATGAGCATACCTCCGCTTATGACAATGAATTGAATGGAATTGCTTACGACCAAGCTGGAAAGCGTCTCTTTATAACAGGGAAGTTATGGAATACATTATTCGAGATCAAGACAGTTGAAAAATAAACGAACTTCAGATCTTGATCCTTCTTTGTGAGGGCGACAGTATTGCACATTCGAATAAAATGGAAACCTTGTCAGAATTATCTGACAAGGTTTTTTATTGCGCCCCATTCTTCTTTGAAGTATGGATGTTATTGTATGAAGTTTTCAATTCCATCTTTTTTATAATGGCGGCCCGGGGCTGAGACAGATCGCTTTTAAAACTGTATCGGAAGCTTTTAAAACTGCATGGAGAGAAACATTATGACGAGCAGATCTCTCGTCAGGTGCGCCTCAATTAATGAAGAACAAGAGAGTTGCCCTATATTAGTAAATAGTAGCTGAATGTATGCTATTATTGATGACTGATTTCGCTATAGCGGACAGCCATAAAAGGGAGCTAGAAATCTTTTTTAACCAATAGAAACAAAATATTTGAAGCAAAAAAAAGGAATGAAGTTTGAAACTTCATTCCTTTCTTTATATTGATTTTATTTCGATTAATAAATCGGAGTAAACATCCAAGTATCGTCAAAACGAGATGAACCATTAAGTCCAGTAGTGATGTAACCGTTGTTTCCTACAGCGAAACCAACAGCATCTTGGCGTGCTGAACCAGCGAAAGCGCCGTTGTCATTTGTCCAGTAGTCACCAGAAATATTATATTTCCATGTGCTGTTGATTACTGCATTTTTGTAACCACCAACAACGAATGGAGTACCATTGATTGCGAAAGCAGAAGCATTTGAACGAGTCAAATCGTAAGTATATGAATCATCTGCTCTATTTAGATCGTTCAATTTAGTCCATTTGCTACCATCAAATTTATAGAAATCTTTTGGGTAAGAACCATTAGAGATACCACCACCTACATAGGCTACATTATTGACAACAAAAGAGAAAGCTGCTTTTCTTTTCGCTGAAAATGGAGCATCACTGATTGCTTGCCAAGTATTAGCAGCTGGATCATATTTGTAGAACTCATTTGTATTTGTTGTTCCACCATTAACTACAGTTTCACCTGTTCCAACATAAGCCGCACCGTTTAAAGTGAAAGCTACTGCATTAGACAAAGCGATAGGAAGTGGAGCAATGCTTGACCAAGCACCTTTTCCGCTGTTAGCTGTAGGATCAAATTTGTAGAAATCTGTTAGGTTGTTTGTTCCGTCATTTCCACCACCAACATAACCGATATTACCAATGGAAAAACCGATGGCACCGTTTCTCTCAACACCTGTGAAAGGCGCTTTTTCAGCCCAAGTATCTGATGCTGCATCATACGCATACGTGTCTTTCACACGGAAAGGCTTACCACCAGCATTACTTGCTAGACCAGTAGTGACATATGCAACATTATTTATCAAAAAGCTAGCAGCAGATGAAGTTTGTGGGCCTTTAAAAGCAGCTTTTGCAAACCATTCGTCTGATTTGGTTGAGCTGTCGTCACTTTTTTTACAAGAAGAGAAAGTTGTAACTGTAAATACAAAAGCTAATAAAACGAGTAGCCAATTTTTCTTGTTCATAAATTATTGAAATTTAGTATAAAGGATGTTTAATTTAATTTTCGGATCATTCTCATTATCTTTTGCCAATATTAACCTATTTCCAGTTGAAAACAAACCCGATGTCGGTAAAGATAGATATAATGAAGTATTATTGTATGCTGTTGTTTTAATTTTTGTTAAATATTCAATCAGATTGAATGTATATGTTCCATTCGAACCAAAATCATTTCCACGCACTAATGTTGCTTGTTGTGTTGTTGTCGAATAAGGTGAAGTTACCAAACTAATCGGATTTCCATTATTACTTGCCACCATTAAGACCAAACTCTGAGGCTGATCAAAAATCGAGGAAGCTCCGTTAGGGACTTCAATGACAAGTTCAGCCTTATTAATCGCAATTGATGGATTATTAACCAATTCTAATAACGTTGGGAATTCAATTTTTGCTACAACACCCGTTGAGCCTTCTAAAAACACATTTCCATCAGTTTGTTGACTCGCAATTTGAGGATTTTTTAAGCTCATAGGCGCAAACTTTGTTGCAGAGCGATCCGCTTCAATCTGATTGTACTGATAGGCCTTGTTATCAATGGAAAAATATTGCTTACCAACAGATTTCGTTCCTTCATTATTCAGGAATGAATAGTGAACTTGTAGAAATACGGTGTCTTTAAAACCGATCAAAGCCGTGTTTCCGTTGTCAGGAACAAGTGCCAATCCTTTGAAATACTCCTGAAAGCTTGTGCTGTTCTGAATCCGGTTGTCATTATTTTTGATCATCGTAAACAGCTCATTGCTAATGGTACTGTTGAATCTAAAGAATAATGAATCTGCTGATTGTATACGTGGTTTAAAGGATAGTTCTGCCAGTGGCGTATTTTCATAGGCAAACTTTTGCTTACTGAAGATTGCCGCTGAAGTGACAAAAACAGGACGTTCATCAACTGGTTTGGTTAAATCAATCTGTGTTTGCGTAATTTCTTCCGTAACACGGTGTACCGATATCTTTTGTACTTTCGTTGTGTCACCGTAAGAGTATTTGTTAGGTGTTAATACCAAGGTCACAGAATCCAAGGTAGCGTCATCTGGAATAGAAGCATTACTTATCGTTCCTACTCCAAGGCGCATATAAGCGGTAGACTTCATACTACCCGTAACAGCATCGCTGTTCTTTCCAACGAGCATTGTTCCAGTAGAGGAAGTCGGAATATCGTCCAATTGATAAGTCGAAACTTTGGCGGAAACCGTATCAATTGGTACTAAACCGATT
The DNA here is from genome assembly GCF_050433745.1 of Sphingobacterium sp. HSC-15S19. Taxonomy (NCBI): domain Bacteria; kingdom Pseudomonadati; phylum Bacteroidota; class Sphingobacteriia; order Sphingobacteriales; family Sphingobacteriaceae; genus Sphingobacterium; species Sphingobacterium sp. HSC-15S19. The sequence continues at coordinate 132,174 of NZ_JBNPWQ010000007.1, forward strand.
GTTTCATCTCTTGAACTATCCAATGAGAGCGAAATGTCTTTATTACAACCAACAAAAGCGGCCAATGTAAAAAGTGGAAGTAAAAGTTGAATACTACGTCTCTTAAAGTCTTTAATCATATTAATTTTTGAATAGTGCAAAAGTAATCAATGCGAACTGTTAATCAGTGTTATATTTTGTTAAATATGGTTAATTACCACAGCGATTGCAAATCTAGTAATTTAAATTTGTTTTAGTTATGGGTAGAAGATTTAAATTACTGATCAGTTTGATCGTTTTAATAGGGGCAGGAATTACTGTTGTACTGGGGATTTGGCTTTATGGAAGTTATACAAATCGTCGCGACCTGTTTCTTTCTACCGCTGAGCGTTCGCTCTTCAATGCGGTCCAGGAGGCATACCAAGCGCGAAATGGTGATCGGCAGTTAGATGGGCCAGAAGCGGACCGGAATCGCCTCCTCCAAGATGTAAAACGGGAGCTCTCGGCTTTAGTGCCCGCTGCTGAATTGGATAAGGCTTTACAACGTGTAAATACCGAACGGCCTAAAACAGAGCGATTTGATCGCGAGATCCACAACAGACGGGAGAAAATGTTTCCCAAAGACCGGGAAGGGCAAGGCGCAATTATACCGCCCTTTCTGTTCCGCGACTTTGAGATGAACAAAGCCAACCTGGAGTTAATTGAAAGAAAGTTTAAAGAATCCCTGAACAATAAGAGCATTTCAGTACCATTTGAAATGGCTATTGTCACGATTCCACACGATCAAATCAAAGATGCGCGCCGCAAGTACCGCGAAGCAAATCTTGCTTGGACGAGACCCATGATGGTTAACCCATTAAAAAATGAATTTCTTGTGATCAAGTTTCAGGAGGATTGGAAGTATCTGCTGTATAGCTTAAGCTGGCAGCTGCTCATCTCACTGCTCTTGATTGGACTGCTGCTCGGGACGTTCTTCTATTTGATGAAAACCATTCTCAACCAAAATAAGATGGCCGAGCTGCGTAAGAACTTCGTTGATAACATGACACATGAACTCAAAACACCGGTATCTACAGTCATGGCAGCCATAGAAGCGATACAGTTGTATGGTGTACAGGATGATAGGGAAAAGATGAATCGCTATCTGAATATCTCCAAAAAAGAACTGGAACATCTATCCAATATGATTGAAAAAGTGCTTCAAATGGATATCGATGCAACAAGGGGCATTGTTTTGCAACGTACTGACTTCGATCTTGTCGCCATGGTGAAGGGAGCCATTGAAGTTGCTCAGCTGAATAAAATTAAGCGAGTGGACTTTAAGCTTATTGCTGTTCCAAGTGAAATAAGGATCAATGGTGATGAAGCCCATCTAAAGAATGTGATCAATAATTTGTTGGAAAATGCGATAAAATACGCTGGACAGCAGGTTTATATTGAAGTGGAAGTAAAGGAAATGAAAGAAAATGTCCATATTCGTATTACAGATAATGGTAAGGGAATTCCTTCAGAATACCATAATCAGATTTTTGATATGTTCTTTCGGGTTCCTTCGGGTAATCTGCACGATGTAAAGGGCTTTGGTTTGGGGCTTGCTTATGTCAAGCAGGTGGTAAAGAGGCACGATGGCAAGATTACCGTCGATAGTGAACTGGAAAAAGGAAGTACCTTTAATATCCGATTACCGTACGAATAAACAGCATTGTTTATTTTTCTGAGCGGAAATAGGGCTTTTTATAGCGCAGTAAATAGGCTGATTTATCCGAAAGATGTCTTTGAAACAAGGCCGAAATATATTTTGATTGAATGACAACCCTATGATTGAAATTTTATATGTAGAAGACGAGCCAAGTCTCGGAATGATCGTTGCCGATAGCCTGGAAGCTAATGGATTTCATGTTACCCATTGCAGTAATGGTCACGAAGCTTTGGAAGCATTTACAGCGGCTCGGCCAGATATTTTGGTCGTCGATGTCATGATGCCCGTCATGGATGGCTTTACATTGGCAACAAAAATACGCGAATCAGATACGCAGGTGCCCATTATCTTCTTGACAGCCAAAGTGCAGACAGAGGATGTTGTGAGGGGATTTCGTTTGGGCGGGGACGATTATGTCAAAAAGCCGTTTAAGATTGAAGAGCTCGTTGTGCGGATAGAATCCTTGTTGAAAAATAGTCCTAAGATGTTATTCGGCCAAAAGCTGATGATAGGAGACTATAGCCTCGATAGCTTAAAACATCAGTTGACTTATCAGGGTGAGGTACTTAAGCTGTCTTTCCGCGAAAGTGAACTGCTGCGGAAACTGTATGAACAAAAAGATAAAGTCATACCGCGGGAGGATATCATGCGAGCCTATTGGAGCCATGATAAGTATTTCACGGGACGGAGTCTGGATGTGTTCATCAGCCGTATCCGGAAATACCTCAGTCAGGATGATCGCATCAAGATTATCAATGTCAGAGGAGTGGGCTACATGCTTACCGTCGATTGAGAGGTGTTCCACGTGGATTGGCGATGATGGTGCATATTAACGACGGGTTTTCATTTCTCCTTTTCCGCCAAGTCCCCGGATATGGTAGGTAAAACTTAATATGGCATAGCGCGTTATGGCGTTGGATTGCGAAACTCGTACCCAAAGATCATTGACCTGCTGATTAATGTTTTTATTGTCATTAAATAGATCAAATACCGTGAGATTGATTTCGGCATTCCTACGCTTGAACAATTTCTTGCCTATAGAGACGTTCCATAACAAACTTGTTGTACTTGGTGAATTCAGAATGCTGCCATTGTAAAGGTAGTTGAATGTTGAATTGAGCGTCCATGTTTTTAACAAGGTCAATGCAATGGAATTGCCAATGGTATGTTTATAGACCGAATAATTCGATTTCTCGCTTGCGGAGTTCTTGGAAAAGGCGATGTTTCCATTGTAATCCAATCCGATGATGATATCCTTGCTAAATGCCGTGTTTACACCGACCCGTTGACTTAGGCCGTAGGTTTGCGCATTGACCTTTTCGAGATTCAATAAGGTGTAATTCTGGTTGAAATAGAGGTTATTGTTTAGGTTGAAATTAAGTTTCAATGGTTCAAAGCGGTATCCAAGGCTATTTTGCCATTTCAGGTTATAGACACCATTGAAATTTTCAGGCCTGATGTATTGCCCCCCCGGCCCGAGTATAACATCCGCTGTGATCGTAAAGGCTGAATCTGTGGTGAAAATGGTATTGGAGATTTTATGCTCAATAAAATCTACTGTAAAGTCTGAGGTAAAACTTCTGCCCGAACCTTTATTGATTGATCTAAATTGTACCACAAGGTTGTGGTCATATTCTTGCTTTAGATCCGGATTCCCCGAGCTAATGCGTAGTGGATTTTGATTGTCTATAAAATCCTGTAATTGATCGATAGAAGGAGTGTTCGTCTTTGCATTATACCGAAACTCAACCCGCGTGTCTTTATTGAAATTATACTGGAAGTTTAGATTGGGCAGCAAACTATTGAAGTGGCTTTTTGTGGTCAGTGTATTGGGAAACAATTTATCATTGACCTGGGAAGCCGTCTGATAATCTAAGCCAATCTGAAATCTTATACTGTCTTTTTTGTTAAATAAGTAGGATACTCCACCGCTATGGTAAACAAAATCATTACGAAATTCATTGGAAAGACGGTTTTTTAATTCACCTAGCTGACCTGTTTCGACCAGAAATTCATAGGTCTTGCGGTCCGAGTAGCGCGCCGTATTCCGAAAAGTATAATTCCCTTGCAGCCGTGAATACGTACCGAACATCTCGGTATAAGCTATCTTTGAGCGAAAACCATTATTATCACCAATGGAGTAATTCCTGTTGTTGACGGTATCGACCCGGTTAAATAGCCCGTCTTTATAATAGGAATTCAGTGCAAAATTTTCAGCATGGCTCTTGTTGCTGTTAAATGAACCATTGAAATTAAAACTGATCGTGCGCCCCGGTTTGTTGAGTCTCCGCATGTAAGTGAGGTCTCCTCCCCAGTTGAAATTTTCTCCAAAACTGTTGTTCCTACGATCAGAGCTATTAAGTATTTCTGTAAGATTTAATAACGTATTGCCTGTAGAACTTGTATTCCTGTCATTATTCTGATAGGAAAAATTAGGTTGAAAGTCAAGTTTCTGAATAGAATCTATCTTCCAGTTTGCGCGGATAGAGAGTGCATGATTGTTGCTGTAAGTGCTGTTTAATTGATCCTGATTGTTGATTTGGTTGGCCCGGTTGCCTGCCGTATATTCTGTTTTACTTTGGCTAAGGATATTATTTTCCGTGTAGTTGTACGTGTAATTCGCATTGAAATCCATTCGGTCATCGAAAAAACGATCCAAATAGTTGAACCCGGCGTTGAAGCGAGTTGTCACTCCCTGTCCGGTACGTCCTCTTGTGTTTCCACGTGGAGCAAAGCCGTTGGGCTGATTGACATTGTTGGTATTGATGTCGATAGCATACTGACGTTTGGGATTCATTTTGGTCACCTGGGTATTTATAGCATATTTCTGGTCGGGACCCACTCCACCAGAGAGCTTGCCAAAATATGATTTTCTTTTCTCGGGCTTGGTGACGATATTGATCACTTTCATACGTTTTCCATCGTCAAAACCACTAAATTTGGCCTGCTCAGTTTTGTCATCGATAATCTGGATCTTAGCAATCACATCGGCCGGAAGGTTTTTTAAGGCAACCTTCGGATCGGTGCTAAAAAACTCCCTACCGTCAATAATAATCTTATTGACAGGTTCTCCCTGTGCTTTTACATTGCCATCGTCATCAATTTCAACACCGGGAATCTGTTTGACCAATTCGTCAGCATCTGCAAAATCCTGTGTGACATATTTCTTGGTGTCAAATTCAAGTGTATCCCCTTTAACCTGTATACTGCTCGAAGAAATGTTAATTTCATCCAGTACAATTTCGGCATTAGTGAGTTTAAACGTTAGATCGATCGTTTGGCCGATTAGTTTTACACGCCGAAGATCCATGCTGTAGCCCATCGGCTGTGTGCTGACCAGATAATCTCCATTGGGAAGTGTGCTACTGCTGAACCTGCCCAAAATATCTGTAGGAACCTGTACTTTACTGGAATCTTTTACCGCGATAATGGTGATGCTTGCACCTCTGATAGGCTGCGAAGTCGTATTATCGAGCAACTTGCCCGTAATATACTGTTGGGCTTGCCCGTTTGTACCCAATAATAAGCAGATAGAAAAGATCAAAATGGTCCAAAGTTTGGTCTTCATCGGTCGAGGTACAAATGTGTTTTAATGTATTGTTGACGGTTATATAATTTTATTTCCCAAAAATATGGCACTATTTGTTACGAATTATTATCATTTTAGTTACAATAACCCCAAGTGAATGGAAAGATTAGATATATTTGCAGTAGAATTATAAAATCAACTGAACAAATCTGTATAACGATCTAGTGATATACGGATATAGATTAAAAAAATAAAAGATGAAAGAAAGTGTTTTGAGTAGAAAAGAGCGTATTATGAAAGAAGCATTGTTGCTTTTTTCAGATCAAGGCTATACGAATACCTCTACCAAAACGATTGCCCAAAATGCAGGAGTCTCCGAAGCATTAATCTTTAAACATTTTGGGAATAAAGACGCACTGTTGGTTTATTTGATTAAATCAGGTTATCGTAAGGTCCTTACACATCACCGTGGTATGATGACCTATCGTGAACCAAAGGAATTTCTGCGCACGATGATAAACCTCCCGGGCAAGTTGGTCAGTGCAGAACCCATATTCTGGAGATTGCAGGAGCGTTTGTCTCATCACCCGTTTTCCAAACAGCAGCATGAACAATTTATGAAACCTGTTCAGCCTATTATTCATCGTGCTTTTAAAGAGCTGGGCTATGAGAGTCCTGAGTTTGAGACAGAATTCTTATTGCTGATCATAGATACCCTATGGAAAAAAGAGGCCATTGGAGAACTCGAAAATACCATGGAGTTGACACTCTTTCTCGAGAAAAAGTATCATCTGATTTAGAGTTCATGCTTAAATTATTCTATTTCCTGCAACCTGTTTCGGTCTTAATGTATCGCTGCTCATGAAAATAAATGTGGCCTGGTAGACACGTTATAGGTCGCAAAATAATCTGTTCATAGTGGATACCAACTTCGGCGATAAGACGTTATTTCTGCGAAGATAAAACGGTACTTAGTCGTATTTTCTTCGGTTGCAACCGAAGCAGCACCGAAGGAGCTCCGAACAAGTACCGAAGAAGCACCGAACAAACATTGAAAGAGTCCCTGGCTTGCTACCCCGGTTTACCTCGTGTCTTATACTGAAATAGGTTTACATTTACCGAACAGATTACTATATAGATTTTACATCCTATTTTTTCTACTGGATTTGGTTGTCATTGTCCGTTTTCTGACTGTTATCGGTTGTCCTTTCCCTAACCACAGTTTCCCTAGTTTTGCTGCGGAACTTTTTTGACTCAGCGTTACGTCTTTGAAACATTTTGGGAACTTTTTGGTTCTGCAATTGCTGATGTGCCTGCTGGGGAGACATCATATTGCAGGACATATGTGGCCTAAAATGATTGTATATATTGACTGCCTTGACCAGCTGTGCAAGTGCCGTTTTGTAGTCTGGAAAGGTCTCAGCCATGCGATATTCGCTTTTTAGGATGCCATTTAGCCTTTCTGCCACGGCATTGTCGTACGGGCTTCCGGATTGTGTCATGCTTATTGTAATCCTATTTTCCTGCAATATAGTGACATAATTTGTACTGCAATACTGGATGCCGCGATCGGAGTGGTGGGTCAGATCGCTCTGTGGATACATTCTATGTGATATTGCCATCCTGAGCGCTGATATACAGGCCTGTGCTGTTGGCCTGTGCGTAAGTTTGTAGCCCACGATCTTTCGGGAATAGGCATCTGTGACCAGGCACAGGTAGATCCATTTGTCCCGGATGCGGATGTAGGTGATGTCACTTACCCATATCTGTTCGGGACGCAGGGCCTGCCTGCGCTGCACAATGTCGGGCCACTTTTTGAAACGGTGGTCGGACTGGGTGGTGATGGCATACCTGCGTTTGCATTTGACCAAAAGGTCATTTTCGCGCAACAGTCTGAAGAAAGCGTCCCTTCCCAGTCCAACCATCGCACTACCCATTTCTTTGACCAATATGCTGCGGAGTTTAAGGGTACCCATGCGATGGGAGTCCTTCCGAATTTCACGTACCCGCGCCAGCACAAGCCCGCTGCGAACGGAATATTCCTGCTCTCTGCCCATATATTTATAGTAGGATTGCCTTGTTCTGCCAAATAGTCCACAAAGTCTGGAGACCGAAACATTCTGGTAACACGACTTCATTTCTTGGACGATTTGGCCCCAGACTTTTTTACAAAATCAGCCCCATGGAGCTCCTCCGCTTTTTTGATCAACATCTCCAGGGCAGTAATTTTGAGGTTCGCCTGGAAGAGTTCATCCCTGAGATCCTGCTCATTTTTCACCCCAGTGTCTTCTGGCTCAACAGTCTGGGAAACTTCCAGCTCCAGATTGTTTTCCCACTGCTGGTACCATTTCATAAAATACCGCGGAGTGGCTTCCCCCGGAAGATTGTACTTCTGGGCAAGTTGCGAATAACTCAGCTTGCCGGCAAGGTATTCTCTGGAAACGAGGATCTTGAAGCTATCACTGTAAACTTGCTGTCCCCCTGATTTACGTTTTGTCATACGCTTTTTCATAATATTAAATTTAAGATTTTAATATTCGGTTTTTGTAAACCTTTTTCAGGAATGGACATCGCTTGATGTAAAACAATAGATCTCTCGGGTCTCAAGTTTATTTTCTCAAATATACAAGTCTTCAGTACCCCTTGTGCGTTGTATTGAAATGCTGTTTTGTGCATGTTTATATGAAATTGTTGCAAAAACAATTTCATATTGTCCAAAATAATAACGTTCTTAGTAGTTCTATTTTAAATACATTATACAAACTAATTTATGTTCAAAAAACTCGGTCTGGGAATATTGGCATTAGTCGGCACAATTTCTTTTTTGAAAGCTCAGGACAAAAAAGATTTTGTGAAATACATCAACTCGCAGCATGAATGGGTCGATGCGGTATTCAATACCTTGACGCCAAAAGAAAAAGTCGCTCAGTTATTTTTGGTTAGAGCACACACCAATCTAGGGCAGAAGTATATTGACTCGGTAGCTCAGGTGATACAGGACGAACATTTGGGTGGTCTAGTTGTTTTTCAGGGCGGTCCCGTACGTCATGTCGATATGTTCAATCGCTATCAATCCCTGTCCAAAGTACCTTTGATGATGACTTTTGATGGCGAGTGGGGATTAGGTATGCGTATGCCGGATTCAACATTGTCCTTTCCTTATCAGATGACTTTAGGAGCCGTCCAAGATAATCAGTTGATCTATCGCATGGGACGTGAGGTTGCCTTAGATTTCCAACGTATAGGTATGCATTTCAATTTTGCACCCGATGTGGATATCAACAATAACCCTAAAAATCCGGTTATTGGTATCCGCTCCTTTGGTGATAATAAATATAATGTAACCCAGAAAGCAAAAGCGTATATGGACGGTATGGTGGATGGCGGTATATTAGCTTCCATTAAACACTTTCCGGGTCATGGAGATACAGATGTGGATTCTCATTATGATTTGCCACAACTTCCTTTTGACAAAAAACGCTTAGATACCCTGGAAATGTATCCGTTCAAAGAACTTATCAAAGCTGGAGCACCTGCTGTTATGGTGGCGCACATGAATATCCCGAGTTTGGACGATACACCTAATATGCCATCTTCCATCTCTAAAAAGGTCGTTACGGACCTTTTACGTAACGAACTTGGCTTTAAAGGGCTAGCAGTCACCGATGCAATGGATATGAAAGGCGTAAAGAAGTTTTTCCCAAATGGAGAAGCCGACGTACAGGCGATTATCGCAGGACATGACTTACTTGAAGTATCGGAGAATAGCAAACGTGCGATCGACTTGATCCTAAAAGCCATTGAAGAGGGACGCATAGCACAGGCAGATATTGATGCGCGTGTTAAAAGAGTGCTGGCCGCCAAATTATGGCTTGGTTTAGATAAATATCAGGCCACAGCACAACAGAATCTATACAATGATTTACATCGTGCCTCAGCGGTTCAGCTCATTGACGAACTGTCAAATGCAGCGATCACAGCATTAAATTCTACCGAAAAAATAAAATCATTCAAAAAGGATTTACCTACCGCTATTATCAATATCGGAATTACGGCTAATCAGACTTTCCAGAATGAATTAGCGAGTGCGCTGACCAATGAAACACAGTATTTCGTCACAGACAGCATGAGTAAGGATGATATTAAACGTATTACCAAAGAAATCAAGAAAAATAAACAATTTATTATCGCCGTGCATGACACGAGACTTCGTCCACGTCCGACCATGGTATTGAATAAAGATGTTCAGAGCTTGATGAAGAAATTTGCGAAAAAATCGATCTTGACCTTATTTACCAATGCCTATGCTTTGGATGGTTTTGAGGCGACGAAAAAAGCAAAGACAATTTTGCTGGCTTATCAAAATGATGCCTTCATGCAGAAAGCAGCAGTAAAAACGATTTTGGGGCAAAATACGCCGAAAGGAAAACTTCCGGTTACGATCAACAAAAAATTTAAATACGGACAGGGGAAATAACGTATTATAAAATCACACAAACAGGATGCCTCTTCCGAAAATGGTCCCATTGCATTAGCAAAGCCATTTAGGAAGAGGCATTTTTTTGTCAAATTCTAAATTTCTTCGTTAGCACTCCTGCTATCTGATGGCTTACTTTCATTTTTCATGCGATCAATAGCTGTAACGACATATTTGTACTGTTGATGCTGCTTGATATCGTCATCCGTATATTGAAGCTTATCGCCATCAAAGATGATAAAGATGATTTTTCCAGGATCCTTAATGTTCACTTTTTCATCGAGATTGAACCGATAGACCACGTAGCCATAAGCAGACTCCCCATCAGTGGCCAAATCTGGTTTTTGCCAAAATAAGGTGTTCATTTTACCATTGGCCGAATTTTTAACCAGAAGACCGAAAGGTGCATTGGGTGGGATACTATCTAACCACGGCATTGTAGGGGGTAAAGCTGGTGTACGATACAGGTCATTTCGCATGGAATCCTGCAGTCCAACAAGATTGTCCGTGAGTGATTTGGAACTGAAATAAATACTTCCTTCCACGTCGTGCTCCTCTCTTAAGTGGCGTACCTGTCTGGGAATTTGGCTGCGGTCTGTCCAGCCTATTTTATTTTCTGTAACACGATAAGCCCCATGCCCCACATAAAAGTGACGGCCATAGGTGTGTTTCTGCCACCAGTCAACTAAGATCTCATATGCTGCAGCACGATTTTTGAAAGGAAAGTAGATCTGGGGATTGATGTAGTCTATCCAGCCTTCCTGCATCCATTTTACACCATCAGCATATAGTTCACGGTAAGCACTCAGCCCACGGGTATCTGAGCCAGCAGAATTATTTTCTTTGTTGTCCCATACGCCACAGGGGCTAATGCCATATTTTACATAAGGTTTTATCTTTTTGATGGCAACACCAAGATCGTGTACCAGTACGTTGACATTGTTGCGTCGCCAGTCGTCAATTTTCTCGATCCCGTTGTTATATTGACCAAAGGTAATCTGATCCGGTACCGGTGTATTTCTGCTATCAGGATAGGGGTAAAAGTAATCATCGAAATGAATACCATCTACATCGTAGTTTTTGACTACATCCATAATCACATCAATGATATATTTACGCACTTCCGGAATACCTGGGTTGAAAAGCTTCTTGCCAGCATAGGTGAAGAACCATTCTGGGTGGCGCTTGGTAATATGGTCATCCGAAAAATGGGCCGGATTTAATGTTGTTGATGCGCGATACGGATTGAACCAGGCATGTAGCTCCATCCCTCTTTTGTGGGCCTCGGTGATCGCAAATTCCAGGGGGTCATAAAATGGTGACGGAGGCAGGCCTTGTTTTCCGGTCAGGTATCTACTCCAGGGTTCTCTGCCCTTTGCATAGAAAGCATCGGCAGCAGGACGCACCTGCAAAATAATCGCATTCAGCCCCGCGCTGCGGTGTTGGTCCAGTAAATCAATAAACTCCTGTTTTTGCAGTGCGACATTATTGCCCGCTTTGACAGAGGGCCAGTCTATATTACCTATGGTTGCAACCCACACTCCACGAAACTCCCGCTTAGGTAGTTGTTGGGAATACGTTCTAATCGAAAATAAACAGATAACAATGGTAAAAAAAGAATATAAATATGTTTTTCCCGTCATTCTATAAATTATAGCCAACAAAGATAGGGAAGCATTTCTTACTTTTTCCCTAAAAAATGTAAGATGTTTGTTGGATACTTGTTAAAAGAACCTGAGCTTGGTTTTCAAATTGATAATAATGCAAATACAGGTAACATTGTACTTTATTTGTACTAATTTAGTTGCGGTTTTCACAAAAGCAATAGCTTGATCAGCTAACCGCAATAAAAAAGATTATGAGCAAAGAACAAATATCCGTTTTTGACATGTTTAAGATTGGTATCGGCCCCTCGAGTTCGCATACCTTAGGACCTTGGCGTGCAGCCCAGCAATTTACCGCTGTGCTCAAGTCAAAAGGCCTATTGCATGAAGTCGAACAAGTCAAAATTCTGCTATATGGTTCTTTGGCGAAAACCGGTGCCGGGCACGGTACTGATATTGCTGTTCTACTGGGGCTAAGTGGAGATGATCCGGTTACCTTTGATGTCAATAGAGTGACACCCAAAGTCGAACATATCAAGGCGGTCGGTGAACTGGAAGTCGCTGGCGAACGGACGATTCCTTTTTCTTACCAGGAAGACCTCCTGTTTCTATATGCCGAAAGCTTACCTTTTCATCCCAATGCCGTTACCTTTCAGGCCTTCCTATCCAGTGGTAGGGCGATTACCGAAACTTATTATTCTATAGGTGGCGGTTTTGTGGTCCAAGAAAATGATACGGAAAGCGTCCTGTCTGAAGTAGATCTTCCATTCCCTGTGGATACTGCACACGAACTCTTGCATTGGACGATGAAAACAGGGCTGAAAATCTCTGAGCTGGTCCTTGAAAATGAATGTGCATGGCGTGAAGAAAGTGAAACCGTAGCAGGCGTATTGAATATTTATAAAACAATACACGAATGTATCTACCGGGGCTGTCATACAGGCGGAACATTACCTGGGGGCTTAAATGTTGAACGTAGAGCAGCCAAACTAAATAAGAAATTAATGCAGGGACGCAGTTATCAAGATTACGAGTCCTGGATAGCGGCCATTCGTGAGGGCGGCCAAAACTTCCAATATATTCTTGATTGGGTAAGTTGTTTTGCACTTGCCGTAAATGAAGAAAACGCCTCTTTCGGACGCGTGGTTACAGCGCCTACCAATGGAGCTTCGGGCGTTATCCCGGCTGTATTGCAATATTATATTACTTTCCACGACGGAATGCGTGAGAACAAAATTATCCAATTTATTCTTACAGCATCTGAAATCGGTTCGATCTTTAAGAAAAATGCAACGATCTCTGCTGCAATGGGTGGCTGTCAAGCGGAGATTGGCGTTTCCTCAGCGATGGCTGCCGGAGCGCTGACAGAAGTGTTGGGTGGATCGCAGCGTCAGGTTCTGATGGCTGCCGAGATTGCGATGGAACATCATCTTGGATTAACATGTGATCCAATTGGTGGATTGGTTCAGATTCCATGTATTGAGCGTAATACTATGGGAGCCATTAAGGCAATTACTGCTGCGCAGTTAGCACTGCAATCGAACCCAGATAAGGCAAAAGTGAGCCTGGATACTGTGGTTAAGACGATGTGGGAGACCGCTTTGGATATGAATGCTAAATATAAAGAAACAGCAGACGGTGGACTTGCCGTCAATATTCCATTGAGTTTGCCAGAATGTTAATGACTGTCTGAGTTTTCTCGTTTTTCGTATCTTTGACGCGGTAAAATAGATATATTCTTATAAATAGCGTAAACGAATGAAATATTGTGCAATCGCCTCCGGAAGTAATGGAAACTGTTATTATGTGGCTAAAGATGATTCTGCTATTTTGATAGATGCTGGAATCAACAGCAAACATATACACCTTCGGATGTACAATCTGGGGCTTTTACCGACTCAGATCAAAGCAATTTTCATTACCCATGAACATTCTGATCATATCAGAGGCCTATCAGTATTTGCCAAAAAATATAATCTACCGGTTTATATCACCAAGGGGAGTTACGATGGTACCCGATTGCATCTTCCATCCCATTTGGTCCATATAATCTCTCCGGACGAAGTCGTTGAAATTGGAGGTCTCAAGGTGTATGGTATTCCCAAATATCACGATGCCAAAGAACCCTGTAGTTTCCTTGTTTCAGATGGAACATACAATATCGGGGTATTGACGGATATAGGACGGCCTTGTGAAAATGTACAGCATGTTATTCAGCATTCGGATGTATTGCTTCTGGAATCAAATTATGATGAGGAAATGTTGCGTACAGGACGCTATTCGTATTTTCTGAAAAACCGGATCAGCAGTGGTTGGGGACATCTTTCAAATCGTGTTGCCGTCGAACTGTTTAACGCTTATAAAACCGATCGCCTTAAACATCTTATCTTAACTCACCTCTCCGGTGAGAATAATACGGTCGATCTGGTGCAGCAAACTTTCGAACCACACTGCGAACGTATCCAGCTTCATGTAGCAACACGCTATCAGGAAACAGAATTATTCGACCTGAAAGTTGTGCTAGAGAATCATGTAACAGCTTTTTCAATTCCTTCTGCACTCTCTTCCTAGTTTAAAATGCTCTTTTTGTTCGTTTTATGTCTTCAACTAAAGCGTAAGAATACTGTAAAATAAAAAAATTAGTTGATTTAAAAAGATTTCCTATTATATTTGCTTTGTTTTTAATCAGTCTAAATAACTCATAGTATGCTTACTTGGACAAAGAGAAACAAAAACACCATGTAATAGACGGCAATCTATCACATGGCGTAAATCTACATACAGCGGCAACTGAATGTAGGTGACTGAAACAGCACGCTGTGTCAGTTACTCCCGATATACGATATGGAAGAACTTGCAAGATAACGAATTTTATTGTTTTATTCGTTGTAGAGCTCGCTTAAACCAGCAAATTCTCCCATAATAAGTTGAAGAAAACTAAACATCAATCAACATATTATGAAAATTTTAATTTCATTTTTTACATTTCTTGCGGTATTACTGTGTAGTCATACCAGTCATGCACATGCCCTTTGGATTGAATCATCTTCTTATGGGACGTTAAACCAATCCCATGAAGTCAAGGTATATTACGGTGAGTTTGCAACGAATGAAAGAGATCAGATCGACAAATGGTACTCCGACGTGAAGGACTTCTCATTAATGTTGCATGCCCCTGGAAAGGAGCCTGTCAAGATTCAGTTGACGAATAAAGGTGATCACTTTAGCGGTTCATTTCAACCTACAGCAGCAGGAACCTATTTCCTGTCAATAGTTAAAGCACCTAAAGATCTCGGCGGCAAAACGAAGTATGAATTTTCTTCCTTAGTACCTGTTGTCGTAGGAAAGTCTACAACACTTGATTATACGGCCGTAAAAAGCCCATTGCAGATTGAGTTGCTTGGTGCGGCTAACGCAAAAAAAGGACAAAGCGTACAAGCAAAGATCACCAGCTTTGGCAAAGTTGTGCCTCAGGCCAAAGTTTCTGTTTTTTCGGCTACTGGTTGGGGAAAAGAGTTTGTTGCGGACGAGAATGGTATCCTGACATTTGATGCAATTTGGTCGGGGCCATACGTTTTGGAAGCAAGTACGTTTGCTGAGACAGCAGGTGAACATGAAGGAAAACCCTATGCTTCGGCATGGCAGGGAAGTACAACTTTTATTACCATCAAATAACTGCAGATACAGCGCAGACAAAATAGTAAAGGGTCCATCTGAAACGATGGAAACACCAATGGATCCTTGCAAAAAAAGAATATCTACTATAAAAAACATCTACCACACTACATTCATGAATAAAACTTTATCCTTTCTGGCTATTCCTATGATTAGTTCGGTTTTCTCTGTTGCACAGGCACAGACGAACAAAATAATTGAGGGAATTCTTATCAATGAAAAATCTGAACCGATCACAGGGGCGACAGTAAAATTAACCAATACGGGTACGACCACCAGTACCGATAATGAGGGGCATTTCGCTTTTCATAAGCTTTCATCCAAAACTTATCATATCGAGATTAAAGCGATTGGTTATAGTAAGCATACAATGGAGGTGAATGCAAAAGATGAGGTGACAAACCTTGGGCCCATCATCGTAAAAGACCAATCGCAGGCCATCGACGAAGTTGCGGTTTATGGTAAATACTATGAGCATTATAAGTTTGACAGTATCTCCGGATCGTTACGTCTTAAAACACCAATCTTAGAGTTACCTCAAAATATACAGGTTATTTCTGCTGATTTAATGGCCGATCAGCAAGTTTTTGATATTGTGGATGGTATTACGCGTAATATTAGCGGGGCTACACGTCAAGGCCATTGGGACAACCAATATGCCAATATACGTATGCGTGGCTCTAAGATCCCAGCATTCCGTAACGGGATGAATATCGAAGCTTCTTGGGGACCTACAGCCGAAGATGCGAGTATGATCGAGCGGATCGAGTTTGTAAAGGGGCCTGCGGGTTTTATGCTTGCAAACGGTGAACCTGGCGGGTTTTATAATGTCGTAACTAAAAAACCGACAGGAAATACCAAGGGATCTGTGACGCTGAATACAGGTAGTTTTAGTACGTATCGTGCTGCTCTTGATTTAGATGGTAAATTGCGGAAAGATGGAAAGCTACTCTATCGTTTGAATGTGGCTGGCCAACAAAAAGACTTTTTTACAAAATATAATTACAGTAACCGGCTTGTCATAGCACCGGTTGTGACCTACAAAGTGGATTCTTTGACGAGTTTAACATTTGAATATACCTACCAAGGATCTTCGTACCTGGCAAATGGTAATTATACTTTTTCACCAAAAGGTTTTGCCGATCCAGGTATTGCCAATGATTTCTTCTATGCAGATCCTTCCATGGAACCTGGTAAGCTAAGAGACCATAGTGCTTATATCTACTTGGACCACAGGCTGAATGAAAACTGGAAATTGCATGCTCAGATGGCTTATTTTAATTTTGATATGCAAGCGACGAGTACCTGGTTGAATTATATGAAAGCCAATGGCGATATGCCACGTTATTATAGTATCGGTGATGAGCATGGCGAAAATAGTTTCGGTCAGATTTCTTTAAATGGGGAAGAATATACTGGAAGCGTTCGTCATAGAATTTTAGTGGGGGCAGATTATGGTAATAAGAAATTTTGGGGTGATTTTAGAACAATCTTAGATTCTATTCCTTCGGCTCCGCTTAATGTCTATGATCCTAAATATGGTATCCCAGGAAGTGTATTCCCTACATTGGATCGTTCACAGAGTGTAAAGGTGCGTGCAGGAGGAAGCAACTATGTGACTTCGACAAACTACATGTCATTCTATGCACATGATGAGTTGGCATTCTTGGACGAGAAATTGCGTTTGTCTCTTGGCTTACGATATACAATTAACGAGACGATAGGTAAAACGGCAGCCGCAGACAGAACTGATAAAGCATTTACTCCGCGGGTAGGGTTGAGTTATTCTATCGACAAGTCCATGAGTGTGTATGGATTATTTGATCAATCGTTTGTTCCTGTCGCTGGTACGGATTGGGAAGGAAATACGTTCAAACCGATCCGTGGAAATGATTTGGAAGCCGGAATTAAGAAGGAGTGGATGGGTGGAAAATGGATATCCACATTAAGTGCATATACCATTGCACGTAAAAATGCGCTGGTAGCTGACCCCGATCCTAGCCATGTCGTTAACGGTGTATCTTTCCAGACCCAATTGGGAGAGACTAGAAGTAAAGGTATCGAATTCGATGTCACTGGTGAAATAATTAGGGGCTTGAATGTTAATGCAAATTATGCATTGACAGATTCTAAGATCTCAAAAGATACGAAAGAAGAAAATATAGGTAATATCACGCCTAATACTGCAAAACATACTGCTAACGCATTTGTTTCTTATCGTATTCAGGATGGAAAGGCTCGTGGGCTTGGCTTTATGGGGAGTGTTCAAGGGATGTTTGACCGTGCCGTAGGAACAACGAAAGAGAGTAATTTTAAGAATTATTTACGTACGGACGCGGGTATTAGTTTTCAAAAAGGAAAGTATAACATCTCTGTTGTGATCAATAATGTTTTGGACAATCGGAAATTGTTAACTGCTGGATCGATCTCCAAAGCGAGTGCAGCTGTTCAGAAGTTAGGAGGTGTGGATTATTATTCCTATATCGTAGAAGCTAGACGTAATTTCCGTATGGGAATTACCTATAAATTTTAACGGCCCGATATAGATAAATTATAGAATCGATGTATAGTACACTACTAGTCGTTATACTCTTTGGAGCATACCTTTTTTACAACACGAGCAAAAAGGTGAAATTTGGCCCTAGGCCACAATGGCTGGAAAAACTGTGCGCACAAACTAAGTTTGTGCGCACTTTGAGTATATTACTACTACTCTTTCCATTTGGCACTGTTCTCTATATGCAAGGATTTGGCGCGGGCTTTTTTGCATTTTTCGCCTATTTCATGTGCATGATGTGTCTTGTTGTCCTATTGAATCCTTATCGCTATATCAAATTATACCCAATTGTGGGATTGTATGTATTTAGCCTTTGTGTTGAATTATTGATTTCCTAACCGATAAAATATGCCTGCTAATAAAAAATACCTCAGTACGCCCTTTCAGCGCTTCTTGAAAATTACAGCCGGATTTATCGGTGGTTATGTTGTCATGATCTCTTTCCACGTCTTGGTCACACATGTTTTTGAGAAAAAGGATGTTGTTGTCACGGCTTGCTTCACGGGCTATCTCCTATGGGCAGTACTGCTCTTGTTGGCCTTCCTTGCAAAGAACGGATGGAAAATATGGGGACTATATTTACTCTTGGCTGCAGTTTTTTCGCTGCCTTATTTTTTCAACATGTAATTGGCCATGAATAACCGAAATTATAATATCTATTTCAATACGCATACCATTAGTGGCATTATTATTTGCGCCATCCTGTATGTAATATTTTTTGCGGGATCATTTGCATTTTTTAGGGATGAAATTGCTGCCTGGCAGAATAATACATCCTATAAGACCTATCGCGAAGATCATCAAAACTTTGATCGTTTGCTCGATTCACTCCAAGGACAAACAAATTTGCATGGACGCGATATCACTTTTTATATGCACCGGGAAGGGACCTCAGCCTATGTGGGCTTGAGTGCATCTAACGATAGCATCCTCAACAAAGAAAATCTAGCAAAGGTAACGCCTGAACAGAAAGCAGCAAAACAGAAGGGCCGCAGAAGAGGTGGCGATGATGATTCAAAGAACTTTACCTATAATTTTGCAAATAAGAAGTCAGGTGATTATACGCAGAATTACGATATGGGCGAATTTCTGTTTCGCTTACACTTCATGGCTCAGCTCAATCAGGTGCCAATTCGCGTAGGTATAGCCCCCTTTGGTTATCTTATTGCTGGAATTACCGCTTTTATTTTCCTATTTGCTCTTATTACAGGATTATTGTTGCATTGGGACAAGATCGTCTCAAATTTCTTCGTGTTCCGACCCTTCAGTAAATGGAAAACGGTATGGACCGACATGCATACGGCATTGGGTGTTATTGGTTTTCCGTTTCAATTTATCTTTGCGGTAACAGGTACGTTTTTGATCATTAATTCTGTCCTGGCTTTGCCGCTGAGTAAGTTGTTGTATGATGGTGATCAACAAAAAATGTATCAGGAGATGGGGGTTAGTGCCGAGACCGATTTTCCTTATACCTACAAACCTTTAAAAGCAGACATTAAGATCGCTCCATTTTTGGATCTGGCAAAATATAAATGGCCTGAATCCGATTTTCAGCGCATTACGATCAAAAACTATGCAGATTCCAATATGCATGTTGTCATGGAGCTGGAGCCGCAGTTTAATAAGAGCTTTGCTGGATCGGGTATATTGTCTGTGAGAGCGGCCGACAATAAGGTGGTTGCCGAAAAATCCCCGATCAGTGAAGCTACTTATGCCGATGGTGTCCGCAGCCTTTTATATCGCCTGCATTATGGAGATTATGGCGGTTATCCGCTTAAGATGGTATACTTTATTTTAGGTGTTATGGGCTGTTTAGTCATTATCTCTGGTATATTAATCTGGCTGGTAGCACGTGACAAAAACAACGTAATTCCACGAAAGCGAAAATTCAATTTCTGGGCGGCCAATATCTTCACGGCAATATGTCTGACGATGCTGCCTGTCACAGCATTGACTTTTATTGCCATTAAATTGAGCCCAGAGGTTAATCAGGATTTTATTTACCGTGTGTATTTCTATAGTTGGCTTGTACTTTCACTGTATTATATTATACGGAGAAGCATTCGACGCACCAATCGCGAAACATTGCTGGTTGGAAGCATATTGGCATTTTTTATTCCACTAGTCAATGGTTTTATAACTGGTAACTGGATCTGGGATACATTTCGCAATGGACAGCGTGATATTTTTGTGGTAGACTTTTTATGGCTTATGATCGGTATCATCGGTATAATCGCCTATAACAAGACTAAAAAATTCTTTGAGACTATTCGTTAACAAAGATTCTTTTCTCTCTGCGAAGTAAGTACACTTCGTTTTTTAATTCCAAGGGCGCTCACAAGGTGCCCTTGGAACGTTTATAGGGTAAGGCTTGGGAAAAATCTTTGATGCCATGTTGATCCTTGATGGAAAAGTGGTAATTTTTCCAAAGAAGGTCCCAATGATATTCCTCCTTTCGTTCAGGCCGATGATGTTGATGAAATAGACTGGGATTGATTTACTTGGAGTATGGCTTTCTTAGCGTACAGCTTTGAAAAATCGCCCAAGGCGCATCAGATCCTGTGCAGTCTTTTCGTTCCAGTCCACGGCATAGTTGAGCCGAATACAGTTCTTAAACTGATCATGCTGCGTAAACATCCTTCCTGGAGCAAAACTCAACTTTTGCCTAAGGGCATAATCGTAGAGCAGGGTCGAGTCTATTTTAGGGTCCATCTCTAGCCAAAGTACAAACCCACCCTCAGGCTGTGACATTTTTGTGTTTTCCGGAAAATGGGCCTCAATGCTGTTTCTGAAATTGATATAATTGCTGTACAGTTTTTTTCTGAAGCTATTGAGGTGATGGTCGTACCTGCCGATCTGTAAGAATTTGGAAACCGCCTCTTGATAAATTGCAGGCTGCGAAATCGTCTGTATGAGTTTTTGTTTTAGGATTTTATCCTTGTATTGCCCGGGCTCAACCCATCCGAGCCGAAAACTTGGCGCCAATACTTTGGTAAATGATCCACACCACATCACCAGTCCCTCTTCATCAAAATATTTGCATGGCTTGGGCCGTGACGAACCGAAATAGATGTTTCCATACAGATCGTCTTCAATCAATGGGATATGGTGATGGGCGAGCAGTTTGACCAGCTCCTTTTTATGCTCATCGGGCATGAGCGCGCCCAGTGGATTGCTAAAGTTGGTAACGAAGCAACAGACATCAATTTTATGAATAACTTTTTTCAGGGCATCTAATTCAATTCCCGTAATAGGATGGGTCGGAATCTCGATGGTTCTGAGTCCCAGTAGTTGAAAGGCCTGAATAAAACCAAAATAAAGGGGGCTTTCCACCGCGATGGTGTCGCCGGGTTTAGTGACAGCCCGAAGGCAGCTGTAGATCGCATTCATGGCACCCGATGTGATAATAAGATCCTCGTCACTTATTTTTCCTTCAAGTACCAATGACCATTTGGCAATTTCTTTCCGCAAGCTTGGACTTCCCTGTACCTGTCCGTATTGATCACCGTAATCATGCAGTTCATGAACCGACTCTATAATGCATCTATTGAGTTTCTGAATCGGAAGTAATGATGCGCTGGGTAAACCCAGTGAAAAGCGTGTAATTTCCTTGTCTTCCAGGGAGTGAAAAACTTTATCGATCAATGCTGCAGGATCTTGTTTCTTTTCGTCGATTTTAAACGTGGAAATAGAAGGAATAGCCATCCGACGAAGCCCCGACCGACTAACGAAATAGCCTGATTTTGGTCGTGACTCAATGAGAGATCTACTCTCTAATTCCATATAGGCGCTTTTTGCTGTATTTAAACTTACATTGTATAGCTTCTGAGCGCTCCGGACAGAGGGCAAACGATCTCCATAGACCAAAGAGCCATTTTTGATCTGGCTCTCAACAATATTGGCTATTTTCTTATATAACAGTTGCTGCTCCATGCTTATGCTAATTTACTGTTTCTGTTTTGATTTAACCAGTTGTTATATCGATGGATTCCTTTTCTGAGCAATTCTTCCGAACCAAATAGGTCAATCAACTGGTGCTCGAAGAAGGATTGTGCTTTTTCCGTGAATACTTTGGAGAGCGTGTCCGAAATAGGAGCTTCGTAGGTAATTTCGATCGATAACAGATTTTTTTTGCAGATTGTTACGGACGAAAAAGCTGTTAATTGATTACATTGATCGAGTGCCATAAAAGGCATGCCTATCGAGTCTGTATCCAGTTGTTTTTTGTTGAGTATTTCTTTGATAAGCGCTAAATCAGAAAGATCCACTTGTCTGATCAGATACGGTTGATTTGCAGTTGTCGCCATAAGAATAAATCTTTTTGCTAATTTAAGAAGGGTACAGGATGCTGTTTAGGTACAGACTGCAGTTAAAATAAGGGTACAGAAAAAAATAAGATGACCATGAGTTTTTTTAATTTCCATTTGAGATCTTTACACTAGGAAAAGGATATCTCTGGATCCATAAATTATGAACTCGTATGCATAGCTTGTTTCCTTTATTTATCGCGATGATCGCGATCATCGTATTGATCGAAATGTGGGCCACCAAACTACGGATGTGTATTCACCAAAAGTAATGCTTTTTGGTGAGTTTGTTCACCGAAAAGCATTACTTTTGGTGAACGCTTAAAACATAACAGTTATAGCCGGCATTTTGTTAATAAGTACTTTTGGCGAACAAAACAGCAGCAAGAAATTGATTACGTAGAAGAAGCGGATGGTAAAATAACTGGCTACGAATTTAAATGGAATCCTAAGGCGAAAGCAAAAATACCATCAAATTTTGTAGAAGCATATAGTGCAGATGTTCAGGTAATATCAAGGGATAATTTTAGAACGTTTATTGGTCTTTGATAGCATTTGAATCATGGTGCTCAGGCTTCTGTTTTAATCTCTTTTATTCAACTTGTTCGAGCAGCTGTTGGCTGTAAATTTTCTCAAAATAGATTTCCATCTCATTGTTGCATTTTTCGATAAATGTTTTTGTGCGTTGTTGCAATTCTATGATTGTTAGTGGATCTCCTTTGTAATTTGCATTATATCTAAATTCCTGCTGTGCTTCCGTAATATTCTTAAAAGCGGCGAAATGTTCCTCATGGTCAAGGCAGAATGTTGCGTAGGCATCAGGGACTATCAATTTGCAGAGTGTCATTAGAAAAGTCAGGTTGACACGTTGCGGTTTGTATTGGATGACGGAATTGATTACCCCGAGACAAGCCTGCTCCAACGCTTGCGATAGCATATAATATGAGGCCTCGATGCTTATTGACGACCAGTCTTCCTCGTAGGGTAAATATAATGTGCGCGCATTATTATAGCGCGTCTTCCATTGTTGATGTACATAATCCAGATTAAGCTGTGGGGCAACGATGCTTTCCAGATCGATATTTGCTATTGATGGATTCTGAAACCAGATGTCACCGGCTTTCAGGAGCGAAAGAAAAAAGGGATGACCTTTTGAAAGCTGTTTGCTGAAAGTGGTGGTGTTTTCAGGGGCGAGCGTAAGCGATACATTGTTGGGGAGCAAATCCGTTATGAGCTGCGTTAGATTATTGATCTCGGCGCTTAAAATATCATAAGCAACAAAAATATAGTAGGCATGCGTGATACAATCATTTTTTGCCCTTCGGAGCGCATTCTGATAGTTGTGATGATCAGAATCATAACCGAAACATACTACCAGCGCAGGAGTGCAATAGTGCTCTATAGCGTTTAAAATGAGGTCTCGATAATTGGCGTTACAATAGTTTTGTTTGTATATTTCATTGTTATTTTTGCAATTTTCGACTTCGTTGTTAGCAGCTGGGACTGGGTTAAGTTTTGACTTAATTTCTTTGAATAAAAGATTGGAATAATCGTAGATCCAGTTTAATGTATTGATAGCAATCTGATAGGCTGTTTCTAAAACATCTTCATCGATAAAATAGTCAAAGTGATATCGATAGTCAATGTAAGCCTTGTTGATTTTCTCCAAAGCTTGTTTGTCTTCGTTTTTATCAGCTAGTGTGCTGAGGCGATCGTCGAAAGCTTTAAGATAGTTTATATGGTTTTTTAGCGAATGAGACTTTTTATCCTCAACGACGAGGATATTTTCTGCTGTTCGAAATGCAAGTTCTAACGCTTGGTGTAGCATGAATGCTGCGTGCGCATAATTTTTATGCTCGAAATAGAAATTGTAGCCATCTATAAAAGATCGAATCTTGCCCTTTTCCTTATCGATATATGTCCGTGTTTTTTCGATGACTTCGTCACTTTTATTATTTGGTAAGACAAGGGGTATATCTTGCACAGGATTCTGATAAATGCGGTTGTCAGGTTGGCAAATAAGATAGGCTCGGCCTAAACCTTGATTTATTTTTTGTTGTATTTCGTGGGTGAAGTTCACATTGATATACACATTGGGATAGGAACCAACGGTTTTGTTTATCAGACTGTTTGCATCGGAAAATCGAATTCCGGCATTTGACGTAAGATTGACTTGTAACATCTGATACTTTTTACCATCGTGGTCAAAAGTCCATTGGTAAATTTCATCGACGGCAACAGCACGAAGTATTGCTTCGATAATAGGGTTAATATCGGTGTTCATAATAAATTGGTTTGGTGTTGTGGTTATTTATCTATTTTTCCTTCATTTAGATGTATGGTTTTCAAAACAATTGGGAGATCTGAGAGTATTTCTTGAAGAGGTATGAGATCTTCTGAATAACTTAAAAAAGTGCAACTAAAACTTGGGTCCAAGTAGGAAAAGAGAAGTTCGTCTATAGCGGTATACCAGTCTCTGTGACTTTGGTAGCTAAACATTTTCGTTAAAAAATCGGGAGGATATACTCCTAGACGATAATTACAGGAGCAGTCAATCTCGTCGCTATGGTTTGGAAGAACATATTTTTTATTCTTTCTTCTTAATCCGGATTTGTTAAATATCAGCCAAGCAAGATCGATCGCTTTACCGAGTTCTAGATAAGCATGCGTTGAGTTAAAATCCTTACAGCGGATCTCTTTGCATAAACACATGTTGATAAAATGCAAGAAGTTTTTACTGCAAGTTTTTTTATCCTCTGAAAATTTTTTGAGGGTCAACAAGTGATTATTGAATTGGCCTTTACGGAGGTATCTAAATTCTCTCCATGTTATTTTTCTGCTTTTCTTTTTCATCTTCTTAAGTTATTTGATTATCAATTGTTTTTTTTGATTCAGTTATTTATACTACACCAGAGAGGCGCTGTTGAGCTGAAACTTTGTGAGTACCTTCGTGGACGCACAAACTAGGTCTTTATTAAGCGCTGTTTTAAGCAATATTCAACGAGCCTAATGCCATTTATTAATTCCCCTCGTAATTACTCATGCATAGTTTATTTTTCAGCTGTATTCATGAATTCGTTGCATTTTGGTTGAATAAATTATGCGGATTTCATTGATCTTTGGTGCTTTAAAAGCGTTAGTTTATTGTTTCTAAGTTGCTATTTCGCTTACGGGGATTTCTGATATGTGTGAGTTTTGGCTGTCTTCAATATCATTGCTGTTTTCCTGCACTTCTTTTTGAGCATATTTTTTATCAATACTTTCTTCTATGATTTGCCGTAATTTAGTTTTCTCTTTGGTAGACTGATGAGGTTCATCATTTATAGCTTTTACATAGCATGGAACATTTAAGGATATTCCTTCATCTTCATAGATATAATGTAGGGCGAATGCGAGTCGCATCAGCAATTCTCGTATGGCCATAATTTGATCGCCAAAATATTCGTAGTTACCTGAGTCGGATACCGTTAGATAGTGCATGATATCATCCATTGTTTCATACCATTTTTGAAGAGATTGATATGAGAAAAACTTACTGATGGTGTCAGAAGGATCTATATGTCCGTTGGTCGTATATTCCAGTTTAAATAGATAATTGTGGTAGTCTTCTTTTGTCGAAAAGAAATTCAATGGCGTTTCTTGTATAGAGAGTTGACATTGATGAAAAATTACAAAAGCCACTTCAATCTGTTTGATCATTTGTTTGCAATGATATCCGTTTTCAGCAAAATTGTGATCTGCCATTTCGGGGACAGTTGCTGCGTTGACAAAAAGCTGAATATGATTCACCCAGTAAATAATATTTGTTCCATAGCGATAGAAATCCCTGATATAGATCATTGGATTTTTGACTATATCCTTGCTTAAATAGCGAAAATGTTTCGCTTTTAGTTTCTTTTGCGTATTTTTCATCAGATTATATGTTTTAAAGTTGATGAAACTGCTGCGTAGGGCTAATAACGATCCGTGCACCTGATCTAAAGCCTTATCGGTTTCATTTGTAAGTTTTTTTGGTTAATGTTGTGTTTATAATTATCAATAGTTAAGCTAATTTAAACACTAATTTTCGATTAAACAAATTTTATATTGATAATTATTGATTATGAGTTCTTTTTTAACGAGAATTAAAGTT
Source organism: Sphingobacterium sp. HSC-15S19 (assembly GCF_050433745.1). Taxonomy (NCBI): domain Bacteria; kingdom Pseudomonadati; phylum Bacteroidota; class Sphingobacteriia; order Sphingobacteriales; family Sphingobacteriaceae; genus Sphingobacterium; species Sphingobacterium sp. HSC-15S19. The sequence goes on from NZ_JBNPWQ010000007.1 coordinate 158,133, forward strand.
ATTGCAGATAGAGAAGGACTGAGCGTAACAGCCTTTGAAACTGCCGTTGGAGCCAGTAGAGGCGTATTTACACGTGCCTTAACCAACAATACAGATGTACAGGCGAAATGGTTAATTAGTATTGTTGAAAAATATCCTGCATATTCTTCCGATTGGTTGTTAAAAGGCGAAGGCGAGATGCTAAAGCCTATTCTTGCGCAGGAAGAGGAGCGGGAAGGCTATCTGACAAATGAAATTGAAGGCGTTACTAATGCCGTTGTCAGTTCACTAAAACAGGTTATATCGTCACAAAATATCACAATTAAATCTCAAGAGAAGACAATTATTTCGTTGGAGCGATTATTGTCGATTCAAGAGCAGGAAATAAAATCGTTAAGAAATAAATAAACAGCCAACATTTAAAAAAAAGCTATAGGTGAATGTAAAGGAACGTGTGCTGCTTATTGCTGAAACCAAAGGGATCAGCAAAACCGAATTTTTCAAAGATGTGCAACTTTCCTATGCAAACTTTAAGGGAGGGCAGAAAAATACTGCACTCAGCTCCGATGCCATGGTTGCTATACTGTCTAAACATCCCGACATTAGTCCGGCCTGGTTACTCATGGGGGAAGGAACTATGATGCGGAAGGATGAGAGGAATGTGGTAAGTGCTCCACCTGCCGAAACAGCTCCTTCTACTGCCGAAGGCCTCGGAATTTATAGGCAGCTGGTCAATGCCTTAGAGCAAACAGTCAAGGCACAGGAAAAAACAATCCAGTCATTAGAAGGACAGGTGAGTTTATTGCAACGCAAATAGCCATATCGCGTAGTTTAGAAACCAAATAATCTCCTCTCCAAAAAATACCTGATTCCGGTGATTTCATTGGCCTCCTTTTTGTTTTAATTTCGTTATTGTAACGGTGCATGTTTGACCGGCAGCCAGAAAAAGTTTCTGTTGCATTTATAGATGTCTCGTTCCCTGCGGTTGATCGCAATGGAACGACCACTAGTCCTTTATTCAAAGAATTAATTTTATGTCGAAAAAAGTATTTGTTATATGCTGTCTGCTTTTAGCTTGTTTTGTGCATCAGGCAGTAGCACAGGCTGCGGGTCAGCGCCCAATGTATACCTCAACATGGGGGCACCTTTACCGTGAAGCAGGAAACAGTAAAGACCTCTTGGGGGTTTTTCCGACCGAGGCTCCTGTCTACCTGCTAGATTCCACCAATACACAGTATAAGGTGCAGGTGAGTAATGGGGATATCGGCTATATTGACCGTCAGCCCCTCAAAAGTGCAATGTTCGGAAAAAGATCTGCCGGCGAGCCAAAACAATATTTCTATCGCGGAACAACAGATGCCCAATGCCCACATTTCTATGTGCAGGTGTCGCAATTGCGCGTGCGTAAGGCTCCTAATACAACAAGTACCGCTGTGCGTAGGGCAGGGCTCAATGAAATGGTATGTATCGATTATGTGCCGCTCTACACAGATGGATGGGTCTACATCGGAGACCACTTTCATGAAAGTCCGGAGTATATTCAGATGAAATTTTTGGGGTCAGAACTAACGTATGACAAGGTGCTAAGAGAATATCTGGCCATAAAAGGAAAGGACCAGGAGAAAGAGCTGGCAGCAGTTGGCCGCCTGCGTGAGATCGGTTGGACCAAGTATCCCAAATTAAAACAGGCCCTTACTTATTGGAAGGAATCTTATGCTCAAGCGGGAATAGTAGATCCCAAAGTTGATATAGACTTTGAATTACTCTTGGCCAATAAATTCCAAAATGAGCTCCAGTCCGAAGTTTATGCCAAGAAACTGAAAGCGCTGAATTTCCATTTCGAATGGAAAGGAGTGTCGTTATCTGACGGCAAAATTACGGATGCTCAGATGAAGCAACTCGCTTTACAACGGGTTTCCGAAATCCCGGATATGCCCGAATGTGGCTGGGAGCCGCGGTATTACTATAAAACACCGAATATGATCGTAGCTTTCGAAGAAAACTATAAAGGGAAAGTGGTCGGTTCGATATATAAGCTATTTTTTAGTGATGGCGAAACCATTGTCATGGGCAACGAGCGAATGGATGCCAATTACGCAGAAAAAGACTTTGTAAACCACTTTGGTGAACTGCTTTCGGCAGATTGGATTTCAACGCCACATACGTACTATATTCAAAATGGCGATGCCGGGTTATTTATTTTCAAATTTGTCGAAGGAAAACTGGCCAGCTATGAGTGCATGTATTATTGTTAATGCTCCGAAATTGTGTAGGGGTTAAGTATAGACTTCCAAGCGTTTGAAATGTCCTTCCTTTGTGATGTTAGCAAGGATTTTATTAACGAGCATGAACAGGGATGCTCAAAAAATAAGGCCCTTTGAAGGGGAATTAAAACTCCGCTTTCAAAGGGCCTTTGGATGTTATTGAAATCTTAAATTAGACTACTTGCATTTCAAAGAGTTTTGCAATATGTCCTTTCAATTTTTCTTTCACGTCTTCCATATCGACTTCTTTGCCAAGTTCCCGCTTTAAAGACGTTACATCCTTATCGTCGATACCGCAAGGAATGATGTTGCCAAAATAGTCGAGGTCTGTGTTGACATTGAATGCAAAACCATGCATGGTCACCCAGCGTGAAGCGCGAACCCCCATCGCACAGATTTTGCGTGCGGTCGGTTTATCGGGCTCTATCCATACACCGGTAAACCCGGGATATCTCCCGGCTTCGATACCGAAATCAGCACAGGTTAGTATGATGGCCTCTTCCAGTGTACGCAGATAAAGATGTATATCGGTAAAGAAGTTGTCGAGATCCAGGATCGGGTAACCGACAATCTGTCCCGGACCGTGATAGGTAATGTCGCCACCCCGGTTGATCTTGTAGAATTTGGCCTCTTTCTCTTCGAGCCCTTTTTCATCTAACAGCAAGTATTCTTCGTGCCCGCTTTTCCCCAAGGTATAAACATGGGGATGTGCTGTAAAGATCAAGTAATTCGGGGTACTGGTTGCTGTCGCGTTGACCCTATTGTCGTGCTTAATGTCCAATACTCCCTTAAAGATGGATTCTTGTCTGTCCCAGGCTTCTTGGTAATCGACAAGACCCCAATCTTGAAACTGCACCTTTTTGTTCATTTCGTGTTTTTTTAAGCTGTGAATGGACATAAGGTCCATTCACAGCATTGTTTGTCAAAATTAATACAATAAGTTATTGTATGGATAACGTTCATTGTGCATCTTCACAATGATATCGTAAAGTTTTTGTTTGAACTCTTCGATATTCGTTTTATTTGTTGCTGACAGAAAGATTGCGGGATCTGAATTTTTTGCCATCCAGGAATTACGGAAATCATCCAACGTTACCTCGATCTCCTCGCCATCGTGTCCTTCTTCGACGGCTGGTTTATAAAGGTCAATTTTGTTAAATACCGTAATCACCGGTTTGTCCAGCGCTTTAAGGTCCTTCAATGTTTCGTTTACCGCCTGGATATGATCTTCAAAATTCGGATGGGAGATGTCGACCACGTGGATCAGGACATCGGCTTCCCGAACTTCATCCAATGTGGATTTGAAACATTCCACCAAGTGATGCGGCAGTTTGCGGATAAAACCAACGGTATCTGAAAGCAAAAAAGGAAGGTTGTCGATAACAACTTTACGTACTGTCGTATCTAATGTCGCGAAAAGTTTATTCTCGATCAATACATCAGACTTGGAGATCATATTCATGATCGTCGATTTTCCGACATTGGTATAACCTACCAAAGCTACACGGATCATCTCACCACGGTTTTTTCGTTGTGTCTCGTTTTGCTTGTCGATTGCTTTTAGGCGTTCTTTGAACAAGGAAATTTTGTCCAGAATGATCCGTCTATCGGTCTCGATCTGTGACTCACCCGGACCGCGCATACCAATACCCCCGCGCTGACGTTCCAAGTGGGTCCACATACGGGTCAAACGAGGTAAAAGGTATTGCAGCTGTGCCAATTCCACCTGTGTCTTCGCCTGTGCTGTTTTGGCATGACGGGCAAAGATGTCCAGGATGAGATTGGAGCGGTCCAATATCTTGCGTTTCAGTTCTTTTTCAATGTTGCGCAACTGCGAAGGTGAAAGCTCATCGTCGAAAACAACGATGTCGATTTCCTCGGCTTCGACGTATGCTTTTATTTCTTCCAGCTTTCCACTACCGACAAATGTAGCGCGATCTGGGAAGCCCAGTTTCTGTGTAAACATACCTTTGGTCTCGCCACCGGCAGTCTGTACAAGAAATTCAAGTTCCTCCAAGTATTCCTTTGCTTTTGTCTCCGTCACACTTGGCGTGATGACACTCACCAAGACGGCTGTTTCGGGTTTTATAGCTGTATCGTGTATTTTAAATCTGGCCATTTTGTACTATTAAGTCTTTCAAGTGAAGTCGGCAGGTCATTAAGCTTTACACTGTATGCTATTGCCTACCTCTTGTTATACGTTCACTTTTTAATTATTTTCAATGAGCTCGCAAGCCCGGTTTTTGGATGCCGATTATGACATAATTCTCCATTAACCAATAAATTTCCTGTGATTTGCTTACCAGGGCAACTCAAAATATGTAAGCGTTCGGTCGCCATCTTTTGCCTAGTAAAAGAAGGGATATTTTTCTATATCATGTTCATAATGATGCAAAAGTAAATAAATTTGGTTTTATTTACAAAAAAGATAAATTGTCTTCAAGCGCTAATTAAAAACAATTCGCATCCTATTTATGTTGAAGAGCGGCCTTTAGATTCCAACGCGCTCTGTTTATTCCCTTAAACACGTTGTCGATTGATTTGCTGACCCCGTTTTTTATTTCGAAAATGACATGCGGTTAAGAAATCTTATCCCAGGCAATGCCATCGGATTTTCTTGCCAGGAAGCTTCGCAGCAGATGATTCTTTTCACTTTGTAGTGTTGGGTCTTCTTTGAAGATAGCAATGACGGTGTTACGGCATTCGGTAAGCAATGCCTGATCTGTCGCTAGGTTCGCCATCTTGAGGTCAAGTACACCCGACTGTTGCGTGCCTGATATGTCGCCCGGACCACGTAGCTGTAGGTCGACTTCCGCAATCTCAAACCCGTCATTGGTACGCACCATTGTATCCAGCCTTAATCGTCCTTCTTTGCTCAGCTTATTGCCCGACATCAGGATACAGAAAGACTGTTCGGCACCACGGCCTACGCGGCCACGCAATTGGTGCAGCTGGGATAATCCAAAACGTTCGGAATTTTCAATGACCATGACCGAGGCATTGGGAACATTAACTCCAACCTCGATAACGGTGGTGGCAACCATAATCTGCGTTTCATGTTTGACAAATCGTTGCATCTCAAAGTCTTTATCTTTTACGGGCATCTTGCCGTGAACAATACTGATCTTGTATTGTGGTAGTGGAAATTCGCGTTGCAAGTTCTCAAGGCCTGCTTCTAAATAAATCAGATCCAGTTTTTCGCTTTCCTTGATAAGGGGATATACCAAGTAGACCTGCCTGCCTTTGGCGATCTCCTCGCGCATAAAACCAAACATCCGCAAACGCGAACTTTCAAAAAAGTGAACAGTCTTGATTGGTTTACGCCCAGCAGGTAATTCGTCTATCACGGAGATGTCCAAGTCGCCGTACATGGTCATCGCTAGTGTGCGTGGAATAGGTGTGGCTGTCATGACTAACATATGCGGTGGAATGACATTCTTCCGCCAAAGTTTGGCCCGTTGTTCTACGCCAAAGCGATGCTGTTCGTCAATAACAACGAAGCCCAGGTTTTTGAACTGCACCTTATCCTCGATCAGGGCATGGGTGCCAATTAAAATATCCAGGCTGCCATCTTCCAGTGCCTGGTGGATCAAGCGACGTTCCTTCGTGCTTGTGGAGCCTGTAAGTAGCTTGATATTGACGATGTCATCGCCCACGAGCTGCTTGAGTCCATGATAATGCTGTGTCGCCAGGATTTCTGTTGGTGCCATCATGCAGGCCTGAAATCCATTGTCGACAGCGAGCAGCATACTCATGAGGGCAACAACTGTTTTGCCGGAGCCAACATCGCCCTGCACCAGACGGTTCATCTGCGCGCCTGTATTGGTATCGATACGGATTTCCTTCACAACGCGCTTCTGTGCACCTGTCAACGGGAACGGAAGGCGCTCATTAAAGAATGTGTTGAATTTTTCACCGACTTTATTGAAGCGCTGGCCTCTAAACTTCTGAGTATTGAGCTGTTTGTTGTTGAGCAGCTTGAGTTGTATAAAGAATAGTTCTTCAAACTTGATGCGTTTGATGGCTTGATTAAGCTCCTTTTGATCGCTTGGAAAATGTATGGATGCGAAAGCCTGCTGTCGCGATATCAGGCCATGTTTAGTGAGAACATCCTGAGGAAGGGATTCGCCTATAGTGCGAAATACGGTTTCCAATGCAGTCTGTTGTAAGCGTTGGATTCCTTTGGTATCCAGATTGAACTTTTTGAGTTTCTCTGTTGATGAATAAACCGGCTGTAAACTCATATTGCCGATCTGTTTTACCTGCGGATTATACAGATCCATTTCGGGATGGGTAATGGATAGCTGACCATTGAATTCGCTTGGCTTGCCATAAATAATATAGGCCGAACCAACTTTCAATGATTTTTGAAGCCATGGAATAGACTGAAACCAGACAAGCTCCATGGAGCCGGTTTCATCTTTGAAAGAACCGACAAGACGTTTCGTTCTCTTCTCGCCCACGAGCTGTAAAGAAACCAGACGGCCCAGAACCTGTGCAGCCATCATATCAGGATGAAGTTTCCGGATTTTATGAAACTCCGTACGGTCGATATAACGGAAAGGATACTGTGTCAATAGATCGCCAATGGTAAACACCTGTAGCTCTTTTTTGAGTACATCTGCTTTTTGTGGACCTACACCTTTGAGGTATTCTATGGGGGTAATTAAACTTAATTCAGCCATTCTTCTTGAATGGCTAAATTACGAAAATTTATGCTTTTGTGGAGCCGTTTATTGGCTTGGTATAACTATTTTGAAGCAGGTTCTTCATAGTTAATGTCTGCTTTTCCTTCTTTACAGATCACGCTCAATGGTTTGCGATAAGGTATACAATTTATTCGGGGAGCCATCATAGGCTGGTATATTTCCATCAGTTTGTTGTTGTCATTGATCATATTCTGCAAGGTTGTTTTATCAACGGATTTGTGGTAGGGAAGATAACTTGTCCCACATACTGTCCGTATTTCTATCATTTCCCATTCTGTAGCATCACTGCATGCTTTGGGGCTGGCGAAGGCAATTATTTTACTGTATTTTTCATTGGAAAGCGACTCAAGTTCCTTTTCTGTTTTGTCCTTGTAGGGGTTTTCTAAATGTGATTCTGATTTACAGACAACAAATAGCATGCTGCAGGCTAAGAGGGTGGTCATACCCAAAATGGAAAGATTTTTCATAATATTCTTCTTGGTTTTTTAACTAAACGGGTAATTTTTGATCTCTGCTACAGGAGGTCTCTATTAAGTTTTTGTTAAGCGAACTTGGAGTATGTCGCAGTAGCCGTGAGAAGAGAAGAGAAGAGAAGAGAAGAGAAGAGAAGAGAAGAGAAGAGAAGAGAAGAGAAGAGAAGAGAAGAGAAGAGAAGAGACTTGGTTAAAGCTGGAGGATAGATATTAATTGCATAAAAACAGGGCTGTCCAATCGTTTTGGACAGCCCCGTTTAAGATTTATTTCGGATCATTTCTCGATTAGAAATTACCCTTATTTACATCCCACCAAAGTCTGGTACCGCCGTTGTCAGGTCCGCCCAACAAGGAGATTGCAGATTGTACTTCGGCTGCATTTGTATTGTATTCATTTTGTGGGAACGGTAAACGGCGGATCTGTATTTTAGTATCGATCAGTCCACCGCTATTGTTGACAACAACTGGGAATAGACGTGGATATCCTGTACGGCGGAATTCACTCCAAGCCTCTTGTCCTTCAGGGAAGATCGCCAACCATTTTTGTGTGATAATACGTTCCAATTTTTCTTCGTTGGTAGCGCCCTCATTCCATTTGATTGTAAGAGCACTTGGTGATTCTGCATTATTCTTCGCATTGAACGGATCCTCGTAAGCTGCTGCCTTACTTGTATTATCATTGAGGTAAGTGCTTAAACCAGAAGTTACACCCCATTGCGTAAAGGAAGTTTCCACTCCTTTTTCATAAAGTGATTGCGCTGTTCCGCCAGCATTGTTCCAACCTCTCAATGCCGCTTCGGCACGTAGGAAGTAAACCTCAGCAGCAGTCATTAATATCGGTGCTGTTGTCGCTACGAAAGTAGGCGTTGTACCTTCGGTATTCAAAGCGGATAGTTTTTGGTATTTATCCTTTTCGATACCATCAGCACCCGTACGGATTCCAATGTATTTACCGGCGAAAGCTGTTGTGGTTGCATCTTTAATGACAGGTGCCATGTATTTGGAGATACGCGGGTCATTCAGTCCTGTCATATAAGACGAAAGCGTCGCATTGATACGGGTATCGGCCCAGTTTTTGGAAATAAACCAAAGTGGATTGCTGTAGGTTCCATCTGCAGGTACAGTGATCTTGAAGTTTTCGCTATTGCTTTCCAAGACACCACCATTTGCCGGATCCAATGCTTTCTCAGCCTGTGTTTTCGCTAACGTCGCATCGATTTTGACCAAACGCATCGCTAAACGAAGGCGCAATGAATTGGCAATTTTCAACCAATTTTTAAATCTGACCTGATTATCTGTATTCGGAAATACAAGATCGATCTGGTCAATTTTAGCAGCCATTGGACTATCTGCTTTGTACGATTTCAATGCGGTTACAGCCTCATCAAGCTCTTTGAAGAAAGCAGCATATACATCGGATTGTTTGTCGTATGGAACGGTGTTGGAGGTGCCGACTTTACTATATGGAATAGGGCCATAAATATCTGTCACCCGACTGGCCGCTTCTACTTTGATCACCAAAGCCGAGCCCCATAGTGCTGGATATGTTTCTGCAAGCCCATTGCTTTTTAGCTTTTCAATAGATTTAATGACATTCAGATAGAGTACTTTAAATGGTTCTCCATTCCATCCGTTCACCATGGCATAATTCAGGTTGTTCTGTCCACTATTAAAAGGCGTAGGAGACATGAAGAAACCTGAAAATACATCCGCGTTCAGATTCTGTTGTACTTGATAAGAGTTGGGATCGCCTGCGCCTGAGAAATTGTAGATAGACATCTGTGCATTTCGCAAGAAAATGACAAGATCTTGGCCATCACCTTTTAAATCCTCATCCGTAACGCCAATGTTATTTTTGTTATAGTCCTCAAAATTCTTGGTGCAACTACTTAAGGTGCCGCCAAGCATTAAAAAAGCGAGTGAGAACTTGGATATGTTTTTTATGTTAAATTTCATCTTTTAATCGTTTGTATTTTAAGACTATATAAAATACCCTCGCCATGTTTACCGATATAGGTATTTTTTAGCGGTGGATATTTCATTGTTGGCCGTTTAGAAAGTTGCATTTAGTGTAAGACCGTAGTTACGCGTTGCCGGCATCATAAAGATATCCACCCCACTTAAGGAATTACCTGTAGACATGGTTACTTCAGGATCGAAAGGAGCCTTTTTCGAGATATAGAATAGGTTTCTTCCTACAGCATTTACGCGAAGTTTTTTGAAGAAACTGTCTTTAATATTGAAGTCATAACCGAAAGTCAATTCACGCAACCGCACCACCGTTCCGTCGTAAATATATTGACTGCTAACAGGGCCCATACCAGCTGTGGAAGTGTACCATTTTTCTGCATCGACTGTTGTTACGGCTTTACCGCTTGGTGTAACCCCATTGATACTAACGCCGCCATTGGCACGAGCGTCGCCACTGACTTTTGAAACACCGTAACCATCAAGCAATGCTTGTGTCACCGACATGACCTGATAATCAAATTTACCATCGATCAGGAAGCTTAAGTTGAAATTTTTATAATTGAAACTGTTGTTCCAGCCCATTTGCCAGATCGGGTTGGAATTCCCAAGTTTGGTAAATGTATTATTCTTTTGTGGAATACCATCTTCAGAAATGATAATTCTTCCCTGACCATCACGTACAAAATCCTGACCATAGATATCGCCGAATGAACCACCGACTTTCAGTTTGGAAGCAAAGTTATTGCGGCTTTCACCTGTTAGCGTGAATTCAGTGATCTCGTCTGCAAGTTTTACGATTTTGTTTTTATTGTACGTAAAGTTGACACTGGTCGTCCATTTGAAATCATCATTTTTGATCGCATCCAACGATACCAATGCTTCTACCCCTTGATTCTGAATGTCTCCGGCATTAACCGCATACATGTTGTTGAGGGATGCATTTCCAGCTGCAATTTTGAAAAATTGATTGGTGGTGTTTGTTTTGTAATAAGTAACGTCAACATTCAAACGGTTATTCCACATACGCCATTCTGTACCAATCTCCAAGGAAGCTGTTTTCTCTGGCTTTAATTCTTTCAAGAAAGCAATATCATTTACCGTTAATACCGCATAAGGGTCTACCCGGTTGGTAAGCAATGTGGTGTAAGGCGGAAGGTCGTTTCCGACTTTTGCGTAGGAACCGCGGATTTTGGCCATATTGACAAATTCGGGTAGATTGAGCTTGTCATTTAGTACAATACCCAGACCTACAGAAGGGTAGAAGAAAGACGGTGTACCGGTATAGGCAAGGGTACTTGACCAGTCATTTCTAGCTGTTAAGTCCAGATAAACCCAGTTATCGTACGCTAAGTTAGCCGATGCGAATAGCGACTGTAGCTGTCTCCGGTTTGCGGATAATGTAGACGTAACAGGCGTTGTGGTATTTTGGATAAAGAACTGATTTGGAATTTTCAGCCCATTTTTACCGCTGTTAAAATCAGTACCTTCTGTTTTCCAATCGGTGATACTTGTACCAACCAATCCGGTGATCTGTAGCTTATCACCAATATTAAAGTTCATATTGGCGATCAAATCACCATATTGTTGCGTAATGGTCGTGTTGGTATAGCTATAAGCACCGTTTTCGCGTGCTAAGATGTGTTGCGTGCCGGCATAAGCTTTTCTATCCCATACCTCGCTGGTGCGGTCGACACTACCACGGGCCTGTACGCTGATCCAAGGTGCGATTTTATATTTCGCACTACCGTTTAATAACAGGCGATTGCGTGTAGACCGGGTTGAGTTACGGTTCATAATCCACCAGGGATTCTGTTGCGTAGTTTCGTCGTCCGAAAGTGTAAACCAGTTTTGGTCGTAAAGATTACGGCCTGTGTTAAACGTTTCGTAGTTTTTATAATCCGCGATATTTAAGCTTCGAGGTAATAAGTAGGTTCCAACTAATGGACTGTAATAAAAACCCGAAGTCGGTGCATTATCCAATTTTTGCGTAATGTAATTAGCACTTCCTTCAACGGTCAACTTATTATCAAAGAATGAAGCACTTTCTTTGAGATTGAAGTTGTGACGCATCAGGTCATTTTCTGGAAGAACACCTTTCGCAAGGGTATTGGCATAAGAGAAGTACGTTTGATTTTTTTCGTTACCTCCGGATAGTGTCAATGAATTGGTAAAGTTGCTACCTGTACGGAAAAATTCCCCTACATTATCATAGTTGGCACCATTGGTTTTATCGCCCCAGCTAAATACACTGGTATTACTGTTTTTACCGCCTGAACCTTGACCGTATTGGTTTTGGAATTCAGGTGTCGAGACAGCCTGTTCTATTTGTGCACTTGATGAGAAGTTGATCGTTGTGCGGCCTTGCTTGCCTGATTTTGTTGTAATCAGGATAACGCCATTGGCGGCCTGGCTACCGTATAATGCGGCTGCGGAAGCGCCCTTTAATACAGAGATGTTTTCTATATCCTCTGGATTGATCAATGAAATCGGGTCTCCACCATCGCGCTGTCCACCGAATACATCGTCTGGCTGGTTTGCTAAAGTCTGGTTGTTGATCGGAACCCCATCGACAACATAAAGGACTTGGTTATTACCGGAAGCCGATTTGTTGCCGCGCAAAATAACTTTTGCTGAACCACCTGGTCCAGAAGAGCTGGAAGCAATGTTAACACCGGCAACTTTACCGTTTAAATTATTCGCCAAGTTGGTGCTTTTAACTTTGTTTAATTCGTCACCACTGACCTGTTGCGTAGAGTATGTTAATGATTTTTGTGCACGGCTAATACCCAAAGCAGTAACGACCACACTTTCCAGTTGCTGTGTCTGTTCGTCCAGACTTACCGTCACTGTCGTTTCGCCGGGACCAAGTGTTACCGTTTTGTTTTCGTAACCGACTGTACTGATGTTCAGTATGCGATTCTTGTCATCCACATTGATCTGAAATGCGCCTTTGATATCCGTAGAACTTGCATTGGAAGTACCTAATACTTTGATTGTGGCACCTGGAATAGGAGCTTTGGTTTTTGCGTCTATAACCGTTCCTTTTACCTGGTTGGTTTGCGCGTGCAATAAAGATGCTGAAAAAAGCATTGTTGGAACAATACCTAACACCCTTAATGTAGAGTATAATTTGTTATTCATATAGTATATGTGTTATATTCAGTTTTTTATATACATATTTTCATAACGGTGAAATTTTTAATGAAATGGGCTAATTCCATTTAGCATTTTGGTTAGAAGAGAAGATATTGAATAATCGGGGGGCAAAATAAGTGATTATTTGTAATAGTGTATATGCTATTCAATACCTAAGTTATAGGAAGAAAGAGCGGTGTGATTTCCCTTAATAAAGATCTAATTTACTATAGTTGAGCAAAAATCAAAAATTTTATGAAACAAAAATGATACATATAATGCGATTTTAATAGTTAATGTATTGATATTGTTATGTGTTTTGTCATTTTTTTAAGTAGCGATTTTGGTACTGTCTTTCACCATCAGAAAGATATAAGCGGTTTAATTTCAACCGTGTACTTGATTTAAGAGCGATTTTAAAATAAAAAATGAGCTATTGTTTTGCATGCGGCTTCTATGTGGAAACATTCCCTTTGATGTTTTTGATATTAAAAAGGATAATTGCGACAAGTATGATTCCGTAAGCAATATATTTTATTGGAGAAACGGATTCTCGAAAATAGGTTGCGGCTAAAGTAAATGCGATCAGCGGATTAATATAGAGCAGAACGCCAGTCGTTGTTGATGAAATGCCAATGAGTGCATACATGCTCAGGAAAAGGGGGATAATTGTGAATAGCGATGCGATGAGTATTATGGTGCCCCAAAATATGGGTTCTGCCGGAATTGCATGATGATTGTAGATTAGTTTGGGGATCACAACCAATGCACATATACTGAGTTGGATCACCAATTGATTGAGTTTATCGAAACCCGTAGATACCCGTTGTACGATCAGATAAAAAGCGTAACAGGTGGCAATGGTAATAGCCCAGAGGACATCATGTAACGAACCTTTTGCAAGCAGACAAACGCTGCCAAAGGCAATAAAAAGCGCTGTTTTTTGCTGGTTCGTTAGCTCCTCCTTGAGCATGAGGTAGGCACCCGCCGCAGTGATCAGGGGGCAGGTCAGGTAAGCCAATGCCGCAGACTGAATGCTAATATGGTTGACCGCATAAATATAGGTAAACCAGTTTCCAAAGATGAACGCCGACGCGAGTAGGGTAAGGCAGGTCTGGCGGAGCTTGCCCGCCCGAGGCAGAAGTTGGAACTTCCGAATATCAGCTTGCATGGTTTTTCTTCGAAACAGCAACAGGTATATCCAGAGGATCAGGAGCGCCGTTATTATTCTAAAATACAGAATATCTTCGGCCGGATAGCCGCGTATCCAGCGTACAGGGATAGACATAAATCCCCAGATAAAAGGGGCCAAAAAAGCCGCGAAAAGATATTTTCCGCGGCTTGCTGTTTCGTTGTTATTTTCCACGGATTAATCTTTCCAGGCAATGACCGAAATTTCGACATTTACATTCTTAGGAAGGGTTTTTACCGCAACACACTCACGTGCTGGTTGCGCTTCCTTAAAATATTCGGCATAGACTTCATTGACTAAGGTAAAATTGCCCATATCACTTAAGAAAATCGAAGCTTTGACAACATCTTCAAAAGTATATCCCGCATTGGTCAAGATAGCTTCTACATTTTTCAGTACCTGATGCGCTTCGTCTTTCACACCCGATGAAATTAATTCCATTGTTTCGGGAACCAGAGGAATTTGTCCAGAGACATATAATGTATTACCGGCTTTGATTGCCTGGTTATATGGTCCTATTGCAGCAGGAGCTTTGTCGGTATTTAAAATTTCTTTTTTTGACATGGATAACAGTGTTTAGGAAGTAAAAAATATTTTGTAGATCAGGCCCAATAAAAAAACAATAATGGCCGTTGCATTAATAATATGCATAGCTTTTATGCTGCCATTTGTGGGGCGATCGGCGTTACGCTTTCTAAAGAAGTACATGGAACTAAGTTACAACAGTAAATTAGAAAGTGAAAATGAAAAGATCAAAAACTTTGAACGGATTTCTTGTAGACTACAAAACAAAATCTTATGCAAGTGACAGGTTTTTTTTGAATTTTAGTAACTTGGCAATGAAATAGAATTTATATGAATAATAAGATAGCATTAATTGGTGGCAAAATATACACTGGTGAGTCGATTTTGGAGCAAAGAGCATTGCTGATCAGCGAAGGTAAAATTGTAGCGATTGTCCATGATGATGAGGTGCCTGCAGATTATACCAGTTATCCAGTCGGCGGGTCTAATATTTGTGCTGGGCTGATTGACCTTCAATTGTATGGTGACGGATCGGACTTGTATTCTGCCGAACGTAGTGTAGCCTCTTTGGAACGCATCGCTGAGGGTTTGGTCCGTAAAGGCACAACTTCTTTTATGATGACCTTAGCGACCAATACCATTCCCGTATTTAAGGATGCCATTCGGGTGGCAGAAGGCTTTCGGCACGATGCATTTTTAGGATTGCATCTGGAAGGTCCCTTTTTGAATCCTAAAAAACGGGGTGCGCATCCCGCGGAATTAATTATCGAGCCTACAAAGGAAAAGATTGACGATCTTTTGTCCGGAAATCAGGTTGTCAAGATGATGACCATTGCGCCAGAATGTTTCGCTGATGATATCTTACAGCATTTGCAGGGCTATAATCTATTGCTCAGTGCCGGACATAGTGATGCGACTTTTGAGGAAGGTACCCACGGTTATGATCTGGGGATTCCAACAAGTACCCACCTGTTTAATGCCATGTCGCCGTTACATCATCGCGAAGTCGGGTTAGTCGGCGCAATTTTTAATCATCCGACTGCACAAGCAAGTATTATTGTCGACGGACATCATGTCAGCTTTGAAGCCGTAAAAATTGCGAAACGTCAGATGGCCGAGCGGCTGTTTATGATTACAGATGCTGTAGCCGCCTGCGATAAAGACATCTATCATCACGTATTGAACGATGGCTATTATTCCCTGCCTGATGGCACCATTTCAGGAGCGGCAATCTCCTTGCTTGAGGGGGTAAAAAATGCCGTGCAAAAGGTAGGCATACCACGCGATGAAGCGATCCGAATGGCGACGGTGTATCCGGCAAACCTGCTAAAACGAACGGATATCGGAAATCTAAATGCTGGAAGCATAGCGAATGTCATTGTCTTTAACGACGACTTTAGGTTGGAGCAGGTGATTTTCAAAGGTGAGTTAAAGCATTGATCCATTTCGGAGAAGATTGGCCAATTGACCGACATTGACCAATATTATATGTATCTTCGTTCGTTATTTTGAAAAAACACTATTCTATAGCTTGATGAAACGTTCCCTATTATTTTTGGCAACAGCACTTTTTGTTTTATCTTCTTGTTCATCCAAGAAAAATAAAAAACAGGAGCCTGTTAATACCACAACTACAAATGTCGAAATTGTAAAAAAAGATCCCCCCACAGTGCCCAAGCGCGAACGGGTGAAAAACACAATTGAAACAAAAGAACAGCCAGTTGCAGAAAAGAAGAAGGAAATTGTGGTTGATCTCCCTGTGTTACCACGCGAGTTCCGTGCAGCTTGGGTGGCCTCTGTTGCAAATATCAATTGGCCGAGCAAAAACAACCTGAGTACAGCCGAGCAGCAACAGGAAGCGATCGGCATTCTGGATTTTTTGAAAAATAATAATTTTAATGCCGTAATCTTTCAGGTGCGTCCATCAGCCGATGCTTTTTATAAAAGTGATCTTGAGCCCTGGTCTTTCTTTTTGACTGGAACAGAAGGACAGGCTCCATCTCCTTATTATGATCCACTTGATTTCTGGGTGGAACAGGCGCATAAAAGAGGGATTGAGCTGCATGTTTGGTTGAATCCTTATCGTGCTCATCATACTGCTGGTGGTGCTGTTACCTCGACTTCTATGGCACGTAAAATGCCCGAATCGGTTGTCAAATTAAAACAGGGCTATTATTGGTTTGATCCATCTAAGCAATCTACACAGGATCATGCTGCGCGCGTGGTTATGGATATCGTCAAACGTTATGATATCGATGGTGTGCATTTTGACGATTATTTCTATCCTTACGCGGAATATAATGGTGGCCAGGATTTTCCGGATTCGGATAGTTACAATGAATACAGACGTAATGGAGGGGATTTATCGCGCGGAGACTTCCGTAGAAATAGCGTAAATACCTTTATCGAACGTATTTATAAGGATATTAAGAAAGAGAAAAATTTTGTGAAATTCGGTATCAGTCCCTTTGGTATCTGGAAACCTGGTTATCCGGCAGGGATCCAGGGCTCCAGCCAGTATGATATGCTTTATGCAGATGCTAAATTATGGTTGAACAAAGGCTGGATAGACTATTTTGCTCCCCAGCTGTATTGGCCTATACAGCCAGCCAGACAGAGCTATACGGCTTTGTTAAAATGGTGGGAAAGTGAGAATACATTGGGACGCCACCTGTGGCCAGGTATCAATACAGTTGGCAGACGTGGTCCGGAATATGTTCAGGAAATTGTTAATCAAGTGGAGGCAGCGCGTACACTATTGCCTGATAACCGGGAAGGGGTGATCCACTGGAGTCTGGCAGGGCTTACCAAAAACCCGGCCATGACACAAGCTTTGGTGAATGGTCCTTATCAGGTGAAAGCATTGGTGCCAACAAGCCCTTGGTTGAATGCAAATCCTTTGTTAAAACCGACTTTGCTACTGACTCCACAGGGAGGAAATATCTTTGCGAAATGGCAGCACCAGCAAATTGATCAGGTTTCAAAATGGGTACTATATCTCAACTACGGTGGGGTATGGCAATATGAGATTCTGGATCCGGGAGTTACAAGTAAGGACATTCCAACGACATTAAACAACAAAAAACTGCAGTATATTGCGGTAAAAGCTGTTGACCGCCTGAGCAATGAAGGGCCTTATGTCGCTGAGAAGATAAAATAACGAGTTATTGTGTTATCAACACTTAAAAAAGGGATATCTGAATTTTAGATATCCCTTTTTTGTTTTGAATTGTAATCTATGCAAGGTAAATTTATAGTTATGGAAGAAATCTATAAAACGGTAAGCGACTCTGTGATTCGGATGTCACAGCTGATGTTGCCCTCAAATGCTAATTTTGGCGGTAAAATTCACGGCGGTTATATTTTATCCTTGATGGATCAGATCGCATTTGCTGTCGCGTCTAAATTTTCAGCACATTATTGTGTGACGGCATCAGTTGGCAAAGTTGATTTTTTGAAGCCTATTGAGGTGGGTGAATTGGTGACATTGATCGCTTCTGTCAATTATGTGGGTAACTCTTCTATGGAAGTCGGTATTCGGGTCGAAGCCATGAATATTCAGACGGGAGAAACCAAGCATTGTAATTCCTCTTATTTTACGATGGTGGCAAAAGACGAAACAGGCAAGCCTGCCCGGGTGCCAAGGTTAATATTGGAAACCGAAAAAGATGTATTTCGTTTCTACCGCTGTGTGGTGAAGATGGAGGTCGACAAAGAAAGAGACCGTGCTATTCACGATCTGGAAACGGATTCCGCCGAACAACAGGCTTATATTAAGCAACATTTTGATGTGAAGATCAGTCTGAACTCTTAGGTCTCCTTCCCTTTCTTACCATTCAAATGTCCCTAGATATTTACTGTCTGTGCATTCGTCGCTTCCGTATGTTCTATGGAAAAATACATAGATGTGGTAGTTGCCGATATGCTGTTGTCGTTGAAGTTTCACTGTCTGTGTTCGCTGAGCAAGTGTATTCATGCTGTGATTTGTGAAAGCGCACTCGTCCGGATTGTATAGCAGCAAACGGCAACTACTTGAGTTGATGTCGTATTGTGCTGCGATATTTGCGTCATATTCCCAGAAGAGTGTGAATGTTTCTGTCTCTTTATCTACCTGAAATGTATGGGAGGAGACAGGGTTAGGCCCCCCTTTACTAACGCGGAAGTTTATATAATTGACTGCATAGCCAGTAGCAGTTTTTTCTATAGCATTATTGAGGTTGTAGGACATGGCATTACTGTAAGCCTTTTTATTGGGGTTATAGTTTTTAAATCCGACCCGTATTAAATCTAGCATTGGAGAGATAAATTTTTGGATGAGGGAGAAACGCGAGCGTGACTGGATTTGATCCGCAGAAGGTTTTTTTCTACTTTTCTTAGGTAAGCCCCTAGCATAGGTTGTATTTCCATTGGTAACAAACACTACTGATCCTGCTTTACCTGAAAGCGTGCCGTTGGCACCGTTTTTAATGACTGCCATAATCTAAGTTAATTGCTTATTTATTTTTCTTTAAGCTACAAAATAAATAAGCATTTATCAATATGAAGTTCGACTTTATCTCGGATCTTTTACAGATCTAAGACGGAACTTAGTCGGATTTTATTCGGTCACAACCGAAGAAGCACCGAAGAAGTACCGAACAAGTACCGAAGAAGCACCGAGTAATCTCTGAATACAATGGCAATTAAATAGCTTAAAATGGTGGTTCCGACCTGGCATTTCCTTGCATAAGCACGCTGTTATGTGTTGGATGCTGCATGCTATTGGTGGTTTTGTTGTGCTAATGTTTTTTTTCTGCTATCAAATTCGGTGAAAAGGTGTTGCTAAATGCTTTTATAAGATGTTTTGGTTTTTATTTTGCTGTGCTATGCGTTTTTGTATCTGTTTTTATAGGAATTAATGGTTTTTTTGCTGTCAGATTGTGCGTTAATGTGTTTATTGTTATTTCTTTTTCAAATAATTATGCATAAGCTTGCAAAAACAGGAAGCTTTTCATACTATTGTATAGTAATTGATATAAACTTAGGGTTGGAACCGCCCGTTATGGAAAATTATTAACAACTAACTAAAAACCATGAATAAAAAAATTCTCTTATTCTGTTCAGGGGTGATGCTGTCAACCAGTTTATGGGCACAGACCAAAACTGTAACGGGTAAAGTGACGAATGCTTCTGATGGTGGTACAATGCCTAATGTAACCGTAAGCATCAAAGGTAAATCTGTCAGTACACAAACTAAGCCTGATGGAAGTTTCACCATCAATGCGGAGCCAGGCGATATTTTGATTTTCAGAGCCGTGGGTTCTCAGGAAAGACAACAACTGGTTGGGACAAATGCAACGATCAATGTTACGCTTTCTGGCAGTGAGGAGGCGCTTGAAGAGGTGGTTGTGACGGCCATGGGAATTAAGAAGGAAAAAAAGGCGCTTGGCTATGCTGTTCAGGACATAAAATCGGATGAGTTGATGAAGAATAAGACGGCAAACGTGGTCAATTCATTGGCAGGGAAGATTGCAGGGGTTAATGTAACACAGGCTTCGGGTTCTGCCGGTGCCGGAGCGCAGATTATTCTTCGCGGCGGAACTTCTCTTGAGCGCGACAACCAGCCCTTGTTTGTTGTAGACGGTGTGATCTACGATAACTCTACGGTTATTGGAGGAAATAGTGCCTTCGATGGCGCTCAAGCAACAGCAACCTCTAACAGTAACCGGGTGATGGATATTAATCCCGAAGATATCGACAATGTGTCGGTGTTGAAAGGTCCGGCTGCGGCAGCCTTATACGGGTCAAGAGCTGCTGCGGGAGCTATTATCATTACGACGAAAAAGGGACAAGAAGGGCGTACGGAGATTGGTTTTTCAAGTAGATTTTCAAATAATTGGGTGAATCGCTTGCCAGAGCAGCAAGGAAAATACAAACGTGGCTATTATAACAGTGCGGGTGTACTGGATGATTATACCACGCAATCCTGGGGCGAAAAATTTGGAAGTAATGATGTTGTTTATAACAACGTGAAAGATTTCTTCCAGCATTCGACGGTATTTGACAATACCGTTAATTTATCCGGCGGAAATAAAAATGGATCATTCTATCTGTCTGGTTCCCGCTTTGATCAAAAGGGTATCGTACCTAATACAAGCTTTGACAAAACCACGTTCCGCTTTAATGGGGATCAAAAATTTGGTAAACTGACGGTGGGCGCTAATGTGGGGTATTCGCTGGCAAATACAGATAAAACCCTAACTTCCGCGGGGCTATGGGGATCAGGTGGTACAGGAGCGATGGAGTCCCTGTACAGCTGGTCAAGAAGTGATAATATGAAGAAATACCTCAACGATGACGGGTCGAAGTATCGGATGTTTGAAGGCCGCCAGCCGCTAGAATCTGATGTCGAAAATCCATACTGGACAATCAATAAAAATATTTTGGGCGATAACACCGAGCGTATTACAGGTAGTATCAATGCAAGTATGCCCATCTTCGATTGGTGGAGCCTGACCTATCGTGTCGGGATGGATAGTTATCTGACTAAAAACTCAACTATTATCGGTGAAGGTGGTGCAATTAAGAAACCTTGGCAAAAAGGTATGATGTCGGAAAGTGATTTCAAATACAACTATTGGTCTTCCAACATCATGTCCAATTTCAATAAAAAGGTAGGTGATTTTGATTTAGGCGCTTTAGTGGGATTTTTCTCGGAACAAACCAAGACGACAACAAACCGCCGTATGGGCTATCATTTTGAGGTAGACAATTTTTACAGCTTCGAAAATATAGCAGCAGCGAATAAACAGTTCGCAGTAAACAATACAAAAAAACGTCTTTTTGGTTTGTACGGTGAGTTAAGAGCTTCATATAAAAATATGTTGTTTTTGAATGTTACGGGAAGAAATGACTGGACCTCGACGTTACCAGTAGACAATAGGTCTTATTTTTATCCTTCTGTTGGTGGTAGCTTTGTGTTTACCGAACTCATGAAAGACAGTCGCCCAGACTGGTTGGATTTTGGAAAGCTGAGAGCTTCCTGGGCGCGCGTGGGTAAGGACGCAAATCCGTATGTAACCAATACCTACCTTTGGAAGCCTGTTGAATATTTAGGTGGAATTGTAGGCGCGGGAAATAACTGGCAGAAAGGTAATCCGTTTTTGAAACCTGAAACAACAGGTTCGTTTGAAGTCGGTGCTGAATTGCGCTTTTTTAAGGGGCGATTGGGCGTGGATTATGCCTACTATACCAATAATTCCTATAACCAGATTCTGTCTCCACGTTTAGGACAATCGACTGGATATATTTTCATCTCAGTCAACGGTGGCGATATCTACAATAAAGGGATGGAGTTGTCCTTAACTGGTAAGCCGATTGTGAAAAACGACTTTGTTTGGGAATCTACGTTAAACATGTCCAGAAACAAAGGGACAGTAGATAACTTGCTCGCAGGGGTCAATATTTTGTATGTCACAGACGTGCAGGTAGGGAATGCGAAAGCTGCATCCTTTAACGGAGGAAACTTTATGGGGATCTCAGGTTCGCAATGGACCCGTACACCTGATGGAAAAGTTGTTTTGGACGCTAATACGGGTATGCCAACAAGTGACAACCAGACGACATATAATATCGGAAACCGTGAGCCTAAGCTGACAGGTGGATTCAATAACAGCTTGACTTATAAAAATTTTAATCTGTCCTTCCTGTTTGATTTCCGTATAGGTGGCGATATCTATAACGGTACAGATTATGCGATGACGATTAATGGAATGAGCAAGCGAACCGAAGATCGTGATCAGCTGATTTTGGACGGAGCCATCCGTAACGGCGGAACAAACGACGCTCCGGTGTACGAAAACAAAACATTCACTTTCTTGGCCGACCAGATGTACACGATTAAAGGTGTGTCAACAAGCGGACGGAAGATTATCCAAGATTATTGGAGTGATTTCTACGCCCGTGAAAGTGCGAACTTTATGGTGAAAACAAACTGGTTGCGCTTGCGGAATATCTCGATGTCCTACAACTTTTCGGACGGTGTCCTGAAGAATGCCGGTGTTTCCAAAGTGGTAAAAGGTCTTACAGCTACTTTGACTGGTACTAATCTTTGGTTGTTGACCAACTACAAAGGGCTTGATCCGGAGGCCTCCGCTGCCGGATCTGGTGTAACGGGATCTAGTTCGGTAGGTATTGATTACAACGGTGTGCCAAGTACAGCCGGTGTTATGTTTGGTTTAAATTTTAGATTTTAAGATAGAAAAGTCATGAATAAATATAAGAGAATAGTCTCATTTCTGTTGGTTCTAACTTTATTTTCGTCCTGTAGTAAGAATTGGTTGGATATCAATATAGACCCGAATACGCCATCCAGCACCGTGGCTTCGGTCCAGAGTCGTTTGGCTTGGATACAGCATTATTACATGTATGCACAAGGTACAGCGGGGACACGGGCCGGGTTTGTGACACAGCAACTGACATTTGTCAACGGTACGGCATCAAACAGTATGATTGCTGGCTGGAACCCTGCGGCAGGTATGTCGACCACACCTTATCAGTTTTTCTTTGTCGGTGCAGGGGCAAATTTTAAGGATATGGAAGATAAGGCTACGGCCGATAAGGCTTATCATTATCTTGGTGCATTGCATGCTATCCGTGCCATGGGTTTTATGCTAATGACGGATTGGTATGGTGAGATGCCTTACACGGAGGCTTTGGGTACCATCATAACGCCAAAATTTGATGGTGGAAAAGTGATTTTCGAAGGTTGTCTTGCTGATATTGATAAGGCAATTGAATACTTTAATATGACGCAGCCTGGCACTGCTGCTCCCTTGTCGGCCGGCGACAGCTGGAATGGTGGCGATGTAAGTAAGTGGCTGAAGATGTGTTATGGCTTAAAAGCGCGATGGTTGAATAATCTATCGAAAAAGAGCGCTTTGTACAAACCGGATGATGTATTGGCGGCGTTAAATAAGGCTGCCACTTCGGTGGGAGAAAGTACAGTGATAGCTCATATGGATGATGCGACTGATAATATCGGGGATATCCTATTTGCAGATCCTGTAAAAACGTCTATCGTTTTTAATAATGCGGGTATGAATACCAATACTTTGGTTACGAAATGGTATGAGAATTTATTAACCAATTTTGACAATAAAGGCATAGAGGATCCGCGGGCAGACAAATTATTGCCTTGGGCAGAATACGGCTATCCCAAAAAGATGATACGGTCAAAGGGAGTAGATATGCAGTCTACTATCCGCATGAACTCCGGGCCGATAGCATCCTCTTATAATGATAAAGATGTGGCTATTCAGAGTAATGGCCGTACGGTAAACCCACACTCCTGGTATATTAACAGTGCCAATACAGCACGTTGGGGGGATACCGTTTATGTATCCATTAAAAGTAGTTCCAAGGGATATGACAGCGATGTGTCGGATACCTATAGATGGAAAGATGGTACCGTGGCTGCTTCAGGTACATTTTATTCGCGTCCCGATGCGCCTACCCATTTGGTTGCATACCCCGAAATGTGCTTTATTAAAGCTGAGGTCTTATTTAATAAGGGAGATAAAGCAGGTGCCTTCAATGCCTATAAAGAGGGAATTAAAGCACATATTGACTTAATGAATATAAAGCTGGGTTCTTATGCAGACGCCAGTCCGAGCAAATCGCCAATGACCCAGGCTAAGATCGATAATTTTCTGAACAATGGCATTGGTACGGCGGGAGATATTACATTGGCTAAAATTATGACACAAAAGTTTATCGCACTTTCGTTTTCACAGCAAAACTGGAATGATATGCGTCGCTATGATTTTAGCAATTTGGTATATCCAGGCTGGGCTGTTCCTTATGAGTACACGGTGACTGCGGCAGCGCAGACTAAAATACCGCAAGGAAAGCAATTTAGAAGAGTCCGTCAGGTTTCGCATGAGATCAACTACAATTCCGATAATTTGAAAGCATCTCACCCGAATGCGTTAAATGACGATATCTGGTCATTCCCGGTTTGGTGGGATACCAAAGAATAAGTTAAATTTGAAAGCCGCAACTGCGGCTTTCTTCATCTAGTTTGTTTTTGTCATGAAATATTGTATAAATTTCCTTTTTCTTTTTATGCCATTTGTGCTTTTTGCACAATCCCCCAAGATTATTCAAAAACCGATTACCTGGGACAAGGAGCGTATTCAGCTTTCGTTGGATTACCTGAAAAATCGGCATGGCCTGACACAGTCAACACCTGTTATCCAACCTAAAATGGTGGTGGTGCATTGGACGGCCAATAACAGCGTAAAAGCAACTTTTAATACTTTTAATCCTGTCAGACTTCCGGGGCGTCCGGAACTGACCAAGGCCAGTGCCTTGAATGTATCTTCGCAATTTGTCATCGATCGTGACGGTACGATTTATCAGTTTTTACCAGATTCTATTTTTGCACGGCATACCATAGGTCTCAACTATTGTGCAATAGGGATAGAAAATATAGGTAGTCGCCAGAATCCACTGACTGATGCACAATTGAAAGCAAATGAAGAGCTTATCCGTTACCTCAGTAAAAAATATCCGATTGAATTTGTGTTGGGTCACCATGAGTACCAACGTTTTAAGAAAACAAGCTGGTGGAAAGAAACTGATCCCAATTACATCACGGGTAAAGATGATCCGGGAGATAAATTTATACATGAGCTAAGAAAGCATCTTGTCGATCTGAAATTGAATCCCCTACCTTAAATCATGCCTAATCGAAGAATTTCGTTCTGCAGGTAAATTGCGTTTTCCTACAGGAATAAGTAATAAGTGTGCAATTGGTGATCGTTTTGCAATATATTTTGCTGGTTTGCTGTATTTTGCTGCATTGTTAATAAAATGTTAATTGTATTTGATTTGTTACGTGAGCGTGTGCTCTGCACACTTACTTATTTTTCTTTTTAATCGTCTGATTTATTGTAATCGACTGTATTTCAATTTATTGTAATGTATTTTTGCTTTCAGTCTCAACTAATATATTGCGGTTTAATTCCTGTTACAGAAGTAATTTGTAAGTGAATACTTACTTTCTTTTGCGTTTTTATGTTGCTTTAAGTTTTAAAAACGAAAAGTTCTACTTACTTTTATTCTGATTTTCAATTATTCGTGCATAAAACTGCAATTTGTGCATGATCTAAGAGTCTATTTATGATGAAAAATGCCTTATTAAAGCTATCCTTTTTAATTTCTGTTGTTGCTTGGGTTTCCTGTGGGAATTCGTTGAAGTCTATGCAAGCGAGCAAAACCGCAGTAAACAGCATGGCCGGCCGGATAACGAGCCAAGTTGTTATTCCGGGTGCAGATCAACTTACGCTGTATTTACCACAACTAAAAGGTAAGAAAGTGGGAATAATGGGGAATCAAACTTCCATTGTAGGGGCTGATAAAAAACATCTTGTCGATGTCTTGATCGATAATAAGGTTGATTTGAAGTTTGCCTTTGCGCCTGAACATGGTTTCCGCGGGAACGTTGAACGTGGTGAGAAGTTTGGGAATGATGTTGATCAAAAGACTGGTTTGCCGCTGTTTACATTGTATGGAGGTAATAAGAAACAAGATTCTATCGTCAATTCCATTGATGTGATGATCTTCGACCTGCAGGACGTTGGGGCACGCTTTTATACATACATCACTTCTTTGCACCGTGTAATGGAATTATGTGCAAAGCATAATAAAAAATTAATTGTACTGGATCGTCCAAATCCAAATGGCGACCAGGTGGATGGACCTGTAAGGCATGATGATAAGTTTAAATCAGATGTTTCCTGGCATAAAATAGCCATGATCCATGGTTTAACAATCGGCGAGCTGGCGCAGATGATCAATGGAGAGCGGTGGCTTGAGCATGGCCGCCAGGCCGATATAACGATTGTACAGGTCAAAAATTGGAATCATAACAGTAGGTATGAGCTGCCGGTCATCCCATCGCCAAGTCTGCCAAATTATCTTTCTGTTCGGTTGTACCTTTCATTATGTCTTTTTGAAGGTACGGATATTTCGGTAGGTCGGGGTACGGATTGGCCGTTCCAGGTATTAGGTTATACAAATCCGGTCTATGGCTCCTTTACTTTTACACCGGGCGAACGTCACGGTATGTCCAAACATGTGGAGGGCAAAGGAACAGTTAATTATGGTGTTGATTTGCGCGGTCTGGATGCTGATCATCAAAAATTTACCTTAAAATATCTGTTGGACTTTTATCAAAAGACACCTGATAAATCCACTTTCTTCGCGCGGCCTGAATTTTTTGATAAGCTTGCGGGGACAGATCAATTACGTAAGCAAATCCTTGCCGGACAATCTGAAGCTCAGATTCGTGCTTCTTGGTCCGATGACCTGAAAGCCTATAAGCAAATGCGTAAAAAGTATCTGCTTTATACTGATTTTGAATAGCAATAACTAACAATATTAACTAGAATCATTTATTTTAAAACTCTATAATCAATGCGAAAATTTGTACTATTTTCTGTTGCTCTTGGATTGAGTTTTCCTTCTGAATCCTATTCTTTTGCAAAAAAAGAAGGTGCTTTGAATCGCGACAATTTAACAAGCGCCTTTCTGAGTTCTTCTGCAAAAAATGCGTTTCAAAATACGGTGCAAGGTACTGTAAAGGATGGAAAAGGTCCAGTCTCTGGGGTAAGCGTGTCTGTGATTGGCGGTACTGCGTCAACTAAGACTGATGCTCAGGGGCATTTTAAAATTACAGCTGCCGTGGGGAGCAAGTTGCGTTTTTCGTCTGTAGGATACGTGACGAAGGAGGTTGCCATTACTTCAGCTACGCTTGATGTAACATTAGCGGACGATAATCAAGCGTTGGACGAAGTGGTCGTTGTCGGTTACGGTACGCAGAAAAAAGGTAACCTTACTGGTGCGGTTTCATCGATCAATGTGAAGGAGAATCTACAGAGTCGTCCGATCGCCGATGTCGGCCGGGCAATTCAAGGAACGACACCAGGATTTAGTGTTACTGTACCGAGTGGTGAGGTTGGATCTGATCCTACCATGCGTATTCGTGGTGCAATATCTTCCATTCAAGGGAATAGTAGTCCATTGATCTTGGTGGATAATGTGGAAATCCCGAGTATCCAATATGTAAATCCGGATGATGTTGAGTCGATCACCGTATTAAAAGATGCTGCCTCTTCGTCCATCTATGGTGCGAAAGCTGCTTTTGGTGTCGTATTGATTAAGACGAAAACAGGTGGAAGTGCGGAAAAGGTTACCGTAAATTATTCTAATAACTTCTCATTCCAAAATCCATATAAAAAGTTGGAAATGGGACGTGTTAATGCCTTGAAATATACCATTGACGCATTAGAAAGAGTTGGCGGAACCGAAACTGGTGCTTTCTATAAAGTAAATAGAGAAAGTTATGAACGCGCAGTGGAGTGGGATAAAAAATATGGATCTTCAATCGGGAAAGATGATCCAACGGTATATGGCAGAGACTGGTATGTAGATCCGGGGTCGCCGACGAAAAAGTACGGTGTTAGAACGTATGATCCATATGATTATATGGTGCGCGAGTGGGCTCCCACACAAACACATAACTTGTCTTTAAATGGTACCATTAAGAAGACACAATATACAGCTTCATTTGGTTCGTTGAACCAAAGCGGTATGTTAAAGGCCGGCGATTCGGATAAGTTTAAACGGTATAATGCTGCATTAAGACTAAATACCGAACTGAATAAATATGTGACTATTAGGGGTGGAGTGATGTTTGCACAACGGAACAAGATCTATCCTTATGCGACAAACTCAACAACGGCCGATCCATGGTTGTACATGTATCGCTGGAGTTCCCTTTATCCAATGGGCTATGACGAAAATAACAACCCAATAAGGAGTCCATGGAGTGAAAATGAGGCGGCAAACCAAGCTTCCATGCTTCGCAATTATGTTAATTTAAGCGCTGGTGCTACAGTTAATATAATGAAGAATTGGAAAGTAGATGTAGACTATACATTTACCAATGAGGATTATAGCTGGCGTAAAAACGGGACGAGATATACAGCAGCCAATTCTTGGGTAGCAGCCAAACAACGGTTTGATGCACAAGGAAATCCAGTTTATGTCAATAAAGAAGGAGCTGTTGTCAATAAGGGAGATGCTGATGCAACTTTAGCTTATGATCTTTCCAATGATATGTATACAGCGAATGGTTCTGCGCAAGATCATATCTATATGCGTTCACAAAATGAACATAAGCATACTGTCAATGCATTTACAACGTATGAGCTCGACTTGAATGATGATCATAACTTTAAATTTATCCTTGGTTTAAATAGAGTAACAAACGATGGTTCTTTCCATTGGACACAGCGTGCTGATTTATTGGATATCACAAATCCTCAGTTTGATTTGGCTGTGGGCCAAATTACGGGTAGCGGTGGTGAGTATTGGGAATCACAATTAGGGTATTTTGGCCGTGTGAACTATGCGTATAAGAATAAGTATCTATTTGAAGGTAATATCCGTTATGATGGTTCCTCCAAGTTTCCAACAGATTTGAAATGGCGATGGTTTCCATCCTTTTCAGCAGGCTGGGTAGTTTCAGAAGAAAAATTCATGGACTGGTCAAGGGCTACATTAAATCAGTTGAAGTTTAGAGGTTCATGGGGTGTTATCGGAAATCAAACGGTACCTTCTGATCTTTATGTTTCAAACATGGATGCGGGTCAGATTAATTACATCGTCAATGGCGCATTGTTGAATTCTGTGGGCACGCCAAAACTGAATTGGCCAAACGTTACGTGGGAAGATCTGGAGACCCTGGATTTCGGTGCGGATGCCAGATTCTTCAAGAATAAATTAGGTTTGACGTTTGACTGGTATCAGAAGAAGACCAAAAATATGTTTGCTCCTTTGGAAGGAACAACACTGACCTTGGGTTCTGCGGCGCCTTGGGGTAACTTCGGTACCTTGACGACCAAAGGCTTTGAATTGGCCATCGATTTTAATCACCGATTTGAGAATGGATTGGGTATTAATTTTAGGGCTAATTTGGATGACTCTAAATCTGTTTTTAGTGGCTATACGTCATTACGCACTACCGGTGTGAATTATAATGGTCGGGTATATGGTGATATTTGGGGGTATGAGACAGACCGTCTGTACCAATACAATGATTTTGTATTGGATGGAAATAACAATCCGCAGTTGGTAAAACCAAATGCAGATATGACCAAATACTATGGAAGTACAGATAATGTCTATCTCTTGAAAGAGGGGCCGAATGGTGAAAAGCCTGTCTATCAGCCACGATTCCAAAATTCAACTAATTTCTATTTTGGTCCTGGGGATGTTAAATTCAAAGATTTGAATGGTGACGGCGAGATCGATAACGGTGACGGTACGATCGATAATCCTGGCGATATGAAGATCATTGGTAATTCGACGCCTCGTTATCAGTATGGCTTTAGATTTGGTGCCGATTGGAAAGGCTTCGATGTTTCAGCATTTTTCCAAGGTGTGGGGCAACGTAAAGTTTGGGGAGCAGGATTCTTGGCGATTCCAGGATTTAACACTTCAGATGGAGCAATGCCTGCAAGCTTTGTAAACGATTACTGGACGAAAGATAATCAAGGAGCATTCTATCCGGCTGCATTCAACAACGGCGGTAGTGCGAATGTCAATAATATGCAAGTTCAGTCCCGCTATCTGTTGGATATGTCGTATTTGAGAATTAAGAACCTAACTGTGGGGTATACAATTCCTCAGCATATCGTGCAACGAGCTAAGATAAATAACTTACGTGTTTATGTTTCGTTGGAGAATTTCTTCACTTGGGATAAGCTTCGTGGCTTACCGATTGATCCGGAAGAGGTGGGAGGCTTCTCGATTTTTAATGAAACGAATTACAACGGTGGACGTACAGGTGTTGGAACACCAACATTTAAGAGTGCCTCATTTGGTGTTCAGTTAAACTTTTAAACGAATTTGACAGATGAAATTAAATAGAATAAAAATTGGATCTATCATGCTTTCCGCCATGTTATTGGGGGTAGGCTGTAGTAAGGATGTGCTGGATAGGCCTGATCAAACTAAAGTAATCGATGAAAACTTTTGGAGAAATGAAGCTGATGTTCGTTTGTATGCAAATGATTTTTATTTAAATTATTTTGTTGGCTATAATACTTTTTATGGTACGGCCTATGCTCCCTTAGTGGGATATAACTATGCAGATGACTTTACGTCTGAAGGAACGCAAGGTGGCTTTGAGTCAGTTGTTCCGACGAGTAGAGGTGCGAGTACGGTGACACCTGATATGTTGACGACCTACTCAGGGCCGACCTGGAATTTTTACTGGGTTAGAAAGGCTAATGTGATGTTGACCAGGATTGAAACAAAGGCCAAGTCAAAATTGTCAGAGGCTGAGTATAAGCACTGGACTGCAGTAGCTCGTTTTTTTAGAGGCTACGAATATAGTAGGTTAGTTTCTGTGTTTGGTGATGTGCCTTATTTTGATGTTGAAGTTGATCCGATGGATCAGGCTACAATGTATAAGGAACGTACCAAGCGCGGGGAGGTTATGGATAAAGTCTATACAGATTTTGAGTATGTGCTTGATAATATGCGTGCTGATGACGGAAAAGGTTATGTAAATAAATATGCAGCAGCGGCACTTATTTCTAACCTCATGTTGTTTGAAGGTTCCTGGGAAAAATACCATGGCTTAGATCAAGATCGTGCGAAAAAGTATCTTGCGCTTGCGGTTAAAGCATCTGAAGTGGTCATGAACAGTGGTAAGTGGTCTTTTGGAAGTGATTTTAAGAGCCTGTTCGCATCTGAAGATCTTTCAAGCAATCCAGAGGTAATTTTCTTCAGAACTTATAATGATGCCTTGAAAGTAACGCACGCCGTAGGTTCTTACAGTAATGGTACTGAAGGGCAGAAGGGCGTTAACTTGGATTTGTTGAAATCTTTTATCTGTAACGATGGAAAGGTTTGGCAAAACTCAGCGCTCACAAATGCTTCGGACTTTTCGATGAAATCTTTGGCGAGAACGAGAGACCCACGGTTTGAAGCTTCGTTGATGGATACCGTTAATACAGCTTCATCAACATTTGCTTACGGTCATAAATTTGCTGCTAGAGAAGCCTTGACGTATATTGGAAAAACTTATCCAGCAAAATGGAGTAGTAATACAAATACAAATGATGCTCCGATTGTGCGTCTTGGTGAGGTTGTGTTGAATTGGATTGAGGCAAGGCAGATTCTTGCGGAGTTTTTTGGTGGAGCAGCTGTTACCCAAGGTGATTTGGATAAATCGATCAATGCAGTACGGAATAGACCGCTAGACGCAGATGCCATAGCTAAAGGGGTAAAGAAAACAGCACCTTTGACATTAAATTCTCTGCCGAATGATCCAAGCCGCGATGCGGATATATCGCCGTTGATGTGGGAAATCAGACGCGAACGAAGAATGGAATTTGTATATGAGTATGCGCGATTGAATGATATCCGTCGCTGGAAAAAATTGGATTATATGAACTTTTCGCGCAATGTCGATTATTCACTAGGTCCCTGGGTAAATATCAAAAAGGATCTTCCAAATCGTTTGACAAAAGCTTACGAAGGTGTTTTGAAAGTCCGTGACGCAGCAGGAAATACAATCACGTACAATGGTAAAAACGCCGATGCTATGGTGGGATATTACGTTGTTCCGAAATTTGCGAACAGGGTAAGTTTTACCGATCGGTCGTACTTGGCTCCTGTTGGACTGAATCAGATTCAACAATATGCAAATTTGGGCTATATCTTAACACAGACGCCAGGCTGGCAATAGATAGCATTGTATTAAAAGGCCTTTCTGAATTTCAGAAAGGCTTTTTAATACATAATGAATTTTGATTTACATGAAGATGCATAAAAATGCAATATCATTTCTGTTTTATGCATAAAAACGCTATTTTTAAGAAAACATTACGCATGAGGTTTCCAATTATCACCTTTTTTATTGCATTATCCTGCGTTTTTAACGTTGCGATAGCACAGCAGTCCTTCAAATTTGCCCACGTAACAGACACGCATGTCGGTGGTGCAACAGGTGAGGAGGATTTGCGACGTACTGTAAAGGACCTGAATACATTGAAAGATATTGATTTCGTTATACTTTCTGGAGATATCACCGAGTTTGGTGCTGATCATGAGTTAAAGCTTGCGAAGCGAATCTTAGATAGTTTGCAGCTGCCTTGGTATGTGATTCCGGGAAATCACGATGGCAATTGGTCAGAAAATGGAGCCAATACGTTTCGAACCGTTTTTGGTGGGGAAACCTTTTTCTTTAAGCATAAAGGCTACGCATTCATTGGAACCAATTCGGGGCCAAATATGCGTATGAGCCCTGGTCAGATTCCTCGTGAAAACCTGGTTTGGATGGATTCCATTTTTGCAGCGAATCCGGATAAACAGCTTCCATTGATCTATATTAATCATTATCCACAGGATTCATCGTTAAATAACTGGTTTGACGCACTGAAAAGAGTTAAAACGCGGAATGTCCAGTTGGCGCTTTGTGGGCATGGTCATGCCAATAAATTATACGATTGGGAAGGAATTCCGGGGGTAATGGGACGGTCTAATCTGCGTGCGAATAAAGCGGTTGGAGGGTATAATATTGTGACCATCGCTGATGGCAAAGCGAGTTATCAGGAGCGTAATCCCGGTGTCGGAATGCAGGAGAAACCTTGGGTTGTTGTCCCTCTATTTAATCATCACTATGAAAATGAAACAGTAAGCTACCCGAGACCCAGTTATGCTGTGAATGCAAAATATGCAAATCAGGTTAAAGTCAATTGGACGTTTGAAGATGCCAGCGATATCGGGGCTGGACTAGCTGTTTACAAAAATAGCGTGATTACATCAAATACCGCGGGCGATATCTTTGCGCTTGATTTAAAAACTGGCAAAAAGCTATGGGCATTTCGTACAGGTGGTAAAGTTTATTCTACTCCGGTAGTGTGGAAAGGAATTGTCGTGGCGGGATCATCGGATCATGCAATTTATGCGGTAGATGCCCGTAATGGCAAGTTGTTGTGGAAGGTACAGACTGAAAAGGCGGTTTTGGGTTCACCCTTGCTACATGATGGCGTGGCTTTTATCGGTGGCTCGGATGGTAAGTTTAGAGCGCTGGACATCAAGACGGGAGCTGTAAAGTGGAGTTTTGACCAGGTCAAAGGATTTGTATCGACGCTGCCAACGTATTATTTGGGGAATGTAATTTTTGGTTCCTGGAGCAATGGATTCTATGCTTTGGATGCCAAAACGGGTAAGCTTTCGTGGGAGTGGAATAATGGACAGGCCAATCGGATGTTTTCTGCTGCGGCATGCAATCCGGTGGGGGTAAACAATCGTGTTTTTGTAGTTGCACCGGATCGTTTTATGACAGCACTGGATGCGAAGAACGGTGCGGTCATCTGGCGGGAAAAGAAAGATACCATTCGGGTGCGCGAGTCTATGGGACTGGCTGCAGACCATAAACTGGTTTATGTGAAGACGATGGATGGGGAGCTTTTAGGTATTTCGGTTGCTGGTGATCGTATGGATGTTGCCTGGAAGTCCAAACTTAAATTGCCCTACGAATTGACACCTTCTGCAATTACATCCAATGGCAAGTTGGTCTTTGTGCCGAGTCATTCGGGTTTGCTATCTGGGGTTGACGCAAAAACAGGCGCGGTGGCATGGCAATATAAAATATCCAATGGAATGGTTAATCCTGTTGCGCTAAATGGTCGAAACACGGTGATAGCGAGTACGATGGATGGCAAAATAGTTTCATTACAGTTTTAAGCAATCGATTGAATTGATCTTTTTGAAAATAAATGCCTTGATATGATAAAAAAATGTCTAAACTTCTTAAATTTACGTCAAGCTTTTTTGCTTGTTTTTGCATGTTTTGTTTGTAACTTTGCGAAAGCACAGCAAAATGCTTGGATTAGAATAAACCAATTGGGCTATACACCGGCGGGCAAGAAGGTCGCGGTATGGGGTGGGAAATCAATCAGGCAGCTTCGTTCTTTTGAAATTAAAAACGCGCAAACGGGTAAAACAGTCTATGTGCATCCTGTCGGAAAAGATTATGGGGCTTATGGTCCTTTTGTTCAAAGCTTTCGTTTTGATTTCTCTTCTATGCAGGATACGGGACGTTTTTTTGTTCAGGCCGGAGATGTGAAGTCTCCAACATTCCGAATCGCTCGGGACGTTTATAAAGGAGCGGCAGATTTTGCACTGCGTTATATGCGGCAACAACGGACATTGTTCAACCCTTTTCTGAACGATAGCTGCCATACACACGATGGCTTTGCGCTGTATGCAGGAAAGGTTGGCATTCCCGATAGCTCCCGTATCGATGCGGGTGGCGGTTGGCATGATGCTTCTGATTATTTGCAATATGCGACAACGTCAGCAAATGCAACATTTCATCTGTTAGCGGCTTACCGCGATTTTCCAAAGGTGTTTGGTGATCTAAAGCAAGCAAATGGTCTTGATGGAAAAAATGGCCGGGCCGATGTGCTCGATGAGGCAAAATGGGGCTTGGATTGGCTGTTGAAAATGCATCCCAAGGCCAACCAAATGTACAATCAGATTGGTGATGACCGGGATCATGCCAGCATGCGGATGCCAAAGGAAGATCCTTACTATGGTCGTGGATTTGAGAGACCGGTGTATTTTATCGATGGCGAGCCACAGCAGCGTGGCAAGTTTATGAACAATACAACCGGGACAAGCTCTACTGCTGGTAAATTTAGTAGTGCTTTTCGACTGGGGGCGATGTTGTTTGACAAAGAGGATCGGAAATATGCAACGCTGCTTTCGAAGAAATCGGAAACAGCCTATGCTTATGCCAATATAAAACCAGGCGTGACACAGACAGTTTCTGTGAAATCGCCCTATATTTATGCCGAAGATAATTGGGTAGACGATATGCAGTTGGCCGCTGCAATGGGTTTTTCGATGACAAAAAAAGAAAAGTTTGCACGAGAAGCCTTACGCTTCGCCCGGCAAGAAAAGATTACACCTTGGATGGTTAGCGATACTGCTGCACATTATCAGTGGTATCCTTTTATCAATCTTGGGCATTATGAGTTGGCAAAAGGATTAAAAGGACAAGATCGCGAGGAGATTGTTTCCTATTATAAACAGGGGATTGAGCAAGTCAATCGGAGAGCTGAGAAAAACGCTTTTTTTCGGGGAGTTCCCTTTATTTGGTGTAGCAACAACTTAACGGTATCCTTTGCGATCCAATGTCTCTGGTATAAAGAATTGACGGGAGATGCACATTTTGATGAGCTAGCCCAAGCTAATTTTGACTGGTTATTCGGGGCGAACCCTTGGGGCACGAGTATGGTATATGGTCTTCCGGCTGGAGGCGATACACCTGTCGATCCGCATTCGGCGTTTACCTTTCTTGGAAAGCATCCGATCGACGGCGGATTGGTTGATGGGCCCATTATGGCATCCACGTACCGCAATCTGATTGGTATCAAGTTGAATAATCCGGATAGCTATGCGGAGTTTCAAAGTGATCTGGCGGTCTATCATGACGACTACGGAGATTATAGTACGAATGAGCCGACAATGGATGGCACCGCTTCGTTGATTTATCTGTTGGCTTCAAAGGAGGGTAAGGCAATGGAGGAGCCGACCGGAAAAAAGTAACACGGGATGTTTTTGGGGCTATTGTCCGGGGCGACTCGACAAAGCGGCAGGTGGCTCTGGTGTTTACTGGTCATGATTTATCTGAAGGTACAGCTGAGATATTGACGAGTCTAAAACATAATGGCGTTAAAGGCTCTTTTTTCCTGACAGGTGATTATCTCAGAACGCCAGATTTTGAGCCGTATGTCCGTCAGATGTTAAACGATGGTCATATGGTTTCGGGGCATTCGGATAAACATCTTCTGGTGAGTGACTGGGGGAGTAGGGATGTTCTTTTGGTGAAGCGTGACTCTTTTGTCGCTGATCTAAAGGCAAATCTGAAAGCTCTGGAACGCGTGGGCGTTCAAAGAGAGCCGCTTTCCTATTATATTCCTTCTTATGAATGGTATAATAGTGAAACAGTCGATTGGGCAAAAGTAGTTGGTCTACATTCGATTAATTATACACCAGGAATACGGACTGCGGCTGATTATACCTATCCAGAAATGGGTGCTCGTTATGTATCGTCGGCAGCGATTCTCGACAATCTCTGGTCTTACGAAACTCGATATGGGCTCAATGGATTTCTGATATTGATTCACATGGGAACCGATGATCGTCGGAAAGATAAACTGTATCATCATTTGGATGATATCATTAGCATATTAAAGGGGAAAGGGTATCAACTTGTGGATGTGCCCGATTTATTGAAATAAAGAAATACAATATATACTAATAATGGTAAATACAACGGAGAAAGATTCGAATTATCAGGATTTAGACAAGATGTCTGTGCATGAGTTATTGACAAATATCAATAATGAGGATAAATCTGTGCCACTTGCTGTAGAGCAGGCTATCCCTCAGATTGAAGCATTGGTCAAAGTGACTGTGGAGAAAATGAAGGCTGGTGGTCGAACTTTTTATATCGGCGCTGGTACAAGTGGTCGTTTGGGCGTGTTGGATGCGTCAGAATTACCTCCGACTTACGGCGTTCCATTTGAATGGATCATTGGACTGATTGCTGGTGGTGATACTGCAATTAGAAAAGCAGTCGAATTTGCAGAAGATGATCTGGAGCAAGCCTGGAAAGATATGGAAGCGTATGATATTGATGAAAACGATGTTGTTATCGGTATTGCGGCCTCAGGAACTACACCTTATGTTATTGGTGGATTAAAAACGGCAAACGAGAAAGGACTTGTGACAGGATGTATTGTCTGTAATGGGGGTTCTCCGATTGCTGAAGTAGCGCAGTATCCGATTGAAGTCATTGTTGGGCCAGAATTTGTTACTGGGTCTACGCGGATGAAATCGGGTACAGCACAGAAACTTGTTTTAAATATGTTCAGTACTGCAGTGATGATCCAATTGGGTAGGGTAAAAGGGAATAAGATGGTCGATATGCAATTGTCAAACCATAAGCTGGTCGGTCGTGGTGTACGTATCATTATGGATCAAACCGGGGCGCTGGAAGAAGAGGCTGCGGCTTTACTTGAACAATTTGGTAATGTAAGACAGGCAATTGAAGCTTATCAGGCTACCCATTGAGTATAACCTACTAAAAATCACCTATTTTAAAAACAAACTATGTCACCAGTAATATTATTATCTTTTATAATAATCTATTTTGCAGTTCTGCTTGCTGTAGCTCACTTCACGTCGAAGGGGGCTTCCGATAACTCTACTTTTTTTGTCGCAAACCGGAACTCTAAATGGTATATGGTCGCCTTTGGGATGATCGGTACCGCGCTCTCCGGTGTAACTTTTATTTCGGTTCCCGGCGCAGTCGGTGCGTCTGAATTTAGCTATTTTCAATTTGTTCTTGGGAACGCCGTTGGTTTTGTCATTATTGCCTATGTATTGCTTCCGCTCTATTATAGAATGAATTTGACTTCCATCTATACCTATTTGGAAGAACGTTTTGGGCACACCACGTACAAAACAGGTGCTGCTATTTTTTTGGTTTCCCGTACGATCGGTTCGGCATTTCGTCTTTACTTGGTGGCAATCGTATTGCAGCATTTTATTTTCGATGCCTGGAATGTGCCTTTCGCTATTACGGTCGTTATATGTTTGGTGTTAATCTGGATGTATACAAATAAGGGTGGTTTAAAGACGATCATTGTAACAGATACCCTACAGACTACCTTTTTAGTGACTGCAGTAATTCTTTCCATTTATTTTATGGCAAAAGGATTAGATTTTGGTATTGTGGATACTTTCGAGGCTGTGAAAGAAAGTAGTTACTCTAAGATCTTTTTCTGGGATGATTTTGTTGGCAGTAAAGCAAATTTTTGGAAACAATTCTTGGGAGGGATTTTTGTGACCATTGCAATGACGGGGCTTGATCAGGATCTGATGCAAAAGAACTTATCGATGGGGACCATTAAAGAAGCCCAAAAGAACATGATTACGTTTACAAGTGTTTTTGTGGTCATTAATATTTTCTTTTTAGCTGTCGGTGCTTTGCTGTATATCTATGCGGCTAAAAACGGGATTGATGTCACTCAACTGGCAACACGCGACTATTTGTATCCAGAAATTGCATTAAACCACTTGGCTATTGTTCCTGCAATCATCTTTATGATGGGATTGACGGCGGCGACTTTTGCAACCACAGATAGTGCGCTGACTGCCCTAACGACATCTTTCTGCGTAGACTTTTTAAACTTCAATAAAAAAGAAAATCCCAATGATCCAGCGCTGATCAAACAGCGTAACTATGTGCATTTTGGTTTTTCCATTGTGATGTTGTTGGTTATTTTGGTCTTTAAGCTGATCAACGATGATTCGGTCGTCAATGCAATCTTTACTGCGGCGAGTTATACGTACGGACCTTTGTTGGGTTTATTCGTTTTTGGAATATTCACAAAATATGCCGTGCGGGATAAGGCTGTGCCCTATATCTGTGTGCTTTCGCCTACCGTATTATTTTTGCTTAAAACCTATGTTATTGAGGTGTACACACCGTATGTTATCGGATTGGATTTGATCATTATAAATGGTTTTATCACGTTTGTGATGCTTTTGATCAGTTCTCCAGGTAAAGCAAGTGAAAAAGCATTGTCCCACAATTAATGTAATTTGGTTATAAAAAGTTTCTCCATTGGTGAGAAGATGTAAATACAAGTATTGATTTTGATTTGTACGTACAGAAAAATTAAGTTAAGTTTGATATACTTAGTTTTTCTGTACGTATGTATCATAGCATAAATGAGACTACGGAATTTATCCGTAGAAAAATTGGAGATTTTGCTCCAGAATTCGGTATCATCCTAGGTACTGGTTTAGGTAAATTGGTTGATGAAATTGAAGTCGAGTATCAGCTGATGTATTCCAATATACCTAATTTCCCTATTTCAACTGTTGAATTTCATTCTGGTAAGCTTATTTTTGGAAAGTTGAGCGGACGCAATGTGGTCGCTATGCAGGGAAGGTTGCATTACTATGAAGGTTATGATATGCAGCAGATTACATTTCCGATCCGGATCATGAAGGTTTTGGGGGTGCAGAAATTGTTTGTTTCCAACGCTGCGGGATCCCTGAATCCTGATGTGAAAAAAGGTGACCTTGGAATTATTGAAGATCATATCAATTTATTGCCGGATAATCCGCTTCGCGGACAAAATTTGGCTGAGTTTGGACCACGATTTCCGGATATGAGTGAGCCTTATAACCGAAAGATGATCGAGCAGGCTCTTGAAATTGCAGCCAAACATGCTATTGCTGCGCGAAAAGTTGTTTATGTTTCTTCTGCAGGTCCAAATTTGGAGACAAAAGCTGAGTATCGCTATATGCGGCTTATTGGTGGCGATGTAGTGGGCATGAGTACCGTTCCTGAAGTTATTGTCGCTAATCATATGGCTCTTCCGGTATTTGCTATTTCTGTTGTTACGGATGAGGGCTTTCATGAACAACTTAAACCTGTCTCGTTGCAGGAAATTGTCGCTGTTGCGGAGAAAGCGGAACCTAAAATGACATTAATTTTGAAAGAATTAATAGCTTTGCAATAAATTGCATCTTCATGTAACACCGGTGAGGGAGAAGGTTGTTGGATTTGTGTGGGGTGAAGTGTAATTGGTTCATTCAGGTGAATTTAGCTTTTTTGGTTTTTATATAATTTTAGATGAAGTTGATCGTACGCATACTTGCCGCATGGTGTGTTTTATTTATTTATTCCGTGGATGTTATTGCGCAGAGCAAAGAGGATTGGAGCAGTGCATTGGATTCGGCGAGAGCCAAGGAGGATGGAAAGAAGGATTCTGTTATCCTGTCTGCAAAGTATATCCGATATGCAACGTTGGATATGCTAAAAAAAGGCACTTATACACGGCAGATTGATACGTCACATCATAATTATCAATATTATAATCCGCAGAATTTACCCTGGAATCCCAGTGTGAACCTTGGAGCCTATGGGCTTGCCACACGGGATCTATTGTTCCAGCCTAAAAAGACCATTGGCTTTCAGTCTGGTTTTACAGCATTGGAACGTTATTTATTGAACCCCGATTCGGTCCAATATTTTAGGGCCCGTGCGAGGTACTCCGAATTGTCTGCGGTAGGATTCTTTTTTAATGATCAGGTTTTTAGAGCTCGGGTGGCCCAGAATATCAATTCCCAATGGAATATGAATGTCGATTTCCATTCCACCAAAACGGATGGATTTTACCTTGGACAGAATTACTCCGATTTAAAAGCTTCGGTGGCATCCTGGTATGAATCAAAAAATAATCGCTATAATTTGTTGATCAATGGGGTATTTAATCGTTTGGATGCCATGGAGAATGGTTCTATTACGGAAGATCTTCCATTTGCGCCTGGAAATAGACAATCGCCGGACCGATTTATACCAAAATTCTATGATGCGAGTAATACAAATATACCTCGGTCTAAATGGTGGGATAATTCATTTTTCCTGAGACAGTCACTTTATTTGGGGCGATTGGATACGATCGATAAAGGTAAGCCTACGATGGAGATCCGTCCAACGAATAGCATGGCACATAATACCCGCATCCGAAGGCAGACTTATAGTTTCTTCAAGAACATGGATGACCAAAATGCAGCTTTGCCATACAATAATAGGGCATTGGCGCTAAACAATGATAAGACGCTGATCACGAATGTTTCCAATGAATTTGAATATAACTTTTTTCTCAGAGGAAAGTCGGTCTTTAAGAACGAGGCAAAGTTGAATTTGGCTTTTCAGCACGATATGAACTGGGTAGAGCAGAATCAGTTGGACTCCATGCGGTATTATAATAATACTTCAGCTTATCCACAGCCGCTGAAGAAGCTGCCGGATAGCACGACATTTGATCGTTTTTATCAGAACGGGATCGTGAAAGGTGAATTAGGGTATAAGTTTTCAGATCGACTTGATTTTAGTTTAAAAGCGAATCAAATCGTATTTGGCCACAACTTTGGAGATTTCTTGTATGAAGCTAAAGCGGATATCTCGATGGGGGATAAAATCGGAAAGGTGACGTTGTCAGCTTATTCACAGAACAAATCCCCGGAGATGGTTTTCGAGAATTTGAATTATACCTACGGAAAATGGAATGATTTAGATCTTAAAAAGACGAAAATTCAGAATCTGGGTTTTCAATATGCCAATCCGATGCTTGGTTTCCATGGCAAGGTGGAGTATTTTCTGATGAACAATTATACCTATTTCGAAGAGTTGTCCAATCCACAGAACGATCCGAAGAAAGATAAATGGATTGTTCCTGCACAATTGGATAAAGCTAATTTGTTAAAGGTAACCGTTGGACAAAAATTTAAATTAAACCATTTTACCTTCGATAATCTTGTGGTCTATCAAAAGACAGATCAACAGAACACACTGGCTGTTCCGGAGCTGTATACCTGGCATAGTTTGTATTACAGTAACCTGTTTTATAAAGTTATTGATTATAGTATCGGTCTGGACGCAAAGTTCAACACACCCTATGCCAATCCGAATTATTCGATTGGGACAGGACAGTTTTACAATGCTTACAAACAGATTGAGTTTTCGACATATCCGATCATGGATTTATGGATTACAGCGAATATACAACGGGTAAATATGTTTTTGAGTTATAATTTTTTAAATCAGAACTTCTATCCGCATGGTTACTATACGGTCAGACGTTATCCGATGAATAGTGCTAATTTTAGGTTTGGTATTTCTTGGAAGTTCTATGATTAAAAATTATTTCGGTGTTTCTTAGCTTGTTGTGATATTAAAGGCATAAAATCTTATAAAATAATTTTGAGAATAGAATTTTTAAGCTATATTTGCACACGCAATTAGGGAACGGCGTTCTTTAAAAAAGTATGGAGGCTTAGCTCAGCTGGTTCAGAGCATCTGCCTTACAAGCAGAGGGTCACAGGTTCGAATCCTGTAGCCTCCACCATACAAAAGTCGGAGAATTAGCTCAGCTGGTTCAGAGCATCTGCCTTACAAGCAGAGGGTCACTGGTTCGAATCCAGTATTCTCCACCAATCCAAAACGGAGGCTTAGCTCAGCTGGTTCAGAGCATCTGCCTTACAAGCAGAGGGTCACAGGTTCGAATCCTGTAGCCTCCACAAAAGCATCATCAAATGGTGCTTTTTTTTCGTTAGGGGGTTTAGCTCAGCTGGTTTAGAGCACTACCTCGACAAGGTAGGGGTCACTGGTTCGAACCCAGTAATCCCCACGATAAAAAAAAGCGTTCTTCATGAACGCTTTTTTTTATGGGCTGAATGCGCTGTAAATTTGAAAGTCCCCGATCCGGTATTCAATCTGTCTCGGGAATCCCTCGCGTTTATTTTCTTACTATTTCCGTTTCTTACCTAGTTTAATTCCGTAACCTGTCGTCCATTCAATAAAATCAGCTTTACCGCCATGGGCTTTAATGGAAACACCGGCAAAGAAATCTTTGTATACTTTATAACGTACACCTGCTCTTAAATACACGGGCATGCTTTCGCCATTGAATTCGTTGCGATGAAGGTAGACTCCTACATTTCCGTTGATGTATAGACGTGAATTTAACACATGATCAATGTAGAATGCTGGGCCGTAAGAAAATAGGGCTGAGAATTTCCCGGCTTGATCGCCGGCAACCTTCTCATCGTTTCCGCTAGCTGAATAAAATGCATCGAACCCAGCGCCAAGCCGCCATTTGTAGCCGAAATGCCTGCTGTAGTATGCGCCTAATGTAGATTTAAAATATTGGCCATCGTGTTCGCGGTCAATCTGTTTGAAGCCAAAGGCATAGTTGAAATGGAGTTCCTCTGTTTTCTCCAGTTGTGGAATACTTGTTTTTCTGTAATCAAAAGGTTTGTTTGTTGGTGTATACGAAACAGATAGGCTCAAGGGGACGAGGTTTATCCCGGTGTTCGGTAATGCCAGGGCTCCATTGCTGAAGTGATGAAAGGCTGCGCCGGCCCCAACCTGGAAGTTTTTATTTAGACGGTAGTTGGCCTGAAGTCCAAGATCAATAAATACATTGTTTTTGCTGCCAATAAGTAGGTTGAAAGGATTGTCTTCTTCATTATAGGGGTTGAATCTGCCAGAGAGACCGAGTGCAATCCGATAGTTGAAATTCCACCTCGAGTTTACTTTTGGTCTAATGGGAATGGCGACAAAGCCATAG
This sequence comes from Sphingobacterium sp. HSC-15S19, assembly GCF_050433745.1. Classification (NCBI taxonomy): domain Bacteria; kingdom Pseudomonadati; phylum Bacteroidota; class Sphingobacteriia; order Sphingobacteriales; family Sphingobacteriaceae; genus Sphingobacterium; species Sphingobacterium sp. HSC-15S19. The sequence goes on from NZ_JBNPWQ010000007.1 coordinate 201,669, forward strand.
GCCGCGAAAGGTCGTCCGAGGTGTTCCTGACCAAAAGTACTACTGTAGATTCCGATGCCGTATATCGGATAGTTGTATATTTCATTGTAAATGCTCTTTAATGAGTCTTGAAACTGAGTTTGAAAACCGACTCTGAAATTTAGTCCACTATAGTATGAGTCAGCAAGGGTTTCTTTGGAGCGCTCATTGAATTTGAGTTCGCCCCCGCTTTCATGTTCAAGTTGAAATATAAGTCTCGTCTTGGCTGGGGTACGGCTTTGTAAAGTGTCTTTCGGATTCTCTATTCGGGGTGTGACCTGTGCAGTGGCACGAAAGGAGAGTAGTGCCAGGGCCACAAAAGCAAGTATTCTTGATCTCATGAAATAAAACGTTAGCGTTTTTTAAAATTTTTGCAAAAATAAGAATGATATATCATTGTAACAATAGTATTTAAACAGTAGCGAAATCTAGATGTAAAAAATGCCATTTTTCAGCCACATCTTGTCGGTTAGTGGCGAGAGAAACTGGGCGGCTTAACCATCAGGATCTCAAATGGGTAAATAATTATTGTTTATGTCTTTAATTGTATTGCATATAAAAAGCAATTTATCTAAGTTTGAAGTGAAAAGAAAAAGGAAATATGATTAAAAACCTATTTAGAATTACTGCTGTTACGTTTGCACTAACAACAGCAGGGGGTGCTTTGTTTGCCCAAAACACCAAATTTGATTGGAAAGAAGCATCTGAGGGGGGGTACACCTACAAGTATGTAACCAACGATCCTACACATTCACGGTTTTATAAGCTAAAAAATGGCTTAACTGTGATTTTGAGTCCGACCAAAAAAGAACCACGTATTCAAACTTACATTGCAACAAAGGCGGGGAGTAAAACAGATCCGAAAGATCACACCGGTTTGGCTCATTACCTCGAGCATATGTTGTTCAAAGGAACGGATAAATTTGGCTCTAAAGACTGGGCAAAGGAGAAACCTTTGTTAGATCAGATTGATGCGCTCTATGAGAAATACAATGGTACAACAGACGAAACCGAACGGAAAGCAATCTATAAGGAAATCGATAAAGTATCTGGAGAAGCTGCGAAATATGCTATTGCGAATGAGTATGATAAATTGATGGCATCAATGGGAGCGGAAGGTACCAATGCTTTCACTTCATTTGAGCAGACTGTTTATCAGGAGCAAATTCCTAGTAATGTAATGGATAAGTACCTTGCTGTACAGGCAGAACGGTTTAGATATCCGGTATTGCGTCTGTTCCATACTGAGCTGGAAGCTGTATATGAAGAGAAAAATATCAGCTTGGATAAAGATAATCGTAAGGCTGTGGAGTCGATGTTTTCAGCAGCGTTTCCCAATAATAATTACGGAAAGCAGACGACAATTGGTACGGTAGAGCACCTTAAAAATCCGTCTTTGAAAGCGATTCGTGAATATTTTCATACCTATTATGTCCCTAATAATATGGGGGTGATAATGTCGGGGGATTTTGATCCTACCGAGGTGGTGAAAAAGGTGGATAAGACTTTTGCTTTTATGCAGGCGAAAGAAGTTCCGGCCTATACTTTTGATGCGGAGAAACCAATTTTAACTCCTGTTGTCCGCGAGGTTAAAGGTCCGGATGCTGAATTTATGTTAATGGGATTCCGTTTTCCTGGGGCTGCGACAAAGGATGCCCGTATGCTTAATCTGATGAGTCAGATCTTGACAAATGGTTCTGCTGGTTTGATTGATCTGGATTTGGTGAAGAATCAAAAATTATTAGGTGCAGGTGCTTTTCCTTATGTGTTAAAAGACTACTCTTTGCTCCTGTTGCAGGGTAATCCTGGTCAGGGACAGAGCTTGGAAGAGGTGCAACAGCTGCTGTTGCAAGAATTGGCGAAATTGAGAAAAGGTGAATTCTCGGATGATTTGATTACAGCCATTGTCAACAACGCGAAGAAAGATGAAATCAAACAGAATGAAAGTTATGGTGACCGGGCTGAATCATTGATGGATGCCTTTACTTCGGGTCAGGATTGGGCGTCTGTTGTGGGCTATTCGGATGAATTGAATAAAATCACCAAGCAAGATGTAGTGGATTTTGCTAACAAATACTTGAATGACAATAATTATGTAGTTGTTTATAAGCGTAAGGGCGTTGATAATAATGTTGTTAAAGTTGTTAAACCTGAGATTACTCCTGTAACGGTGAATCGTGATGACCAGTCTGAGTTCTTGAAGCGGGTTGAAGCAATGCCAGAGGATAAAATCCAACCGGTATGGGTCGATTATAATAAAGATATTCAGAAAGCTACAGCGAACGGTTTACCAGTACTTGCTGTAAAGAACTCAGATAATGAGCTGTTTTCGCTGTCTTATCGTTTTGATGGTGGAAAATGGAGCAATAAGTTACTTTCATTGGCTGCGGGCTATCTTGAGTTTTTGGGTACAAAAGACAAATCCAGTGAGCAATTCAGCAAGGATTTCTATCAATTGGCTTCTGATTTTTCGGTGTCTGCAGGAAATGAGGAAACCATGGTGTCGATTTCAGGTTTGAATTCCAACTTTACGGCTACATTGAACTTGATTCAGGATTTGTTGCGTAATTGTGTTGCTGATCAGGAGGCTTTCAAAATGTATATTGCCCGTCTTAAAAAAGCGAGAGCAAATGCGAAAGAAAACAAGGGCGCGATCATGGAAGGCCTAAAATCTTATGCTAAATATGGCGCTAAAAATCCGTTTAATAATGTGTTTACAGATGCGGAATTGGATGCTTTAAAAGCGGAGGATTTGGTGAAGGCATTGCACGATTTGGCTAATATGAAACATACGATGCTTTATTTTGGCCCGTTAACTGCCTCGGAATTTGTAGCGAAAGCGAAACCTTTGAAACAAGGTGCTGGAGAGTATGTTCAGGCGAAAAAGGCGGTCGTGTTTGCAGAATTGCCAACAAGCAAGAACCAGGTCCTTTTTGCTAATTTTGATATGAAGCAGGCTGAAGTGTTTTGGTATAGAAGTTCAGGAGTATACAACAGTGCCTTAACACCAACTGTTTCATTGTTTAATAATTACTTTGGTGGCGGAATGGGAAGTATTGTCTTCCAGACTATCCGTGAATCAAAAGCATTGGCTTATTCAACTTATGCTTATTACGGACAGCCTTATAAAAAGGAAAATCACTATACTGTTGGAGCCTATGTTGGGACGCAGGCCGATAAATTTAACGATGCGATTAAAGGCATGAATGAGTTGCTGGATGTGTTGCCAGAAAGTGCTAAGGGGCTGGATATTGCTAAAGTAAGTCTGGAAAAATCAATTGCCAGTGAACGTGTATTGAATGCTTCTATCTTAGGTAGTTATCTGGCTGCACAACGTTTGGGAAATGCAACTGATATTCGTAAAGTTGTCTATGAGCAAGCGCCAAAATTAACTTATGGCGATCTAAATACTTTCCACAAGAAAGAAATGAGTCAAAAGCCGTACGTTTACTGTATTGTAGCGAAGGAAGAAAGTCTTAAGCCAGAAGATCTTGCGAAACTGGGCGAGGTTAAAAAGCTGGATCTTAAAGAGATCTTCGGCTATTAGATCCCGGATGGCTTGTCTTCAGAATTAGATTAGCGTATGAAATTAAAAAAGCCTCCGGTGTTTGCCGGAGGCTTTTTTTGTATCAGGTTTTGTGATGCCCTTTGTTTTTTTATGCTTGTTTCACGCTACAGAATCCTTGTTTCACTGTTCGTGAGTAGGATTAGTTTTAGGGTGAATTCGCTATCGTGGCTACTAAAACTAGCGTATTAAAACCGGATAATCTCCTCAATCTGTTCGTTGATAAATTGCAGCGTATCTTCTTTGAATAACTGCCCTTCATCATTCAGTTCGTTCTGAACATTGGGTAGAAAGATCTTGAGGGGAAGCACGTGCATTCTTAAGTAGTGGCATATGCCGGTCAGATGATCGATGCCGCGGAGGTTGCCATAGCGTCCCGAAGATAGTCCGACCAATGCAACTTTCTTGTGATAAAAGCTGATCGGAAAAGTGCAGCAATCGATAAAAAGCTTGAGCGCTCCTGGTATACTTCCGTTGTATTCTGGTGCGATAAAAATAAACAGATCCGCTTTACTGATCTTTTCTTGGATAGGTTCAAATGCTGTACTTCTTTTGCCATAAAGATCTGTTTCTAAAATGTTTGCTGGTAGATCTTCCAACGAAAAGATGTCACTTTCAATTGACTTACGGTCAAGTAATTGCTGGTAGCACTTTGCTATTTTTAACGTCTTACTATTGGGACGGTTTGTTCCGGATATTATTAAAATCATTGTGTTGTTGATACTTATAAAAAGCGCAGTTTCAAAGTGGATACATATCTTGATTTTTTGTATCTTAGCATCCTGAGGATATGTGCTTTCGATCAATCAAAAGTACGAAATATGCTGAATTTGTTTTGTTAATTTGAATTACGGATAAAAAATTTGGCAAATTGATCTTCAAAAAAGTGAAATGTAGTATAAAAAGACATTTTAATTAAGAAAGGTTTTCATTCAAGATGGGAAAAGTAATTGCAATCGCAAATCAAAAGGGTGGGGTCGGAAAAACCACAACGTCAATTAATTTGGCGGCTAGTTTGGCGGTTTTAGAATATAAAACATTGTTGGTCGATGCAGATCCCCAAGCAAACTCTACTTCTGGGATTGGCTTTGACCCTCGTACAATCAGCGCAAGTGTATACGAATGTTTGGTAAATGATTTGGATCCTCGTGAGGCGATTCAATCAACAGAAACACCAAATTTGGATCTTTTACCCGCTCATATTGATTTGGTTGGGGCAGAAATTGAGATGATCAATATGCACGAAAGGGAGTACAAGATGAAAAAGATCTTGGATCAGGTGAAACAGGATTATGATTTTATTATCATCGATTGTTCGCCTTCCTTAGGCTTAATTACAATCAATGCACTATCTGCTTCAGACTCAGTCATCATTCCGGTACAGTGCGAATACTTTGCCCTAGAAGGACTTGGTAAGTTGTTGAACACAATTAAAATCGTTCAAAACCGTTTAAATACAAGTTTGGAGATCGAAGGAATTTTGTTGACCATGTATGATGTTCGTTTAAGATTGTCAAATCAGGTGGTCGAGGAAGTAAAAACACATTTCACAGATTTAGTTTTTGATACGATTATTCAGCGAAATACCCGTTTGAGCGAAGCTCCAAGCTTTGGAATTTCTGTTATCATGCATGATGCGTCCTGCAAAGGGGCAATTAATTATTTGAATTTGGCACGCGAGATTTTACAGAAAAACGGGCATCTTAATGAAATGAATAAAACAGTAACCGCATAATATGGCAGCACATCAGCGTAAAACAGGACTGGGAAGAGGTTTAGGTGCGCTATTAAACGATAGTGTAGAAGTTCCTGCTAAAAGTAATCAGCAAGTGGAAGAGGCTCCTCTAGTTACATCAACTGCTGTAAAAACAACAAAAGAGAATGGCAGTATCAGCCATGTTCGTGTAGAAGAAATATCTGTCAACCCTTTTCAGCCGCGTACGGAATTTGATCCGGTTGCCTTACAGGAGTTATCGGAATCAATTATTTTACAAGGATTAATTCAGCCGATTACCGTACGTAAAATTTCGGACGGTAATTATCAGTTGATCTCCGGGGAGCGACGTCTCCGCGCTTCTCGCTTGGCCGGTATTACCGAAATCCCAGCGTATATCCGTACCGCCAACGACCAGCAGATGCTGGAAATGGCCCTGATTGAGAATATTCAGCGGGAGAACCTAAATGCGATTGAAGTAGCCTTGAGCTTTCAGCGCATGATTGAGGAATGTAATCTAAAACAGGAAGAATTGGGGGAGCGAGTCAGTAAAAACCGTTCTACTGTTACAAATTATCTCCGTTTATTAAAACTCCCACCTGTCATTCAAGCGGCAATACGTGATGGAGCATTGACCATGGGACATGCTCGTGCCTTGATTAATATTCCTGAGGTTGATAAACAGCTTTATATCTTTAAGTTGATTATTGATCAAGGTTTATCCGTTCGTAAGGCGGAGGAGTTGGTTCGTGAGTTACAAAAAGGCGGTAAGAAAAAAGCCGGGAAAGATAAAGCTCCGATGTCTTTTCAATTGCAGAAGATTGAAGATGATCTGGCTTCGAAATTTTCTTCTCGTGTCAAATTGAATCTGAAGAGTACAAAAGGAAAAGGAGCAATTGAGATTCCTTTTGAATCGGAAGATGATTTAAGTCGCATTCTTGAATTGTTAGATTGGTAATATGGCCAAGTTAATAAGCTTGATATTTGCGGTGTTTGCACTGTCGGTGGTACATGGACAGACTGTGGATACAATTCCTAAGAAACAAATAACACCCGTCAAAATAGATAGCATAAAGCAAAAATCGGTACAGGATACCGTAAAGAAGGAATCTCGGAAGGAACGTAAAAAACGGGAGAAGGAGGAGGCTAAGGCGAAAGAGAAGGTTGTATTCAAGGATTCGACACGCTTGGCTATTGAAGCAAAAAATAAACAGGCTTGGAAACGTTCTTTGGTCCTTCCAGGCTGGGGACAATATACCAACGGTGGCGTTTGGTGGATAAAAGTGCCTGCAATCTATGGTGGCTTAATAACAACCGTACTTGTTTTTGATTTTAATAACCGTTATTATAAGGAATTACTGGGGGTGTTACAGGACAAAGCTCTTGGTAAGCCTATTGATCCTTATTACATCGGAATCTCAGACCAATCTATCATCCGAGCAAAAGATAATGCGCGGCGAAATCGAGACCTCATGGTGCTACTTACGTTAGGTGTTTATGGCCTGAATGTCGCAGAGGCTTATATTGACTCGATGCTTAAATATCGCTGGAGCATTGGCGACGATAAACCCAAAAAGACTGCTTTCTTAATTGGACCTACTTTAATGGATGCGAGTCTCGCGTCGGGAACTTATTCATTTAAACCTACTGTAGGACTTAAATTAACCATGAAATTCAATTAACTTCCGTATTCCTAAGGTGGATATTTCGATTGGAAATGATTGTTGATCAGGGTTTATCTAATTTGTCTTTTAGTGAATATTGCATATACACTGCTCGTTCAGATTGATGTTTGTGGTTTTTAAACATGGGTATTTCATTGGAATTTTTTAATTTTAAAAATAAACTATACTTTTTTTTCTAAATATATGAACATCATTCTCTTGGGATATGGCAAAATGGGGCAGATTATCGAAAGATACGCACTGAAAAGAGGCCATCAAATTTTTTTAGTTGTCGATGAACATAATCGTCCTAACCTGACTGCTGATGATATCAAAGGGGCTGATGTCGCAATAGACTTTAGTGTACCTTTCGCGGCACTGGATAATATGAATCTTTGCCTTGAGGCAGGTGTACCTATTGTCGTCGGAACAACCGGTTGGTATGATCAACTGGAGGAAGTTAAGGCGAAGTGTTTGGAGGCTGATGGTTCCATTTTGTATGGATCTAACTTTTCCATCGGAGTGAATGTATTCTTCCATATCAATAGAATGTTGGCGAAGGCCTTACAGCCGTACAAACAATATGATGTCCAGGTAGAGGAGATACATCACATTCACAAACTGGATGCACCTAGTGGTACAGCAATTACGATTGCTGAGGGGATATTGGATAATAGCGATGTGAAAACCAACTGGGTGAATACGGTTATTGGTGATCAGGATGAAATTATTCCAAAACCACAGGAGCTTTTAATTGAAAGTCATCGTATCGAAGAGGTTCCGGGAACACATACGGTACTTTATAGTTCTGAGGTTGACCAAATAGAGTTTAAGCATACCGCACATAGCCGCGATGGATTTGCCTTAGGAGCTGTAGTTGCTGCTGAATGGTTGAATGGCAAAAAAGGTTTCTATCAGGTTACTGAAATTTTTGATTTTAATAAATAGTATTAATAAGTAGATTATGGGCTTAATTATATTTGCGGTTTTAACAGCAATATCGGGATATGGACTGTGGCAATTGTTTGTTAAAGCTGGCAGAAATGGCTGGGAAGCAATCGTACCTTTTTATAGCCAGTATATTCAGGCGAAATTGACAGGAAGACCTACATGGTGGGTAGTTTTATTGCTCGTACCGATTGTCAATGTCTTTGTTTTCTATAATCTTTACCTTGATTTTATCCATTGCTTTGGAAAACGCCGTTTTTGGGAGAATGCTGCTGCAGTTTTAGTACCTTTTATTGTTCTGCCAATGTGGGCAAAGGACAATAACGTACGTTTTTTGAATGGCTTATATGCTAAGAATTTAAAGGCTGCAAGCCAAGAAGGTCTTGAATTGACTGAAGAGAAGCGTGCCGAAATTGCACTCGAATCTTATAAAGAATATAAAATTAAATATCCGTACAAGAAATCGATGGTACGCGAATGGGCAGATGCCATTGTATTTGCAACCGTAGCGGCATCGCTTATTCGTGGCTTCCTGATTGAAGCTTATATGATTCCAACAGGATCTATGGAGCGTACCTTGTTGATCGGGGATTTCTTATTTGTGAGCAAGTTAAATTATGGCCCCCGTGTTCCTAATACGCCGATTGCCTTTCCTTTTGCGCATCATACGATGCCCATCACTGGCGGAAAAGCATATTCTGAATTGATTGAGCTTCCTTATAAACGTTTGCCAGGATTTCAAAAAATTGAACGTAATGATGTCGTTGTTTTCAATTTTCCTGCGGGTGACACTGTCGCGCTTGAAAACCAAAATTCAAGTTATTATGATCTTGTTCGAGTTTATGGTTGGCAGACTATCAATTCTCAGTTTACAATTCAGGCAAGACCTATCGATAAGAGGGAGAACTATATTAAACGCTGTGTTGGATTGCCTGGCGATAAGATTTTCATGAAAGATGCTAAACTCTTTGTGAACGATCAACCAGGATTTGATCCTCCAGAAAGCCAATTGGACTATCTTGTATTAACGGATGGTACCCCATTAAATATGGATAGATTACGGGAGTTGAGAATAGAAGCGGTCGGTGGCGATCAGCAGCCTGGCGTTTATCAGTTGTTCATGACAAAAGATGAACTAGCCATTGTAAAATCTTGGTCGAATGTCAAAGAAATCAGAAGGAATCCTGTTGGAGAAGGAGCTTATCCGTATGATCCACAATACAAATGGAATTTTGACAATTTTGGACCGATTTTAATCCCGAAGAAAGGATGGACAGTGGCATTAAATGCACAGACTCTGCCCATTTATGAAAGAGCTATCCGTGTTTACGAGAATAACAAGTTAGAAAAACGTTCGGATGGGATCTATATCAATGATGTGAAAGCAGACCATTATACGTTTAAAATGGATTACTTTTGGATGATGGGTGATAATCGCCATAATTCCCTGGATTCAAGGGGCTGGGGATTTGTTCCCGAAGATCATGTTGTCGGAAAGGCTTTATTTACTTGGATGAGCTGGGATGACATTGGTACAGGACTTTCGAAAATTCGCTGGAACCGTATCTTTAAAGGAATTCATTAATAATTGCAAGTTCAGCAATAGTTTTGCTATTTTGAGGGTAATAAAAAGGGCTTTCGTTTATGCAGTGCCCCCAAAAAGTTAGACACTTTCTGGGGGCATTTTTTATGAATAAGAAAAAGAAGCACAGCTTTGAATTTAAGCTGAGCTGTGTTAAA
>NZ_JBNPWQ010000008.1:0-206811 GCF_050433745.1 Sphingobacterium sp. HSC-15S19
CTTCCAACTCTTTGGAACGGCTTGGAATTATCCACTTTAGTCTTTTTTGTCATATACTTTACAATTTAGTGTAAAGCTATATCAGGACAAGACAGAGTTTCTGCTGAGATTCAAAGTGTTTATGTACATCGCCTGGATACCCCAAAACTCGTCCATCCGATGTCTCTTCTGTACGCAGATTTACTCCTGCCGCGAAATATTTATCACGACTTCCCCTTTTCAAATCCAGCGATTCTTCCTCAGATACAGCGTTAGGATAGATTATTAAATATTTTTTGGGATCGATAGCTACCTCAATAATGTTATCAGGATGGAAGATATCCTGGTAATTAGGCCTGCCGTCACTTCCTAGTATTAGTACTGGATTGTCTGAGGATATTAAAGGAACCTCGTCAGAAACTTCGATTACTTCCATTCCACAGACCATTTTGTGTTCTACAAAAGATTTCCATTGCTCCAAATGCTCTTCTAAAAATTTTATCTTGTTTTCAATTTTTAGCATCGCTCTCACATCCTCGATATTTTCTTTAGTCAACGTATAACTTGTTCCGTTATCATGATTGTAGATCAGTTGCTCTTTATTATTATTCAAAAGGTTGGAGAATCTATCAAATCTGACATCCAGTCTTTCATTTTTCTCATTAAGGAAAAAAGGTGTCCTAAAGTAAAGGCTTAATACTGTATTCAGGATTTTCGATTTCTGTTCAAGAGTAAGTTTATGAATGGTTGGATCAGAAAGTAGCGCATATACCTCTGGATAGACAGCATCGACTTCAACTGCATAACGCTTTTCTAAAGCGAAGCGATCACCTTCGACACCCTCAGGGAAGGTATAGATATTTTTTTGGACACATACCTGTGTCGTAGTTAGGGTCGTAATTTTTGCATCCCCTCGCATTAGAGTATCAATAAGGTATTTGTCTCTTTCATTCTTAAGAGCAAACTGCTTCAGGAATGATTTTGGAATAAAATGTTGATGCTTAGGAGATCCCATATAACAGATTTGGTTTTTATATTTTTCCAGACTGGAAGCTAGCGTAATATTGGTGTATCTGATCCATAAAGATTGGATCAATTGGTGTGGTATCATTAGCATTTTCTTTTTCACGCTTAGCCATTTTTGCGAAGGTTGTTGGAATGAGCTTAATAATATCATCCAGGTGTTGGTTAACATGATCTTCAAATGCTTTGGATTCCATTTCATCTTTGAAAATCAGGAACGGTGGTTCTGATCCTCGTCCTGACGAAAATGAATACGTGCCTCTAGTCAAGAACTTTAAAAAGAGACCGCTTATAGCGTTCTTGGTAAAATAATAATACCAACCTTCAATTCCGTTTTTAGATACATAGGCTACTTGAGGAACCGGAAGGTGTCTTCGCATTTCATCACAGGTCATGTATTCTTGTTCGAGCAACAGGGTCGATTGATAATAGAATTTTGCCGTACCCAGATATGCTACGGGATTTGGGTAGAAATAGCAATAAGCCTCAGCAGACTCAACTTTCTTGGGTTGCGAAAATTCTATTTTATATTCTGGATGGTTGTTGTTGTATGCATATTCGGAATTACCCAAATCCATTGTCCATTCACTAGGATCTGAAAGAAGATGCAGCATTTTTTCTTTGGGATGAACGTCAAGATGAAATCTCTCACGCCACATATGCTCTATATGCAGTAGATCAGCTGAAGAATCAATTGGCGTATTGGTGTCACCGATACGGGTATAAATATGATTAGCTCTAACGTTTCTTCTACCAATTGTATAGGTAGATGTGAGATAGTATGGCTTATAAGGATGATTGGTTATCTGTAATACATCAATTTGCTTCTTGTCGATGGTCAAGGTATGTAAGCTAATATCTGGCTTAATGCCACCTCCAAAATCTTTGCGATTCAGAAAGTCAATAAACTGTTGTTGGGTCTTGCGATCAACCATACCAGTGGTCAGGCCAACTATGTTTGCTCCAGAGCTGGGGTCGGAGACCCCCAAAATTAAAAATCTGTCTCCTTTATGTTTTGCATTTGCGAGACATAATATGTCATGTAATAGATCTGCATTATTATTGTGAGGAATTTCCTTAAAATCCCAATAGTTTCCCTCTTTTTTGCTATTGATGAGGTTGCCTATAATTTTTTCTATCTGCTCCAAAATATTGTTATTTGTTTTATGTAGCTTATTATTTCTCGGTTCAAAACTTACTATTTGGATTTGTCATATTATCAATAATACTCACTCATAAAGTCTACTTTAACCTCCTTTTTGATAGCTTCTTTTTCCCATGCTATCAGTTGTTCAAAGTGATCTATATGTTCAGTGTAGTCGAGCAGGTCGGGGAGAGTATTGATCATATTTATAATTTCCCGGTAAAAGTTTATTCTATCCTGGTAAAGATGGACCCTGCTTAATGTATAGTTACAGCTTCTGCTAAAGCTAATATTTCTGGTAATTTCAATCTCCTTACGTAATAAAAGAAACTCCTTGTAATAAGGTATTATCCAATCGCTATAATTGTTATAAACCATCCGTATCAGTATTAACAGTATTTTGTCGTTGTGTGCATGCTTACGGGTCAAATCGGAAATGAGAGACTTCACTTTCTCTATCTTGCCGTCTTCAACCCTTTTTAGAGCAAATAAATTAAAGATGGCATCTTCGTAAGTAGAACTCAAATGCTCTTTATGTAAAACCTCTAATAATAGACTCTCGATCAATTCTTCATATTCCGGGTATTCCCATAGTAAGCTGGTGTTAATATCACTAAGCTCTATCTTGGCTGAATATCCTAAGCCTATAATGTCGTTTGTATAGCTATGGTGAATGAAATATCTATCCAAATCAAGTATTGCTTTTAGTTCCTTTTCATCATCATCAAAATGAGGGTCGATTACATATTGCACCCAGTACGCGCTCTTTAGTAATTCATAATGGCTTGTAAAGTAGGACACACAGTCAGAACAAAAATCATAACCTAAATCTGCCCTAGTCCAATCTTTTTTTGACAGTACAAGGCTGGTAAGATAAGTGATTATATTATGCTGCTCCAGTTCTTTGTTGCCTATTTTGTATTCTTCAAACACAGTCCAGTATTTATGATAGTCAAGCATACTATGGACCTTGACAGATTTGTCTCTATTGCCAAAGAGCGCCAAAAGCAGCTTTAAAAAACGCTCGTCTATTTGTTGCTCTGGTAACGAAGTTATCAATACAGATTCCCAAAAAAATCTATATTCAAAATCGTAGTTATGTACGATGCTAAGTAGCTCTTCACCTGTTATGACGTCTTCTTGTAAAGGTATATGGAAAACCATTGAACGCATAGGGAAATTCACTTTCCCGCTAAAGTGTAGGCGCAAAGCCTTTTCAAAATCCGTTTTGTCCTTGCGAGCTACAGCTAGATATATAGAAGTTACGGATGGCTCTATATAACCACCTTTATTGATTTTCTCTTGATTGTAAAGCGCATCCACATTTATCAGCAGTTGCTCTAAATCTCTCCATTCGCTTCCGTTTACAAAATCATTGATTTTCTTAAGCCTTTCTTTTTGACGTTCTTCCGTAGATTTACTTTTCCTTTCTTTCCAATCTGGTCGTAGAAAATGCTCCAATTTCTTTATATCAGAATTGATGAAATCGTTCCAGCTTTCAGGGTATACTGTGTCCGCTTCTGCCAGGTGTTGGGACATATCCGATACAAACCTGCAATGCGAGATTTGTTTTTCATCTAATTTGTCCGAAATAATTCTTTCATATATTGGCAACTCATCTACATAAATGCTTTTATCAATTTTTCCTCCTGGAAAAACGATTTTTGATAATAGCTCAGAACATTGTTCATTTTCTGGATCAAAGAGTTGGTATACCTGATCTAGTATACGTGCCCTCAGGCTCATTAACTGATCTGATTTATGTAGTTCGATATTGTAATACGTAAATTCATGTCCTTTAGTTGGTCCATATTCGGTAAAGTGCCAGCCAAAGAAGACTTTCGATAAGTTGAGAAAGATACCGTTCGCAATTGATCTTTGTGTATCAGTCCATTTATCGTCCAATAGAACATCCAATAGCAAGTGTTGTCTCCTGTATCCATGTTCCAAGTCTTGAACTTTAAAGCTGAGGCGATCGTGAAGACACTTTAAAACTTCGGGCAATCGACTTGGTTGTTTACTGACCAGCGCTAATGTCAATTCCAATGAAGGTTTGAACAATTCATTTGGATAATTCCAGAAACCAGTTAAAAGTTCAAAGTATTTGGTGGTATACACATGGTCATTAGCCTCGTCGTTAAAGGAAAATGTTGCTGGCAGATCTTCTTGTGGCAGGGCCTGAATCCATTTTCTAATATAAAGCAGGCAATCACGACCCTTATAGAACCAAAAAAGATTATAGAATGTGTACTGTTGGCCCTCCGATACCATACGTTCAGCTACCTTATTCAAATGAGGTAATACTAAATCTTTTATATGTTGATCTGTAAAGGTGTTATTCACGTCAACTAGTGTAGTGCGAATCTTGTTAGAATGCTTTTCAACAAAAGCTAAAATCCATTCTGCATAATCTATCACTGCGGTCTGGTCATCGATAAAGCATTTATAGAAGGCATATGTTGCCAAAACCTGATCTGATACTTTTACTATTTCATTTGAATACACATCTACGATTTCGCTGTTATGCAGTTCCAGTATAGCAGACCATACGTCATTCCAGTCAATTCCAAATTTGTCTTCAAGGACAGCTTTCTGTTCTTCATTATCTCTATCTAAAACGCCAAAGAATGAAACAATGGCAAGGGCTTTCAGGGTTAATGGGTCATCGAAAATTCCGATCTCTTCCGCTATCTTTTTAAAATACTTTTCGTAAAGAAGGACTGGACTAGTCAGGTAGTTTGTTTCCGCATCGGGAGTAACCGAATAGGTTGCCATCAAGGCCACTCTGGCATTTCCTTTGGCCAGATCAACGATCTTTCGTATGATATCAGGATAATGCTTAAGATTGGGTAGTGCTGAGACAATTATTTTCTCGATTTCTGCGTCCTTGAATTCAGGAATATTAAACTCCTGATAGGACCAGTCTTCCAAGGCAGCCGATACCTGTTTTTTCACGTAGTCCCGGGACGTAATGACCAATTTTGCTGCGTACGATTTTGACTCCCTGAGTTTGCTGAGCAGGTAGTTTAGATTGTTGACCGACTTGTTGGCATCGTCAAATAATATAATGTACTGCTTGCTCGGTAAAAATAGATGCTGATAGTCGTCCCACAGCGGTACACCTGAACTTTGAATGACTATGGGGATGTGGTCTGCTTTTGAAAGCTTATCAAGTATCTTTACCGCTAATTTCGATTTTCCTACACCGGCACCACCTGACAATAGTAAGATGTCGTGCTTCTTTAGTGCCGCAATGCCGTTTTTTATTTCTTCTTCTCTGCCAATAAATTCATTGGTGAGTGATGGCTGCAGTCCGGTCTTTGTTTTGAGAAGAAAATCCTCAAGTGGATAAATATCTCCCTTTAAAATTGAAATCTCTAAATACTCTTCTGCCAGTTTAGGAAACTCATAGATAAGCATTGGGAGATTCTGAATATTTAATACCTCGAATTCAGCTTCGACATGATATGCCTTTACTTTGGCATCTAACAAACCGTGCTCTTCGACGGTGATTTTCTCGTTACATGCTAAAACTACTTTAGCCACCTTTTTTTTATTGACGGCTGTCTTGCCTTCTTCAAAACAATGGTCTATATCATTGCTGAGCTTCTTACAGAAAGTTTTAGCGTCTCTGATTTTTTCTTGCGTAGTACACTCGACAAATATGTATTTGTCGCCATCAAAAAAGAAAGAATCCGGAGTCCCTTTACTTGTTTTTTCTTTGCCCACGACAGCACCAGGTGCACCTATGAAATTATTTCCCTGCAAATACAATAAGTGATTTACTAGCGTTTGAAATTTTGCTTGATCTATTGCCTTTAAAGCATTTTCAATCTGGGTAAGTGTATTCATAGATTATTTTATATTATTTCTATAAATATACAAAATACTATGCCCTTTACTATGCGATTTGTAAGCAAAACCCCTCTTGGCGGCGGGTATTAAATTATATAAACAGTATATCCAACTTCATAAATTTATAATTTGATGTTTTATTAAGTGTTTCTAGCTTTTGATAATTCCTTTTTTCTTTAATGTTAATCCCAAGATAGCTAATGCTACGCCCAAAACACTTAAACATTTTAGAGATTTCAAAAGAACAAAATTATTTAGATTTATAGACATTTACTTCATTGCCATCAACTATCGCAGTACCAGCGACAGCAATGTATTTACTGTTTCTCCTCATGGAACTAGATATATATGAGCTAGAATAATTCCATCCCAAAGAATCAAAAAGCTTTTTGATTTTATCGACTATCATACCTGTTGAACAAAACTCTTTGTTATTCAATAGGTGATAGGTTATCGCATAAGTGATGCTTGGTCGTTTTTCTAGCAAGCTAGAATACGCAACATTATTCTTATGGATGTGTTTTAACTTATTACGAGAATCAGCTTCAATCACTATGTATTGTTTATTAAGTTCTATTAACGATTTGTCAAAAAATGAGCTTGCCACATTAATTGCATCTATATTAAATAAAGATTGCCCCTTTCTTATTCTAGATAGAGTTCTAGTTGATTTCTCAATAAGATTTGCAAAATCACTATCTTCAATACCATTACTGTCAATTAGCTTCAGGATATTTTCAGTAATTACTTTTCTATTTATACTGGTCATAAGTCAAATATGGAGTACTATCGAGTTACAAAAAGTGACATTTAATTCTTTTTTTGTGATTTGTTTATTATCTTTGTATAGGAAGAGAGCAGATGCTTTCGGAAAGAACTTAGGTATTTAAAACAAAGAGTCTTGCGGCTACATTTTCTGACGCCGTAACGCAAGGCAGTAGTTATGAATACCCATGTCTATTCTTATATAAAAGCTTTTATTATATTTGCTTGATAAGATAGATATGGGGCTACTGTTAGTCTGTGTTACGTTAGGCGTCAGAAACTTAATTTGTAGCCACAGCATGTAGCCCTATATTTATCAAGCTACCTCCTGATACAAGACTCGTTTAACCAATAACGAGTTATGATTATTAAAAACAAACATTCGATTAATCCCAATCCCCCTTAGCCGTATAAGGCTAGAGGTCATTTTGACCATCCGAAAAAGTGTCATTGTAAATATATCATCTGCTTTGTAACCAATTAGAGACTACTATATCGGAACATTTTTACGAGTTATTCTAATGACCTGATCCAGCGTCTCCGCGAGGAAAGGGAAAAATTATGACCATTTTTAAAACCTTAAAATGAACAATTTTATAAGGACTGGGATCGGTATTGCCTGTTCAAAACAGGCAACCCAGTATGTAAATTTAATAAATGCGCGACCTACGTGTATTGAAAATAAAGCATATAGCTTAAGAGAACTATTAACCATAAGGACTCTTTTAGTAATTGCTACTGTATTTCATATGTTTAGTTTATCGGCTCAGACGCCCCGCAGGGACAGCGGGGCTGATGGGCTGAAAATAATCAAACCACTGAAAATAGGTGATACAGTTCCGGATGGATTTTGGACTGCATCCTTAAACGCTATGTACAACAGATCCAATAAGAATACAGTAACTCTTAATGAACTCAAAAATAGAAAACTGATCATTCTGGACTTCTGGGCTACATGGTGTGGTGCCTGTATTGGATCAATACAAAAGTATGTTAAAACAGATGCGTATACTGATGCAGATATAGCATTCCTCGGTGTCACTTATCAGGACAAGGAAGAAGTCACCAAGTTCAACGGAAGGTTTAAGCTTAACTTTCCAACAATAATTGGCGATACAGTGCTCAGCGCTTATTTTCCATATAGGATAATTCCGCACGTCGTAGTCATCCAACAGGGGAAAGTTTTGACTATTGCCCACTCTGAAATATTGTTACCTGAAAATGTCCAAAAATTGAAAGGAGGTAAATATGAAGAATATCTTGCAAAGAGCGATATCCTTAATTTTGATAAAACCAAAGTCATCCTGGACCAAAAAAACAGTAGAATTAAGGATGCTATAAAATCCCGGACCGTTATAATGGGGCCTATAAGCGGACTTTCAGCGTTTGGATCTTATAAAAAGACTGATAGCATACAAAGGCTCTACCTAACAAACCATAGTCTGTTGTTTGCAATGTACAAGCTCCTTGATGTTTATTGGCATAATAGGATCTTTTTAAAGATAAGTAATGAAGATCAGTTCGACTACTTCGGCTTCGAAGATCAACAAAAATTTCCTTACACTGTATGGTTGACCAAATATGGTGCTGGCTTAGAATCTATCGCCCCATTGAACATCCCAAAAAAGGAATTAAAGTGGAATGCATTGATCGCACTGCTCAATACAAATGGATATGACCTTGCAGTCGTTGAGAAAGAAGTTGAAACCAAACTGATATATCCAAAAGGAAATAAAAAGTTATATAGGCCAGCAGGCAATGTGACGATTGAGGAACTACTGAAGTCGCTGAACTACCAACAAAAGGATATGCGGAGGGTGCCAATCTATTTGTCCAGTGATTTAATCGATAAACAGGACCGGATTTCTATAGATCTCCATAAGATAAGGGACGAGGAATATTTACAGGACATATTGTCTAAATATGGGCTGAAAATCAAAAATCAGCGCGCTAAACAATCAATTATAGAGGTAACAGAAAGGAGAAGCTTATGAAAACGACTTACTTAATATTCTTGCTTTTCATTTTTATAAAGATGGTGAACGGCCAGGCTCAGGTAATAAAGATAAAGATCACCGACATGGATAGCTTTAATCCGCTGGAAGAGGTAAATGTCAAAGGACGAGATTTTGTCGCAAAAACTGACCATGAAGGATCTTTTCTTCTGAACAAGTTTAATATGGATAGCTTGACCTTTACGCATATCAGATACAAAACTGTTACAATTGCATTGAGTCAGCTGCTTAAAGACAGGTCCGTCACTTTGGCCAGCAAAGATAATATGCTCGAAACAGTTACAATTAATACAGGATATCAGAAAATAAATCAGCGTATATCCTCAGGCGCAGTCGATAAAATAGATCTCCAACGAAGCAGGGATGTGTACGGCAGCAATATATTTCAGAAGTTAGAAGGCAATTCACCGATCCTATTCGATAAGACGGGTGACAGCAAACGGTCGATGACTATCCGTGGATTGAGCAGTATAAATAATACAAACCTTCCCCTCATCGTGCTCGATAATTTTCCCTACGAAGGTGATCCGAACTGGATCAATCCGGAAGATATCGACGATATCACAATATTAAAAGATGCTGCTGCATCGGCTATTTGGGGCACCCGTGCAGGTAATGGGGTTATAGTAATCACGACGAAAAAAGGGAAATACAATTCACCGAATCGGGTCACAATAGCAGGCGGTGTGCAGATACAGGAAAAACCGGACCTTTATTCCTTGAATCGAATTTCTTCTTCGGGTGTTGTCGATCTCGAAAACTTCCTGTTTGAAAAAGGCCGTTATGATAATCAAAATTCCTTCAACATGCCTTATTTTTCGCCTGTAGTAGAGCATTTAATAGCCATTAGAGATGGGATAGGAGATCGAAAGGATCATGAGCAGGCTATAGCGAACTACAGAAAACTTGATGTCAGGGACGATTATAGTAAGTATATGTACAGAACGGCTGTCAACCAATATCACAACTTAAGTATTGAAGGTGGTAGCAGGAACTTGCGTTACCAATTTTCTGCACGAATGGACAACAATACCGGCACACTGGATGAAAAGCTGAAGAAGAATTTAATAAGGACTTTTATTGAGATTGAACTGCATCCAAAAATCAGGCTTTCAACTGACCTTCAATATGTAGACAATAAATTTCAAGAAGGAAGAACTGCTTATAGTCCATCAAACGGTAGACCATACCTCATGCTTGCAGACAAAGATGGCAATCCAATTAGACAAGCTAAAAATAGGGTAGGATATCTTGACACTGTAGGGCAAGGGCTCTTAAATGATTGGTTCGAATACCCGCTGATAGAATACAAAAAAAAGCATTCTATACTTGCATCAAATATGGTGCTGGCAAATGTGACAGCTGATATCAAACTCTTGAAGGGCCTGAATCTGCAGGGGAACTATGGTTTTCAGTTTGTATCCACCCGGGATAAGCAACGTTATGATGAGGATAGTTACATGGTCAGAAATCTAATCAATTCCTATGCTATGGTAGACTATGCCAAACGAACTGTAACATCGGCAATTCCTACTGGCGGTATTCTGGATCAGTCTGATCAGATACAAAAGACGCATAATGTGAGATTTGGTGTTAACTATGAAAAGAGGTGGCGGGGTTTGTTGTTTACAGCTTTACTGGGAACGGAGTGGAGACAGTCAAATGCCGAGAGTGCGCAATACAGATTCTATGGATTTGATCCCGACACGTATACTGTTTCAAAAGTAGATTACCGGAACCCATACACTCACTTTATTGATAAATCGACCATTTATGTTCCATATTTAGATAATAAGAGCCTTAAAATAAACCGTTCAAGATCTCAATATGCAAATGCATCGGTTTCTTATAACGGTAGGTATGTCCTGACAGGGAGTGTTAGGCGGGACGCTTCAAATCTATTCGGTGTAAAAACGAATGAAAGGTGGCAACCGCTATGGTCTATCGGCTACAAATGGAATCTTTCGGAAGAGCGTTTCTTTAAGATTGCATGGATAGATGCGCTGAGCTTACGCGGATCATATGGTATCAGTGGAAATGTGGATCAATCGCGCTCAGCCATTACAACTATTCGCTACACAAGCCCGGACCGCTATACCAACTTGCCGCAGGCTATTATTTCCCAGTACAGCAACCCTGATCTAAGGTGGGAAAAAAATACAATATGGAATACTGGAATTGATTTTTCATTTATATCGGGTAAGATCAATGGTTCTCTTGACTATTACAAAAAATGGGGAACTGACCTTTTTGGCAGATATCCCGTGGATTATACGGCTATACCAAACAAGGGTGTACTTCGGAACATTGCCGCAATGAAAGGCAATGGTGTTGACCTAAAGCTTAATGGAAATATTCCATTTGGAAATCGTGTTTTCTTTACGCCCCAGCTTATGATCAATTTCAATACTGATAAAGTAACCGATTATTATTATGAGGGCAATTATGCTTATGAGTTTCTAAGTTATGGTACTTCAGTAACGGGACAGGTAGGCTATCCGGTATATTCTATTCTCGCATATAAGTGGAATGGGCTAGACGCCAACGGAAATCCTGTCGGGGAACTGGATGGTCAGCGTTCGATCGATTATCCAAACATCAAACTGCAGGATAAATCTGTACTCGAATACAAAGGTACTGTGGTTCCGCGCTATTCGGGTTATTTTAACCCCGGTATGTCGCTAGGAAACGTTGATGTCTCCGCCAGTTTTCTATATAAATTAGGACATGTACTTAGACGGACTCCAGTAGGATATAATGAATTGGTTGCCATGGGTGGATTAGGCGATGGTAGCGGGGATTTTGACCGTAGATGGAAAGTGAGTGGTGACGAATCCAAAACAGATATACCTTCTTTTATTTACCCTGTTGATACCGAGCGTAGCTCTTTCTATCAAAGTTCTTCCGTTTTAGTTGAAGATGCAAGCCATGTACGTTTACAAAATCTTTCTGTAGGATATAAATTCAGGATCAATAAAATTGTTTCCGGAAGGCTATTCTGCAATGCCACTAATCTTGGAATTATTTGGAGAAAAAACAATAAAGGAATTGATCCCGATTACCTTTCACAATTCAGGCCTAAGAAACAGATTTCTCTAGGCATTAATTTGACTTATAATTAGAAAAAAATGAAAACGCTCAACTATTTTTTATATCTATTGATCATCCTTCAGGTTTCATGTAAAAATTTCTTGGATGAAAAACCTGATGCCAGTCTAAAAGAAGCCAATAGCCTCGAAGACCTTGATGCGCTATTGAACAATACTAAGATCATGAATTATTATAGCATGGGACTTGGCGAGGCTTCTGCTGATAATTATTACCTCGACAAATCTAGCTGGGAAGCATTTGATCAGCACGAAAGACAGTTATATACATGGGGAGGAGAAATCTTCTACCAGTTTTACCTCAATCCTTGGCTGGATTATTATAAGAGCATATATTACAGCAATCATGTATTAGCCAAATTGGATAAGATCGCTTCTGAGAAGAAAATAAAGGGGCGTGCAATGGAGCTTAGGGGAAGGGCATTATTCTTCAGGGCATTTGGTCATTATAAATTGCTTTCACTCTTCTCTAATGCATATGATAAAGACGCTTCTAAAACTGATCTTGGCATCCCATTAAGACTGAATGATGACTTTAATATACCTTCCGAAAGGGGAACAGTAGAGGCATGTTATCAACAGATATTACAGGATCTACATGAAGCGGAAAGTTTATTGCCGCTGAAATCAGATAATATGCACTTACCGTCAAGGATATCAGCTTATGTCCTACTTTCATGGATTTATCAGGCACGAGCTGAATTTGATCAATCAATTCTGTATGCACAGAAAGCACTTGAAATCGATAGCAAACTTAAAGATTATAAAGAGTATTCGCAGGAAGCCAGATATCCGTTTTTTGGTTTTGATGACGAAATCGTTTATATAGTGGCCGGAGGAGGAATCTATAACATGCTTGGAAAGTCCTATTGTAAAATTGATACACTATTATATTCTTCATATGACATACATGATCTTAGAAAGAAGCTGTTTTTTGAAAGAAATAAAGATGGATCGTATAATTTCAAGGGGTCTTACGTCGGTTCCCGAGGGCTTTTTATGGGACTTACAGTAGCGGATGCTTACCTCAATCTGTCGGAAGGACTGATACGCCTGAATAAAACAGAGGAAGGACTGCGATTTCTTGAAATTTTCCAACGTCATCGTTACGATGAGACTTATAGCCCGCCGCTTGCCTCAATGTCGCAGGAGAGCGCCTTAAAACTAGTTTTGGATGAGAGACGAAAGGAATTTATCATGCGGGATTCCCGATGGGGGGATATCAAACGTTTAAATAAGATTGATGATGGGGTGATTATTCCTGTTCGCAAGTTAGGTGACAGCGAGTTTTTGCTTAAGAGAAATGATAACAGATATGCGTTACCATTACCTGCTGAGATCATTGAACTGACAGGCATGCCCCAAAACCCAAGATAAAGTGTGTCACTAAAAGGAGGGGCAGCCGAGCTGTCCCTCCTTAAAAACTATCCCATTAATTTGAAAATGCCGGTCTTTCGGCAGCTTCGTAATCATCAGGATTATCGGTCACATTACCCAATGACATGGCCGGTTTTGTAGCGTCGGATGGGTGTGGAGTATCTTGAATTTCACAGATATATATTCCGTTACCGCATTCCACCTGTCCGTTGCCAGGTTTGGTCAATGCATAATTATTGCGGTTATTAACATCCGCAGGAGTTGTACTGTTTAGTTGATAGTAGTATGTTTGAGTTGCAGGTTGCTCCTCAATAAAACTATCCTTCTTTTCCATTGCATTCACCGCGAATGCGATACCTAGTACTAAAGTCAATGCCGAGCCAACGGTAATTAGACTTCTTTTAATGATCTTTTTTGAAATCATGGTTGTGGTCTTTTTTATCCGATCAAAAAAAGGTTGCCTCAAAAAACTTTGATTAATTTTATGTTGTGGGGTGTCTTTTAGCAGACCTCGCTGGCTGGCTTTGCATCCCGATACGCAGCCTGCCTGTTCCCAGATGAGCCCTGAGAGCCATCCGGGATTTCCGTGAACAGTGCCCCTTTACGGTTGCGCGACCTTCGCTGTACAACTCTCTTCTGGGCGAAGGCAATCCGATGCGGTAAAGTGTCCAGCTGAAGGTTGTCTTTGACCAGTCTACAGACCAAACTCTTGGGCATAATCAGCGGATATACCTGCGTCCTCAGGGACGAGTATAGCTTTCCGATGCAACGGAAAAGAGCCGTCATTATGTTCAATATAGGGTGCATTTTGTTCATACAACTTGTATTACCTGATCCATTTGTCTGTTGGCAGCGGCGCCTCCTTATCATGGCCTGCCCACTTGACTTTTATTATTTCTTCGTTTTATCCGGTTAACGTTTTCGTCGTTAACTTATACCAAAGTTCGCCAGTAAAGAGCAGCTGGACTTGACCGAATCTGGAGTCGGGTATATACAGGTTTGGAATAATGAAAAGGTAGAGCAATAAAAAAATCCCCTCGGAAGGGGATGGTTAAAATTTCAAAGGTGTATTGTGGTGGCTTCTCGGATAATCTCGTCAATGAATGCCAGATATTCGTTTTCGCTTTTAAAATTTGGCGTAATTTTCCGATCTACTCGATAAAGAATATGATCGCGTATAAAGGCTTCTTCAAAAACAGAACAGATAATGACATATTTATTTGTCAGGTCAATCTTCGAAAGAAGATGGTTTACTTCAAAATAATCACCACCGCTGCTCAAGATCAGTATCTCGGCTTTCGCAGCAGACAGTTCCAGCGTTTCCTCACGGATTTCTATTAAACGGGGGTGTTTGGTGAGGGTTGTGACGATATCCACTTTTGATAGATTGATCATCTGCCATGCCACATAGCTATAGCTCGTTTTAATGGGCAATGGCTGCCGCGGTGCTGCTATCTTCCTTGCATGGGACAAAAGGTAATAAAGCATAGCCTTTGGAGAATAAATATTGCCAGCAGCATTTGCTGCCTTGAGTACCTCTTCATCAAGCTGATAATTTTCAGGGAAATAGGAGGCGGCCATCTCGATACAAATACGTAGCGGGCCATATTTCCAGGCTCTATATTTTCCACAGACTTTTCTCGCAATAATCGTGCTTTTGTCAGCTGGCTCAGCTACAAAAAGTTGTCCGATCGCTCTGAAAAATTTTCCGGTTTTTTGAATGATTTCTTTCATGTTTTTAGGTCACTAGGTTAATTTAATAATAAATTTATAAATAGTCTTGGTTATACCGCTTAAAAAATTCCGTTGCAGTCATGCCGGTTTTCTTTTTAAAAAAGCGTGCAAAACTGCTGGGTGACGCATAGCCCAGTTCATAGGCGATTTCATTTGTAGGCATACCGTCTACAATATATTTCTTGGCAAGATCTAGCATGAATTCTATTTTCAGCTCTTGGGGACTCTGTCCATAATAAAGTTGGATAAGCTGATGCAGATAGTCCATACTGATTCCGAGCTGCCAGGCAATATCGCCCAGTTTAAAATCCTGGCCAAGCTCGGATACGGCCTGCTTAATAGCTGCATGGGCTTCTTTGGATTTGATTTGGGATTCCGAAATCCTGTCATATTCTTCAAAGATCTTTTCCTTCGATAGCTGGATCAGTTTCTTGATACCCCAAAGGATATTGACCTCACTGTCGAGGTCGCCTTTCTTGATTTTTGACGCAATGGTTTTTAGCAATGAAATGGTCCTGGTGCCGGCACGGAAATCAATGCTGCACCACGAATTCGGATCGTGCTTTCGATAGGCATGGATCAAGGGGTGAAGAAACTGGAAGGGACGCTCATTGCCATCGCGAAAAATGCTGCCGCGGAAATAAAAGTTAATGAGGGTATACCTTCCGGCAGGAACATGGATTTCATAGTCACTTCTGGTTAAGTAAAAGTAGCGGCCGCGATTGCAAGAGATGCTGTAACTGATCCGCTTCTGGACATCCCTGATCTGAATAGCACGATCTTCTGTAAAGAGATAAAAGATATGCATATCCGACGCTGTGACTTGCATCGGAATGACAATATCCGCAGGTAGATGCATATCCAATATATTGATGTAGCCGAGCATGCCGTCAAACTGCTGCAGGCAGGCTTGCCCATGTTGGTTTTCG
Source organism: Sphingobacterium sp. HSC-15S19 (assembly GCF_050433745.1). NCBI lineage: Bacteria > Pseudomonadati > Bacteroidota > Sphingobacteriia > Sphingobacteriales > Sphingobacteriaceae > Sphingobacterium > Sphingobacterium sp. HSC-15S19. The sequence continues at coordinate 15,929 of NZ_JBNPWQ010000008.1, forward strand.
TAATGTTGATAGTCCGCATTGGACATGCTTATGCTTGGCTTGAGCGTATCAGTTCTCGGACTGATCGGCTGGTCAAATACTTGTGCGATATCGATCTGTAGTGCTGTTTTCATAATGGTGTATAGGTCAATAAAAATCCCCCCGGTCAGGATTTCGGTATGATCGGGGGAAATGGTTTTTGGATAACGTAGGGTTGGATTACTGCTGCGGACCGGTGTAGGAAATCCGGATAAACAGGGGAGTGAACATCATTGTCGCCACACCATCCTGCCATTCATCGAGGCCGTGAACCATAAGCTCCTTAAATTCTGGATCATCATCATCTCCCTTGTCTTCTTTTTGAAATTGAAGTACGTTGCCCTGCATGAGATAATTGCTGATAGCCGTGCCAAGTTGTTTCCGAAATCCAGGTGAAAAATCATAGAGCTGCTCCACCTGATGGGGCTTCAAGTCAAAATTGTGTTCCATCCAGGCTGCAAAATCGTCTTTAAGAAGTTGCATCTCTAGCGCGCGCTCCGCTAAGGGTAGCGCAAGAAGCGTGGCTACTTTTTGCGCCACACCTGCATTGTCGAAGTTCTCTTTCATTCAAATTGTATTTTTGCAAATATTTATTTAAATAGATCAAATTAGCAACCGACCTGTCCTAACCTCCGGTATTTTGGAGGATAATCTTCTTTTGGGTGATTAAATTTTGCTTAATATTTGATTTTATTTAGTAAATTGGTTCTGTAAACCAGTATAAACCTGAGCCATTTAAGAGAGCTTGACATAACATATGAAAGTATTAAAACTAACGGTGGAGAGTTTACTCATCTCCATGCTTTTTAATTTAATCGGAAATCACGGTATTTACCTGAATCGATTTTGGACACAGACCTATTGGATGTGGACAGTGGCATTTGCAATTGCGATTGGTGTTGCGGTCGTGTTCACGCAGATGTTTCTTGAAGCCTTTGGGACTTATTGGCAGAAGCGGTACCCTGATTTGATACTCATGAGCAAGGGGAGGGTCATGACCAAGAGTATACCCAAAGGTCAGCTCTGCTGTGCAATTCTTGTTACAACTATATCGATTCTATCGATTTATCTCTTCATTATCTATTGTTTCGCTTCTGTCCGCAGCGAAGATACGTACAGCTTGTTAAGAAGCTATCTGCTGCATTATATGCCTTTTATTGGTCTAGGCTTTATAGCCTACGTGATCTATGTTTTTCGTAACGGCGAATTATGGTGGCTAACAACTGAAAATGTGATGGCTTTGTTAGGGAAAGAGGTCATGTCGCAGGAAAACACAACAGATAGAGCGGGAACTATAGCACCTCCAAGTGCATTGGATAGGACTATCGTAATCGGATCACTCTATGATGTGCTGCATAAAGATTCGCCATTCAATTTAAATACCTTGCAGATGGATGCTGTACGTATGTTTGATGTGCCCTTTTATTTTTCCCAAAAAAGAAAAAAAGAAGTCGTCCTGATCAATGGTATCCGTTTGGAAGCCCATCATTTCATGCAGGAGCTAGAAAGGTTGGGGCTTGATAAATGGTATTTCCGCATCAATAAAACCTGTAGGGTAAATATGATGCTCGTCCGTCAACCGATATTGCCAAATGCCACTTACCTGGAGTTTCGTAAGGAAGTGTTTGACAGCCTCAAGTTGAATATGACGGAATTGGAAATCAGCAACCTGCTGCAGATAACTGAATGGATGCGCAAAGAAAAAAAACTAAAGGATTTTTTGGATAACGTCAATAACCTGGAGCATGAGGGATGGGATAACCTTATTCGGCTCAATTGAATCATCCCACTTTATAAACTTAGATAGACCGAGCGCAGTAGACAACAGGTCTGCTGCTGCGCTGGATTTCGGCGGTTAGTCGAGCTAACCTTACCCGTTTATGTTTTTTGTAAAAGGATCTCCTGATCAACAGGAGATCACCCCCCGTTTTGTGTCCAATGCGACAGCTATTCACCTTAAAATCCACTATTCTTTTCAATTAAAACCAGGCATCGGATATACGCCCTTAGCGGCCAAGCTGGACCGTATCCTCGACCTGCTGCAAGAACAGCAGTATACGGAGCTCCACAAGCTGACCGGTACAATGACCATCCACGAAGTCGCCTATTTTTTGAGCAAAAGTGTGCGCACCATCGAGCGGCGTATCGCCAAAGGCCTGCTCAAAGCCACCTATAAAGAGGGTAATGCGGATCTCTTTCTCAAAAAAGATGTGGTGCAGCTGTATGTGACCGAATATAAAAAATGGCCGCGGCAAATGCCTTAAATCCCTACACTATTCGTACCTGCTTCGTATTGTCTTCGGGGCTGCATGTAAAAGCAGCCACTGTTAATCCGTTGCTGAACAGTATTTCCCTGTTCGGAGACTGGTGAAGGTCTGGTCAGTATCTGTACAAGATCTATTGCTGATCCGAAGCAGGTACGGAGAAGGTCCGAAGCAAAGGCCCGAGACTGCTGCTCAAACCCGTAGTTTTTGAAGTGCCAGACGACCCCGTATCTGGAACATGTCCGATTGCCTCCGACAGCCCGCCGACAAAAATCGGGGTAACGCCGACGAGTCTCCGCCAAGCTGCTTTGTGCTATTGACAAGGGGCTATATGATGTAGTATGTTTGTCGAAGTAAAGCAATACATACCGGTATAAATGAAAGCTTTATGGGGTTTAACTTTTTAAAAAAAAAATAAAAACATGGCAACAATCAACAATGGTGTAATCGGAAGAGCAAGTGGTAAAGTGGGCGCTGTGATAGCTTCGTCCTGGAAATCCATCAACTACCTCAAAGGCCTACCCAAAAAGCGGACGAAAGGGATGTCCGAAGAACAGCTGATCCAACAGGACCGTTTCCTGAAAATCTCCAAATTTCTGATGCCGATCACGCCGATCCTGCAGGTGGGGTTTGGGCTTTCCAAAACCGAAAAGATGACGCCCACAAACGTGGCACTGCAGCTCAATATCGCACAGGCGGTAAGCGGTACTTATCCAAACTTTAGCTTGGATTACAGCAAGATCGAAATCAGTACGGGCTCTTACCTCAACGGCGGCGGCATGGAGGCTGCTGTGGATAATGGAATTCTTTCTATCTACTGGGATACCATCCTCAACAGCCTGTACAAGACCAAGGCCGATGATCAGGTCATTATCTTGGTCTATTCACCCGAAAAGGATGAATTTATGACAGCACCTACACCGCCCACCCGTGCCGCCGGTACGATAGACATCCAGATTCCGGCCCACCTGCTCGGTGGCAAGGGGCATGTCTGGATCTTCTTTACCGACCGCAAGGCCGAAAAGGTATCCAAAAGTACCTATTTGGGCGAATTTGACCTGGCTTAGCCGCTAAAGGATTAATTGAAAGGGAGGAGCATGTGGCTCCTCCTGATTTTTGAACACAAAACGATAAGATATGCTGGTGATTTCTGAGTTTAAAAAGCAGGTTACAGATCCGACACGTAGGGAGGCTGCGCAGGAACGCTTTCGGCTGGCACGCCGGTTTTTAAATCCGCTGTACCCGCTCATCCGCAAAGGTTTTGCCCACAGCAAGTGCACGGTGCAGGCGGCTTTTGGCCGCGCCATGTCACATACGCTGACGAACGTGATACAGGGGGAATATCCGGATTTTGAGGTGGTGCCCGCCCTCGCAAAAATCAGCAATGGCATGCTGTCTCCGCTCGCAGTGAATACCTGTGTGCGTACGTCCAATACGATACAGCTGAGCTGGGATGTAACCGAATCCAACATCAAAGATTATAACCAATGGGATGACCAGGTCATACTCTGTGCTTATGATATTATTGGGGAACAGGCAGCCATCAATGAACAACAGGTGCTGCGGAAGGATCTCCAGATGACGATCGAGCTGCCTTCCATCCTGCATGATCGACCGGTGCACCTGTACCTTTTCTTGCATGATCGTGATGAAAACCTGTATTCCAGAAGTCAATACCTCGGTCTTTTCTAATGAATAGCTAGCGTATGAAATCAACAATAAAAGTACTTCGCACAAAACAGGGCAAGCATAGCACGTTGTCCGAGATCTATGTGAACAATCAGTTTGTCTGCTACGGACTGGAGAATATTCCGCGTCCCGTGAAAATAAGGGGCGAAACCGCTATACCAGCCGGGCATTACCCGCTGGGTTTTAACCGCGAGGGGGCAATGAATGGCCGTTATTATGACGACTATCCAGCGATGCATCGGGGTATGCTTGAAATAGTTGATATTCCGAATTTTAGCTATGTCTACTTCCACAAAGGAAACAGCTACAAAGAGACTGCGGGCTGCATCCTGGTAGGCACGCAATATGTACTGGAGGATGGTGATTATCGCCTGTTAGCCTCGGGCGTCGCTTACAAAAAGTTCTATCCGCTAGTGGTCGAACTAATGCTGCAGGGACTGGTCGAAGTACAGGTCGAGTGAGTAGAGGTTCCTGCTAAATAATTGATCATCCTTAAAAAAGTAAACATGAAACCATCATGATTTATTCAATCATATTGGGGAATGAATAAATCTGATAGCTTCATCTCAATTGAAAAACAAATTTATACAGATGAAAAAGATCTTCAATAAAATAGGACAGGTGCTGCAACTGCTGTTGGTGGCACCTGTAAAGCTGCCGGGTAAGGTGGGAAATGTATTAAAATATCTGGCTTTGGGGCTTGGTATCGTGGAAACAATATTGGACGAGGCTAAATCACATTCCGAGGTAGACGATGGCAAGGAGCCGCAGGAAGGGAAATACAATCCGGACCATGGCGAAAGGAATCAGTCGGCAATGGATGATACGATGTCGGCAGCTGAATCGCCTACCGATAAGGATGCTTCGGTGGGCGTCAGGGAGAATAGGTCCGTTAAAAATGGAAGCGAAGATACCGTAGAAAGGAGCGCGATGGATGAAAGTGAATGATATCCGCATCTCGGCCATCGGCGGTACCATCTGTTCCATCTGGGCCAGCATCTCGCTGGGCGATGTATTGCAGACCGCCCTGACGGCTGCCTTGGGTACCCTGGTCAGTTTCGCTACAAGTAGGTTATTGGCGAAACTGGGTAAACGGAAAAGATGAGCAGAACAAAAAGGCGCACGGGATTGTGCGCCTTTTTGTAAAGCAATATCTTCATTAGTAAGGCAGAATCCTCAATATTTATCTTTTTTTTATTTCCGAGAACAGCCGATCGACATCTTCCTTAGCGAATAGCCCAGTTCCTTCCGCCATCGTCGTGGCCGAGCCACAGGCGATTCCCATTTGAAGGACATGCTCCATATCTCCCTGTTGGGCTAAGACAGACACCATTCCGGCAACCATACTGTCACCTGCGCCCACCGTACTGCGTACCTTGACCAGTGGGGAAGGCAGCTGTATTCGTTCTGTTTTTGAATATAATATAGCGCCTTGAGCACCTAAAGAGACAACGATTAAAGTTGCTTTACCCTCCGAAATTAGCTGCTGGGCGGCCATATCCAGATCGGAATGCCCCAATTCCTCTTTTCCCACAAGCGCAGCAAGCTCGCCGGCATTTGGTTTGATCAAAAAGACACCTTCCTCCAGTGCAAGGCGAAGTGCATCGCCAGAGGTATCAATGATTATTTTACTGCCCTTCGTTTTGTACGTATTGATCAGCGATCGTGTAAACTCGGGCGGCATACCAGCGGGCATACTACCGCTGATAACGACAAAATCCGGAACATAGGTGATTTCCTCAATCGAAGTCCTGATCCCCTCCAGTTCGTTGGACTCAAACTGTTCGCCTGGCAACCCAAATCGATATTGCTGATTCGTTGCGCTGTCAACCACGATAAAGTTTTCGCGGGTCTCGCCGTTCACCCAAATAGGTTCTATAGCAATATCTTCCAGCTTCAATAAGCTTTCGAGTAAACTGCCTGTCTTTCCCCCGGATGTAAAAAGGGCTGTTGATGCCAAACCAAGTCTTTTCAATGCCCGAGATACGTTAATTCCCCCACCGCCAGGTTCATATACAGGCGCTTCACATCGTAATTTCTTTTCAGGAACGATATGTTGTACACGGGTACTCTTGTCTATGGATGGATTCAGGGTAATTGTTAAAATAGATTTTGCCATTTGTTTATGTTATAAATTTGAATCATTGCTGTTGGTAGACCAGGTCTTTGCTCAGGCAGTGTTCTTCCCAGGGTAGTGTTATAAGCCGACTATGGGCATTTTGGGGAATAATACTTTTTGATGTCGGAAGGTAAAAATGGTTTTTATTTCCACTGCTCAGGGTATCGCGCAGATCGGGGATTTTTTTGAGGTTGCGCTGCAAGGCCGCAAAAAATGCTTTTGCGGATTTGTCCGCTTGTTTCATGATCTGACGCAAGTGGATAATTTCCCTTGTCCGGTCAGTTTCATAGCCCCCGCTTCCTGCAATGGTATATTCGGCTACAGGTGAATCATAGAAGATACCTGAATCTAAGATAGTTTCCTGATCTGAAAAAGGATAGGTGGAAAGGAAAAATCCCTGATAATCTACTGAGGAAAAGCTTGCCAAAAACGCCGACTGATTTTCCTTGCTGTATTTCAGATAACTCCGTTTGCCTGAACGACGGTTTATCTTCTCAATATAGGCGTGCGTCCGATGTTTTTCCATCGTTTCTCCGCAATACTGAAAAAACAGCTCGGCAGGTATCGCAATCCAAAAGTATTGACCCATTTTCTTTTATGTATTTAATTTAACTTCGATGTGTCACCTAACTTTTTGATGTCCCGGATATAGGCCGGAAAGTCAGCGCCTGATTTTACGTTGCTATGAGCAGCTTCAATTTGTTCTATTGTAAACATGTTTTCTTGATTTACACGTGTTAAACCCCTCTCCAATATCCTCCCATTTAATAGTAAAGTAAATATACTAAAGAATCTCTTTAGCTCCCTTATATTTCAACTCCGATACTGCTGCTGAAATTCATGCTGTTCTCAACCTCGTACTGTATTCAGCAGGTCGTGTGGATACCCGAGGCTAATGGAGCTTAAAGCGTCCAGTTTGGTCAGCTCATCAGCTGTCAAATTAATTTCAATAGCGCTAATAATTTGCTCAAATTGATTGATATTGCGTGCTCCCAGTAATGGAAATGCCTCTTTCGATAAGTTCCAAGCAAATGCAATCTCACCGGGTGTTGCTTCATATTTTTTTGCGATTAATACCAGTTCATCAATGATCAGTTTGGTTTTCTCGTCCTCGGAATATTCAGCGCCAGAAGAATAGCTGATTCGCCCAGCTTCTCCTTTTCTATATTTTGCGGTCAGCAGGCCGCCAGCCATTGGCGAGTACATCATCACACCAAGACCAAATTCCTTTGCCATCGGGATCAGTTCACGGTCTGCGGTACGCTGCAATAAATTATATTCAATCTGTAAAGCGGTGAGCTTTGTTGCTGATGCAATGGCCGATGCTTTCCATGCGGGGAAATTAGTGAGTCCCGCATACACTATTTTCCCTTCACTGACCAAATCTTGGAGTCCCAAAGCTATTTCTTCCCATGGAGTTACACCATCATCATAATGCGGCATATAAATATCGATGTAGTCCGTCTTCAGTCTTTTCAGACTTTGTTCAACAGCCTGTCGCATAGATTTACGGTTATTCCCAAAATTACTGATGGAAGGGTTGGGATCGCTGCTTCGGGTATATTTTGAGCAGACAATAAAATTATTTCGCTGCCCCTTTAAATAGTTGCCAACGATTTCTTCTGCCTCTCCAAATTGATAGACATCCGATATATCGATAAAATTACCACCCGCATCTGCATAAGCTGTTAAAATCTTTTTTGATTCATCGGGATCGGCTCCGTAGCCTTTTCTTGTTCCAAAGTTGGCAGCTCCTAAAATTATTTCACTGGCATGCAGTCCTGTTTTTGATCCAAATAACTTGTATTTCATATTTTTATATTTACTTTGTTGCAAAGTTAAGGGCATAAAGTAACCGTGTCAATTACGGATAAATTTATCTATACCCACTTTGTCCCTAGGTAAATAATATCAGCTATGTACGAAAAAAAGCTTCCGGTTAATTTAGATTGCGGTTTACATCTGTTTTTGCAGGTCGTTCAGGGCAAATGGAAAATAAACCTGCTCTGGGCCATTCATTCAGGTATCAAGCGTCCGGGTGAGCTGCAGCGGAAAATCCCCAATGCAACCCGCCGTGTACTTGATGCGCAGCTTGGCCAATTGATTGAACATGGATTAATCAATAAAGTCGTCTTTGATCAGCTTCCACTGAAAGTAGAATATGAACTGACTGGTCTGGGGGAAAGCCTTATACCAGTCATTGCGGTAACAGCCCAATGGGGCGAGGATCACAGAAATGAACTGGAAAAGATTTTGTAAGAAATCCCGCTCATTAGGGGAAATACATGCTTAAGACGCTATTATAAACTTAAAAAACACCAAACAGAGATACCTATTTGGTGTTATTCTTTGGAAATGCAGGGTATTTTACTTTGCAAACAGCGCTTTTCTTAAAGCAGTTGCCGCATCCAGCACCGATTCCTGTACGGCGTGGATATGCGCTAGCGGATTCAGCATCCCATAATCGTGAATAAAGCCTTTATACTCTGTAAGAGTCGTTGGAACACCGGCTTCATCCAATTTTCTTCCATAGGCGACACCCTCGTCATGCAGAATATCATTCTCGGCCACCTGAACAAGTGCAGGAGGCAAACCTTTCAGCTCTTCCAGAGAAGCTTTCAGTGGGGACGCGTATTTGTTGTCGCGTTCTTTTAAGTCAGGCAGGTAATTATCCCACATCCATTTCATCAACGGCGTTGTTAAAAACCGTTCCTGTGCAAATTTTGTGTACGATGCTCTGCTGAAGTCGGAGTCTGTTACGGGCCACAAAAGTACCTGCTGTTTTAGCTTGGGACCATTTTTGTCTTTGGCCATCAAAGCCACCACTGCTGCCATATTCCCACCGACACTGTTTCCGGCAACAGCAAGCCTGCTCGCGTCGACCCCGATTTCTTTTCCATGCTCGGCAACCCATTTTGTTGCGGCATAAGCCTGATTGATGGCTACGGGAAATCTGGCTTCTGGAGATGGAGTGTAATCCGGGAACACGGCTACTGCACCACTGTTGACAACAAGGTCACGAACCAGTCTTTTGTGGGTAGGGTAGTCTCCCAATACCCATCCGCCGCCGTGAAAGAACATAAATACGGGTAGGCCAGCTTGGGCACCTTTGGGTTTTACGATATGTATTTTTAGGGTCTGCCCGTCCTGGGTAATGGTTCTGTCTGATTCCTGGATATCGGAATAATCGAAGCTTACTGATTTTTGAGCGCCTACCAACACCAGTCTAGCGTCTTTTGGTGAAAGTGTTTCCAGCGGTTTTCCGTCGCCGCTGTTCAAAGCTTTTAAGAATGCTCTTGTTTCCCGGCCAATGTTGGGGTCTTGAGATGCGGGGTTTGATTGTGCCATGATATTGGAATTTATGATGGCGAGTGCCGCCAATGTTAAAATTGTTGAATAGATTGTCTTCATGGTGATTATTTTTTTAGGTTGATGTTTAAGATGATTTTGAAGCTGAATGCTGCGCTTACGGGACAGGTTCTTTCGGCCTCTCGGGCAATTTTTTCAAATTCTTCTGCTGAGATGCCGTCTACTTCTGCATCAAGTAGCAGTTCCGACTGTGTGATCTTTCCATTATCCAAGGTAATAATGGACTTTGTTTCGAGTCTTTTAGGGGTATAACCCGCCTGTGTGAGATCAAGACTCAGCTTCATTGTAAAACATCCTGCATGGGCAGCAGCAAGCAGTTCTTCGGGATTTGTACCGACACCTTCAGCGAAGCGGCTGTTGAATGAATACTGGGTCTGGTTCAGAACGGAACTTTGTGTGGTCAGATGTCCGTTTCCTTCTTTGATGGTGCCGTTCCAAACGGCTGTAGCATTACGTTTCATACGCTTTATTTTTGATTGTTAATTTCTTATAGGACAAAGGTATGTCATATAGGTAATCTAAATAAAGAGCAAAAAGTCGATATAAATTGTACTTTTTTCCTTTTATAGTCTAATTTTTAATTTCTTTCCGAAAAGCCGCCGGAGTTTTTCCTGATTTCTGAGTAAAGATCCGGTTGAAGTAAGCCGGGTCTTCATAACCCAATTGATAAGCGATTTCCTTTATGGTAAGCTCGCTGTATAGGAGCAGGCGTTTGGCTTCAAGGACGATCCTGTTTTTGATCATCTCGTTCGGATTTTCAAGGTTGAGTTTATGGAATTTGTTGGAAAGCGTTTTCGGGGCAAGGTTCAGTAGGTCTGCATAATCGGCTACGCTGTGTTTTTCCCTGTAGTGAATATTGACTAGTCGGCTGAAGTTTCTGAAAAAGTCCTGATCCATGCTGACGAGGTCGAGCGTTTCATTTTGGAGGTTCTGCTTTTTCCACTGCCGCGTTGCACGGATGATAATCTGCTTGAGGTACGTTCGGATCATTTCTTCCGAAGAGCGGTCCTGAAAATCAAGCTCATTGCTGATCTGAGCGAATAATTGGGGTATAGCGTGCAGCTCATCGCCGGATAGGTCCACTATCGGATTCTCAAAAATATTATTGAACAAGAGTCCGTCACAGGCAACCTCCTCATCATGAATCTGAATACAGTAGAAATCCCGGTTGTAATGGATTAAAAAGGCTTTATTTTCATTGGCCGACTGAATGTCAAGATATTGATTGGTATTGATGAAAAGCAAGGTGGGATTTTGGGTTTCATAAGCAGTGAAGTCCACCGTTAGAGCGTAACCAGTTGGAATGAGCAATATTTTAATGTAATGGCGGAACGTTTCGCCGTTTACCAGGTCCAGCGAAGAGGAGTCGAAAGAAATCAGGCCTAATTTTTTATGGTTCGATTCGAAAATGGAAGTAGCACTGTTCATAAGGACGTTTGTTTATGCTCAAATGTATCTCTTTTGCTGATAAAACTAAAATAAACGATTCAATTTACTGCAGACACCACAAACCATAGATCATGTGCCTTTTGTAGGACCTGAGCTTTTTTGCAAAGTATAATTGAGCTTTTTTACCAAGTTAGGTGAATAGGGTACAGCTAAATTTGTACTATAAATTGAAACAAAATGAAAACAGTCAATACGATTTATAGCAACGGGGAATTTGTAAGCCCGCACGGAACGGAAATTTATGAGCTCATCAATCCGTCAACGAATCAAAAGATCGGTGAAGTCACTTTAGCCGATGTAACCGACACAAGTAATGCCATTGCAGCTGCAAAAGCCGCCTTCCGGACATTTTCAAAATCCACCGTTTCGGAACGTATCGGTTATTTAACAAAACTGAAAACCGCGATTGAAAAGAGAAAGCAGGATTTTATCGATGTGATGATCGAAGAATACGGTGGAACGCATCAATTTGTCACGATGAGCAATGCGCATACCGGAGCCTGGTTTGACAGTATGATCGAAGTGCTTAAAAGCTTTGAATTTGAACGGACAATTAACGCCGCATCGGTACGATTTCAGCCTGTGGGTGTTGTGGCGATCATTACCCCCTGGAATGCCAGCAACAGTTCGGTGGCCAGTAAAGTCGCTACCGCAATTGCCGCAGGATGTACCGTAGTGGTTAAACCCAGTGAAATGAGTGCTTTGCAGACGAATGTGCTGATGGAAGCTTTTCACGAAGCGGGTTTACCAAAAGGTGTGATCAATGTGGTAACAGGTCTCGGAAATGTGGTGGGCACGGAACTGACCGAGAATCCCGGAATTGCCAAAATTTCATTTACAGGTTCTACAGCCGTAGGGAAATCCATCGCCAAACAAGCGGTAGATACCATGAAACGCATTACGCTCGAACTGGGTGGAAAATCGCCCAATATTATATTGGATGATGCAGACCTCGATAAAGCAATTCCGATGGCCGTATACGGCGCTTATATGAACAGCGGTCAGGCCTGTATAGCACCGACAAGGCTCCTGGTGCCGCAGCATAAGCTGGATCGGGTAAATGTCCTAGCAAAGGCCACTGCGGAAAGTATGGTTGTCGGCCTGCCACAAAATGCCGATACCAACATCGGACCGATGGTGAGCGTGAAGCAGTTTGATCGCGTACAGCAGTATATTAAAACGGGTATCGAGGAAGGGGCAACCTTGTTGACCGGTGGATTGGGAAAACCCGAAGGTCTGGAAGAGGGTAATTTTGTGAAAGCCACCATTTTTACCGATGTCAGCAATGCGATGACCATTGCGCGGGAAGAAATTTTTGGCCCCGTTCTGTGTATTATTCCTTATCAAACGGAAGCGGAAGCCATAGAAATTGCCAATGATACGTCTTACGGACTAGCGGCCTACATCTCATCGGCGGATAGCGAAAGGGCAAAACGTGTGGCCGGAGAGATCGATGCCGGACGGATCTGTATCAATGGATTCAGTCACGACCCGATGGTTCCGTTTGGCGGATTCAAGCAGTCGGGCATTGGACGGGAATATGGTGTATATGGTTTGCAACCCTACCTTGAAATCAAAGCCGTACTAAGCTAATTTTTTATACATTTGACAAAGCGTTGTCGTATGCACGGCGCTTTGTCTTGATCGATCGTCTTATGATAGAAAATTCGGATATTGTCTATTCCTGTTACCACCAGGTGAGCAGAAAAGGAGAAAATTTTGTGGCTCAGCATACGATTTCTTATCAGCTCTCGGGAAGTTTTATGTTGTCCGACAATAGAGACCAGCATACTGCGCATCCGGGCGATTTTCATCTCATCCGAAAAAACCAGCTGGTGAAATTTGCAAAGATTCCACCACCAAACGGCGCCTGTGAAAGTCTGAATATCTACCTGAGTGACGAAACGCTAAAGAATTTTGCGAATGAGTACCAGCTGAGATCCGATCATTCGACGCCAACAGAAGCGCTGGTTAAAATTGATGTCAATGCGGTTCTTGAAAATTTTATCGTGTCGCTGAAGGCCCTTCTCCAAAGCAATTTGAATAATAAATCGCTCACCGACCTCAAAATCAAGGAACTTTTGCTGATCCTTCTACAAACGAAACCAGCGCTCAAAAATATCCTGTTTGATTTTTCTGAACCGCATAAAATAGACCTTGAAGCCTTTATGAATCAGAACTACAGGTATAACGTCAATTTAGAGCGTTTTGCCCGTCTCACAGGCAGGAGCCTGGCCACATTTAAGCGCGATTTTGAAAAGGTTTTCCAAACCTCGCCGCACCAATGGATGCTGAAAAAAAGACTGGATGAAGCACATTATCTCCTAAAGGAAGAAAAGCGGTCTGCTTCCGACATCTTTGTTGATCTGGGCTTTGAAGATCTGTCGCATTTTTCCCATGCGTTTAAAAAACAGTTTGGCTACAGCCCGAAAAGCCTACCTAATACCGAAAAGCCTACCTAATATTAAAAAAAACTAAGCAGCGTTCTGAACTTCTTTCTTAATTGAGATACCCCTTAAATTGGCTCCGTCACTTGGTTTAATTTTGAAATACTCGATTAAGGATAGCAGTGATAAGCCAGCAATTAACTGCAAGGCCAAGCTAAAATCCCGCATCTGATAAACCGTATCCTGATAATAACTGCTTGCCAGGTGTAGCGTCACTGCGCCTAGGGCGATACCCATGCCAAGTGCCATTTGCTGTGCCGTATTGTACAGCGTATTTGCATTGCTCATCTGTTCGTTTGGCACGTCCGCGTACGCCAGGGTATTTAGACTGGTAAACTGGAGCGAGCGGGTAAGTCCCGAGAAAAAGAATACAATCGCCACCAGCCAGATCGGCGTTTGTATGGAAAGGAGGGAGAGTCCAGCGGTTACCACTGTTAAAATAATACCGTTGCCGATCAGGACCTTGCGGAAGTCATACCGCCGTGTGATCCACATGGCCACCGGTTTCATGCTCATACTACCGAACATGTTGGCCATATAGAGGAGTCCGGCGTGAAAAGGGCTCAGTCCAAAACCCAGCTGTAGCATAAGGGGCAATATAAAAGGAGCAACATTGATGACCATACGGGTGATGGAGCCCGAATATACCGTAATCCGGAAGGTTTTTACGTTCAGAATACTGTAATCGATCAACGGGTACTTGATACGTTTGGAGTGCCAGATTGAAACGGCCATCAGCGCAAAACTTGCCACAATGGTCGCCGCTGGTTTTGTATAATCGCCTTGGGCTGCGCCGATCATTTCAGTCCCCAGCATAATGCCGGCAAGACCGATACCACTGATAAAAAAACCGATAATATCAAGCGGACGGCTATTTTCAGAATCCATCGCTGGAACAAATTGATGCACGGCCCACAGCGCAAATATGCCGACGGGTATATTGATAAAGAAAATCCAGTGCCAGCTAAAATAGGTTGTAAAAAATCCGCCCAGTACGGGACCGATAATAGGGCCTAACAATCCGGCCCAGGCAATATAACCGATCGCTTCGACCAGATCTCTCTTTTCGGTGTGCTTGAGCACAATGAGACGTCCCACGGGTACCATGAGGGCTCCGGCTGTCCCCTGGCAGATACGTGCAATGACGAAAGATGTTAAGTTGGTACTCAGTCCACATGCGATTGAAGAAAGTATAAATCCGATAATCGCCATATTGAAAACCTTTTTTGCGCCGTAGCGGTCGGCAATCCAGCCGCTGATTGGAATAAATACAGCTAACATGACGGTGTAAGAGGTAATACCTGCACTGAGGTGTACAACATCACTCTCAAAATCATGTGCCATTTTGGGTAAGGCCGTCGATATCGCTGTGGTGTCGAGCATCTCCATAAGTAAAGTGCCACCTACAATGAGCGATATGATGCGCGATTCTTTCTTCATCTTGCTCTTCTTAAATCCCGAACGGGAAACATTTGCGACAAAAGTAAGCCTATCGTAAAAAAGAAAAGTCATAAAAAGGCAATTAAATGACCGATATGTCCGCGTATGTGTTTGCTAAGAACCGAAGAAAAGAACTTATAATATTAACAATTTTTACATTTACTGAGCTGGAAGCCGCACCTTAAATGTGGTTCCGCCCGCTGAATTGCTCTCCACAGTGATATGTCCATTATGCAGTTCTACAATTTCACGGCAGAGATAAAGGCCTATGCCAAATCCCGAAATTGTTCCGACCTTATCTTTTCCTGCCCTGTAAAATCGCTCGAATATCTGATCCCGGTCTTCTTCGGCAATTCCCATACCCTCGTCACTGACAAAAATCTCTACATCCTGATTTGCAGTAGGCAAATAGCCAAATGTAATCTGGGTTCCTATCGGCGAATATTTGGCCGCATTTTCTACAAGATTTTGGATTACCTGCGAAATTTTATTCGGGTCAGCAGCAATGGATAGACTTTGCGTCAGGTCAGCGACGATCTGATGGGAGTTTATCCTCAATTTAAATTCATCTTCAAGTTCTGCAAATAATTCCTTCAGATCAAACACTTCTCTTTCTATCATCATTCTGCCGGAGTCGAATCGCGAGATGTTCAAGAATCCATTGATTAAGTTCTTCATATTGCGAACTTGTCGAAGGGATTTCATTGTAATGTCTTGATAACTCGTGTTTGCTGTAAGGAATGCCTGACGCTGCATCAATTGAAGATAGGCGTTTATAGAGGTCAGGGGTGTCTTCAGTTCGTGGCTAACGATGCTTATGAAATCATTTTTCCGCTGTTCCTCAGCTTTTTGTTCGGTAATATCCCGTAAAGTACCGTTCAGACTTACTGCTTTTCCCTTAGCATCGTAAAATACTTTACCACGTGCCTGCACGAGTCTGCCGTTCGGGGACTGCGCATGGGCAATACGGTATTCAATAAAGTAATTGCCATCCGACTCTTCGCTAAGTGCTTCAGTTATGGCAGCCATTACACGTTCCCGATCCTCTTCTACGATGGAAGAAATAGCGGCGGATAAATCCAATTGATCCTTATCGGCTAAACCAAACCATGATTTTAACAGGGCATTTCCGGAGAACAGATTATTTTTGGGCTCATAATAGAACGTCGCAAGCTCTCCGGCATCAATAGCCATGGACAGCATGTGTTGATCTTTTTCACTTTTCCGCCGTTCAAGGACTTGGTCGGTAATATCTTCAAGGATAATCAGAATTCCAGTGACTTTGTTGTCAGTTGAAAAAATAGGTTGATAGATCGAGTTTACGATAGCCTCTCGCAGTCCGTCATTGTGACGCAGCAATATGGAGAGTTCATTGTTTGTTTTACGTTCGCCTTTTTCGAACGCTTCCCGGAGCCACTGATTCACTGGCTGGCCTTGCAGTTCAGGCCTTGCGATTTCGTGGGGCCGGCCCTGCACATCCGCTAATCGATGGCCCCAGATTTTTAATATTGTTGGATTGGCTATGTCAATAATCAGTTCCGGCCCCTTCAGCATCGCTATGCCGACCGGTGCCTGCTCAATAATTGTCCGCACTTGTTCACGGCTTTCTGCCAGAAGTTGTAAGGAACTGTTGAGCTCATCATTTGTAGCGGTCAATTCTTCGAGTGTTGCCGCCATTTCCTCCATCAGCCCTTGTTCCTTTTTTTCTTTTTCCCGAATCTGTTGCTGATGCTGCCTTCTTAAAGTAACGTTACGGGCAGTGTTTAAAATACACCAGGTTTTATTGTTTTCGTCTAATAGGGCTCTATATTCATAATCGAAATAATCAGTCACCGGAACACCGTTTTTAATGAGTCTGGCTGGTGCCTCGGTCACGGAATAGGATTTGCCCGTACGCCAAACCTCTTGCAGAATAGCTAAAAACGGCTGATCTTCCAGTTCCGGAATAGCACTGATCAGCGCTTTGCCAATAACGGATGCGTCTTTGCCCCAAAGGGAAAGCATGCCCTCATTGGCAAACTGGATGGTCATCTCTGTTCCAGTATAGATTGATGTAGGCTCGGGAGAACAACTCAGTGCCTGTAAGATAAGGTCTTCGCCAAATGAGGCACTACCAAATTTTTTCTTGATGTCCATTAGACCAAAGATAAAGAATACATTCTATAGCGTAACACATTATCTTCCGCTCTGGGAAGTAAAGTCTTGAAGAAAGCCGAACTGTGTGCTTTCTTTATGAAAATCCTTGCGAAAAGTTGCTTAAGGCTTCGCATAAGGTAATCGTTCAATCCGGCTTGTGGTATGATAGCTGTCAAGACCGCTAGAAGTCACGGTTCCGGCTACTTCGATATCGATATAACCATCCTCTTTTAAACAGTTATCGGGCACGAAAGCTGTTTTTATTTGGCCGATGATCAATGTTGTACCGTTCAGCTCAATAGCTGTTTTCTGAACAAAGCTACAGGCGAATTTTATTTTACTTTCTTGAACAAAAGGGGCCGGAATATTTTCCAGGTATTCAGGGCTAAGTCCAACCTGTTCAAATTCGCTAACATCTTTAGGATATTTTGCACTACATTGGTGTGCCTCATGTACAAATTCGGATGAGACATGATTAATCGTATACCATTTCTGCTCCAGGATATTATCCAGGGTGCTGCTAAAATCTGTCGCCGGCCGAAGTATAATGCCACAGAGTGCCGGATCTGCGCCCAGGTGGAACAAACTGCTGAACGTGGCAAGGTTCTCACTTCCGTCCCTGTTTTTTGTACCGATCAATACCAGGCTTTTAAAGCCGCCCAGCGAGTTTATAAAATTTGCTCTGTATCTTCTTTCAAATGCAGCAATTGCGTTCTCATTATAAATCATCGTTTATGAATTTTTATTTTTAAGGTTTAGCTATTCTATTAATCATGCCCCTAAATATGAAGCCGTGAAAAGGCCATACGGCATACCAATAGAGCCTTCCGGCAAGGCCCAGGGGTCTAAAGGTCGCGGTCTGCAGCAGGATATTATTCTCGATTTTAAATTCTAGCCATGCCTCTCCCGGGAGTTTCATTTCGGCATAGAGCAGCAATCGTTTTGTCTTTTTATCGGCGATCAGTACGCGCCAAAAATCAAGTGCATCACCTGCAGCCAGATCGCTTTTATTTTTTCGTCCCCTTCGCATCCCCACTCCGCCGACCAATTGATCCATGAATCCACGGATTTTCCAGAGCCAGTTGCCATAATACCAGCCGGAATTTCCTCCAATGGACCAGATTTTGGTCAATGATGCTTCACTATTGTGGAGGGGAGCCGAGCGGACATCCCTAAAGCAACCATAACTGGGCACTTCCAGCAACCGGGTGAGTCCGCCCGATAAAATATGAGTGGTCTGTGCGTCTTTCCAGCTGGACACCACATTGTCGCTTTCAATTTTTTGAAATGCTAATTGGATGGATTTCCTGTAATTGATCAGCATAATACCGAGTTCTTCTGCCAGATTATTGGGTTTACAGATCACTTCTACTTTCATGCTATCGACCAGATTTTTGGCTAGGTTATAGGACGTCGAGGTAACAAAATAGAGCCAGTAGGAGGAAAGCCGCGGCGTCATGAGCGGGATAACAAAGATCTTTCGCCTCAGTTTTCGTTCGGCAGCATATTGCAGCAGCATCTCTTTATAGCTAAGGATGTCTGGACCGCCGATATCATAGCTTTTGTTAAAGGTATGCGGGTTGGCGATAACACCGATCATAAATTCGATCACGTTGCGTATGGCGATAGGCTGACATTTCGTCTGCAACCATTTGGGCGTAATCATAACCGGAAGTTTTTCCACAAGATCCCGAATGATCTCGAAAGATGCGCTTCCCGAGCCAACGATGATACCGGCCCGCAAGGTGGTGATCGGAATCCGCCCGCTGGCCAGGATGTTTTCAACGTTTCTTCTCGAGTCGAGATGCTTCGATAAGTGATCTGAATTAATTATTCCGCTCAGATAAATGATCTGTTGTGCGCAGGTTTTTTCCATAAAGTTGCGGAAGTTGGTCGCACATTGCGCTTCCATTTGCTGGAAATCACCGGACTGCGTCGCCATGGAATGGATCAGGAAATAAGCAATATCAATTTTAAGTGGTATTTCTTTCAGACTTTCGTTATCCAGGAAATCGACTTCAACAACTTGAACATGCCCCGGGATTGCCGAGGTATCAAAACGATTCTTATCTCTTACACAACAAATAATTTCATGTCCCTGTTCTAACAACACAGGCAAAAGACGTTTTCCAATATACCCCGTCACTCCGGTCAATAGAATTTTCATAGCCTGATTTGTTAAGTTCAATTGTTATTTAGTGTATACAAATATACCAAAATGCAGTCTAATTTGTTTTTATTTGGTGTGTTTTTATTCTAATGCAGCAAGACGCACGCTATTGATCTTTTATTTCTTCAGTAAGCAAAACTTTAATTGCAACATCATGTGTGTAGCGTTTTTGGCTGTGCCCTGGCTTCGGTCAGCTCCAGTGCATTGGAGCCTTTGAAGAGAGTGCTTGTACCATCCCCACCTATAGGCTACGTGAATAGGGTGCTTGCTAAATGATCGAAAAGAGCGAGCGAAAAGGAAATACTAAAGGCGCACGGAAGCGTGCGCCTTACAGTTTGTGAAAGCAGTTCTGACAAGCTGCTTTGGTGGAAACGCTTAACTTCTGATTTCCCTTCGCATAAAAATGTAATAGGACCAGGCAAAACAGATCATCATGGCTGCACAGAGGCCACTGACCTGTGGCCACACCATCAGAAAACTTTCCCGAAAGGAAAGTGGTGCGGGGATGGCACCGACCATCTGTTCCATGGAAATGGGACCTAAGCTGCGTACCGAGGGCATCAATAGGGTAGTGGTGGCATCGGTATAGAGCTGACTCGGTGATAAGCGGAGCAGATTTAAGATGAGCTCATTATAGCCGATGTACTCCTGCTCCGAAATGTAATTGGGGTTAGGTAAAAAAGGGCGTATTGCCAGATTGACCAGAATAGGAAAGAATACCGTAAAAAACAACCAGATGCCGATCGCGGTAAGTGCTGAGGTGGCCGGCTGGCGAAAGCGGATCGACAACAGGATGGAAAGGCTCAGCCAGAAGGCGACATAGAGCACACTGATCAAGGTAAAACCGAAGATACGCAGCAACTCCTGGGGTTCTATCCGGACACCTGTACCGAGGAGACCGCCACCGATCATCAGCATGACCAGCGCAACAAATAATGTACCCACCACGGCCAGTGGCGCCAGAAATTTGGCGAACAGCAGGTTGTCTCGGTAAATTGGCTGCGCCAGCAAACGGGTGAGTGTACCGTTGTTGTATTCTGCATTGACGGCGTCAAAACCCAAGGCTATGCCCAAAAGTGGCGCTAGAAAGTTTAAAAAAACATGAAATGGCGGAATGGAATTATCCGTTGTGGTCAGTAGCTTGAGATAGAGAAATGACTGATCAGGATCGCGCATATTGCTGACAGCGTCTTTCAGCCCTATGGATGAAACGTATAGGGATGCGCCGAAAGTCAGTACGATGAGCAGGATCAGTATAATAAAACGCCAGCTGCGGATATGTGCCGCAATTTCTTTGCGGACCAGCACCTGCATCGGAAAGGATGGCCGTTTATTGGTATCTTTTGAAGAAACCCTTGGATTTTTCATAGGCATTATCTGTAGTTATGCTGTTCTCAAAATATGTATTATAAATATCGTCGAGCTGGTAGTCGTTGCGGCTCACGGAAACGATATCGGCGCCATTGTTTACCAGCAGGCGTACAGCCATTGCTGTTGTATCGCTGTCTGTTTTTAATTCGATCGTAAATCCGTCCACCTTAAGATCACGGAGTCCGGGCAGGGCCTTTAATGCTTCTGCAAACCGTTTGGTATCGCCCTGGGCATGGTCAAGGGTAATGACGGTACTGATGCCTTTCTGCTGCTGCAGGTTATGGGCAAGGCTTTCGAGCGATCCTTCAACCAGTAATTTTCCGCCAACAAAAATACCCACCCGATCGCATACACGCTGCACCTGGTGGAGGTGGTGTGAAGAAAGCAGTACCGTTAGGTTATGCTCCCTGCTGAGCTGCTTGATGAGCTCAAGGAATTCGTCAACACCCTTGGGATCAATGCCAAGCGTAGGCTCATCAAGGATGGCAACCTCGGGAGCCTTGATCAGCACTTCGGCCAAGCCTAGACGTTGTTTCATACCGCGAGAAAAAGCGCTCGTTTTTTTATGCATTTCCCGTTCGAGCCCCACCACATGTAACATGTCTTTTGCAGAAGCTTGTGCATAGGATTCCGAAAGACCATTTAATCTGGCAATAAAGCTTAGGTTTTCCAGGGCCGTCATATCCGGGTAGAAACCTACATTGTCGGGCAGGTAGCCGACTTTTCGTTTCACGGCGATCGGATTGCGCGTAGCATTATGACCACAGACATAGGCTGTGCCGGAAGTGGGTTCGGTCAGGCCCAGCATCATGAGGATGCTGGTTGTCTTGCCGGCACCATTGGGGCCGAGCAGGCCAAAGATCTCTCCGGGATAAATGTGCAGGTCCAACTGATCTACAGCGGTTACTTTGCCGTAGCTTTTTGTCAGGCCTGTCAATTGAATGATAGGATCCTTCATCATGATAATCTTTTTGTAGCGCCCTTATCTGCGGCCGTATTTGCGGATGAGAAAATACACCAAACCAATGGCCAATACAATGACAAGCATACCGATCCAGCCAGAAAGCAAAGAAGTTTTCACAATCATACGGAATGAAATGTCGGCGCTACTATTGGATGATTTGATCTCAAATTTGGAAGCATAGTCACCGGCAATAGTTTTGTCGGGAACTTTTAGGTTGACTTTGACGTCAATAGATTTCCCTGCTTCGAGCTGTTTGATGTTCGACGGATCGAAGCTTGCCTCCCATCGGCTGGGTAATTGGGACGTCAGTTCCAAGGCATTGAGTGGCAGGGTGCCCGTGTTTTTGACTTTAAGTAGAATCTCCTTGCTGCTACCGGATACCACTTCGTCGCTCAGCCGCCCACTGGGGGTGGTCAACTCAAGGGCATAGGAGCCTTTGACGACTGCTTCGAGTTCAAGCTTTAAGGTATCGGTTGAGGATATGGCCCGTAGCGGAATTTTATATTTATCGGGCTTGGCCGTGATCGGGCAGCTGATTTCAATGCTGATTTCCTGGGCCTTATTAGGCTGCATCTGAAGGGAAGTCACTTGCGAGCCTTCTACGCGGTAGCTAATCTGCCATCCATCGGGTAGCTGGGCATTCAGGCTGTAGTTAACCAATTGAGCGGATCCGTTGGTCAAGGTGGCCGAATAACGAAAGGGTTCGTTGCTGGGGGCCTCAATATTGATGAGCCTCGCTTCGAAACCAGATTTGAGGGGCTTCAAGGCTTGCCCCGATAGATAAAAACTGTTAGCCAGCACAATAAGTGCGATAAGAAATGGCCTGAAAGAAAAACGTCGGTCTGTGTTTGTAATTAGTAATTCTGTTAACATGATCCAATAACTAAAATTTATATTTAAATAGAATATTAGCTTTTAAAAAATGTCGGTTTGGGTATCAGCTACCTTTTTGAAAAACCGCACCCAAATTAAAAATCAATTTGATAAAAATCAAGATTGAAATAAAAAAATAGTGTAAAAAGAATGTGTTTAAATGGTTTATAGGCTGATAGCTTGTGTTGTATGCTGCAATGCACTTCCGTCAGTCAAAGTTTACTGAGCGGAATGTCTTCTTGATGATAATCTTGGTGTTCTCGGCCAACTCATCCAGTGTACAGTGGATGGATCGTAATTGTGTCCTCTGAATTGTAGCGTCGTTCAGAAGAAGATTGATGCGAAGACGTCTGCTGTCTGAGGCTTCAGGCTCACCGCGCAGTTCATCAAACAATTCATGAATAATCTTTTCGCAGCTTTTTTGGTCAAAACTGGCGATAGTGATATAATGTCCGTGGCTGTACATCTGTAATTCAATATAGTAATTCGACGTTTTCATAATCTTCGTTTTAAAGACTGAAAAAAATAGGTTAGCCTCCGTGGGAGGCTAACCATTAAAATTTGCTATCTGGATCTTTAGGATATTTCGATCATCCGCGGTTCTTTCTGTTTGGCTTCTTCTTTCTTCGGTATTGTCAATCGGAGCATACCATTCTCATAGTGTGCCTGAATATTGTCCTGATCGACAACCTCCTTCTGAAGTTCGAAGCTGCGTTGGAAAGATTGGTAACTGAACTCCCGGCGGGTGTAGTTGTCCTTATGCTCCTCGTTTTGTTCTTCCTTAGCCGAGGATATGGTTAAGAGATTGCCGTCGAGGGTCACCTTGAAATCGCCTTTGGCCATGCCGGGAGCGGCGACCTCCACTTCGAAGCTATCTGCGTTTTCCTTGATGTTGACCGCAGGAACGGTGGTACTTGTTGATGAATAATTTTTGTTGTCCCAGTTTAAAAGCTCGCGGTTAAAATTATCAAACATGGGCGAAAAAAGTGAAAAATTGTTCCAGTTTCTTTTTGCAAGTTTCATAGTAACCTCCTTTTAATGAAGTATAACAATAATTTAAATCTATCAGTCGGCCGACTGTATTAAAAATCTCACAAAAAAGGTACCGAGCTTAAAAAACTGAAATTTTTGCAGCAAAACTGTCAAATTTTACCTGATAAATTGACAGAAATGATAAGATCTACCTACAACAAACCGAAAATTGAATTTGTTTCAAACGATGTTCAGCTCAATCTTATCCTTATAATAACCCATTTGATGGATAACTTAGTTAGAAAAGACCGGGCTTCTTAGCGATTTCTGGTCTTTTCTTTTTTGCTGAAAGCTACCAACTTCTATGGCACATAAAGGCCATAGGGAAGGGACAAAGGAAATGAAGCGACTTGCTAATAACTAGGTTATTTTGACAAGGCCTCCAGCACTTTTAAATGCGATCTAAATGCTGTCCAGAAGCTCCGAAACTCGTTGTATTGTATTTTATATTCCTTGCAGGTCTGCTTCACAATCCTATTGAGCGCAGGATAATGAACATGGCTGATCTTTGGAAAAAGGTGATGTTCAACCTGAAAATTGAGACCGCCAAGCAACCAGGTAAGTACCTTGCTGCCCGTAGCAAAATTTGCGGTGGACTGAATCTGATGAATCATCCATTCTTCTTCGACCTTTGACTGGTCAATGGTTTTGAATTCGGTTTCTTCCACCACATGGGCCAGCTGGAATACTGTGGCCAGACTCATACCACATACAGTACCAGCAATCAGCAAACCGATAAGTGTGGGCAGCCACCCGACGAAAATGATCGGAACAATGACAAATAAGCTGAAGTGAATTAGCTTACTGACCCAAAAAATAATACGCTCTTTGACCGGAAAATGAAATTGCTCAGTTTTATGTCCCATGCGCCCACGGAAATATTTCTCATAATCCTGATAAAAGATCCACGCTAAATAGGAGATTCCATAGAGCAACGGAAAATAAAAACGCTGATAGCGATGGTGTTTCCGAAGTTTCTGGTCGTGGTGTATACGCATAAACTTTACTTCGATATCGTGATCTTCGCCATCGATATTTGTATAGGTGTGGTGTGCAATATTATGTTTGAGCTTCCAAAAGTAGATATTGCCGCCCAGTAGATTGAGCGAGTAGGAGAGCACAGTGTTCAGGTTTTTATTGTCTGAAAAAGAATTGTGCCCAGCATCGTGCATAATGTTAAAACCAATCGCAGCGAGGTTAGCTCCGAAAATGATACATAATGCTATTGCAACACTCCAATGCAAAGGTGCGAATACCAGAAGGAGATACAATACCGCAAAGCTGATCAGGAGGATAGCGGCTTTCAGATAGATTTTACGATTCCCGGTTCTTGGCTGAAGTGAATTTTGAAAATAGTTATTGATTTTTTGTTTTAACGTTTTAGAGAACAATGTATTTACATTGCTGAATTTTACAGACTGGGACATTTGGATTTTTACTCGAGAGATATGCTTAATTTTTATAACGTTCGATCTTGAGCGATAGAACAATGTAAATATACGCTATAAAATTTGAAAGATCCCGGTAGTAAAGTTAAAGATTGTTAAAGGTCATTCTGCCATCCTTGATTTCCCATGGTCCGGAAGATATACCTTTTGAATTTTTGAAGCCGCCGGTATTTATCCCGCGCCGACGTATCCTGCTTCCTAATTAACTATTCCATATCAATTTGCCGGAGCGAAGGTTTTTTTAAATGTAACACAAAACTCGCACTAAAATTTTTTTACACTGTTCTGTCAGTTAAACGATTGCCTGAATGCTAAAGGTGAAACATTGGTTTTTTTCTTAAACAGTTTGTTGAACGATTGCGGATGTTCAAAACCGAGCTTATAGGCAATTTCGGCCACGGAAAGGCTTGTCGCCGTAAGTTGTTCCTTGGCTTCTTCAATTAACTTATCGTGAATGTGCTGCTGTGTGTTTTTACCGGTAACGGAACGTAGCAAATCGCTTAAATATCGTGCTGATACATGGAGGCTTTCGGCTAAATACTCTACGGTTGGAAGCCCCTGTTTTAAGGTTTCTTCGCTGTCGAAATAATCGTCCAGCAATTTTTCCAATTGGGTCAGCAGCGCATGGTTAACCGCTTTTCGAGTAATGAATTGACGCTCATAGAAACGGTTGCTGTATTGCAAGAGCATATCTATTTGCGACAAAATAATGTCTTGGGTATGCTTGTCGATATGCTGATATTCTTGTTCGATTTTAAGAAAAATTTCTATAATGTCTTTTTCTTCCCGTTCGGAGAGATGTAACGCTTCGTTAAGCGCATACGAAAAGAAATTGTAGTTTTTTATTTTGGTGGTCAGGGGATGGGTATACAAAAAATCAGGGTGGAATAGCAGCATGTAACCTTTTCCGCATTCGACATTCATCTTTCTGATTTCGGCAATCGTTAACGATTGAATCTGCTTGGGCGCAATAAAATTCATTGTTCCTTTGTCGAAATCGTAATACTGTTGGCCGTACTTTATTTTTGCAGTAACATCTTTTTTGAGCGAAATACTGTAAAAATTCACGTAGAACTGCTCCCAGATGTCGCTTTCATCGGGTTTAATTCCAGCTACATCAATTACACTGACGAGCGGATGTAATGGGGCCGGCAAGGACAATTGCCGATGAAATTCGGATATGGAATTGATACTATGCATCCTGTTTTTGTTATACAAATTTACAAAAAACAACTGCCTCGCAAGGCAGTTGCTGATTTAAAAATTAGGCCTCAAATTGTTTCGCGATTTCTTGCCTGAACGCTTCTTTTCCGATTTGTAATCGTCTTTCATAGAGTGCGTGTGCATCTTCGCCTGCCAGATAACGTACCTGATCTTTATTGTCTGTGGCGGCTTCATACACCACTTGGGCAATTTGCTCTGCCGTGGATGCATTTTGCATCATCAGACCCATTTGTTCGAACAGTTTGTCTTCGATGTCCTGATAGTCGGAAGTTCGGTTTAGATCCAAAGAACGACCTGCAAAATCTGTCGCTATTCCTCCCGGAGCAACTGTTTTGATGGCTATTCCAAATTTTTTCAATTCAAAGGACATGCTTTCGCTCCAACCCTCCAGGGCGAATTTTGTGGCATGATACATCGAATGTAACGGGAACCCCATAAATCCACCAATTGATGTGGTCGAAATAAATAAACCGCTTTTCTGTGCTCTAAAATGGGGAATAAAGGCTTGTGTAACGCGCAGTACGCCCAATAGATTCGTGTCGATTTGGCGAAGTATTTTTTCGTCGCTCAATGTTTCAAAGGCACCCATTAACCCATAACCTGCATTATTGAAAACGACATCAATGTTACTTATAGCGATCGCTTTTGCTACAGTTTCTTTGATCTGGGCCGGATCGGTAACATCCAATTTTAATAGCCTGATGTTTTCGATCCCGGCAAGTTCGGTTTCATTTTCAGGATTTCGCATGGTTGCGATCACATTCCAACCCGCCTGTTGAAATAATTTGGCAGTTGCTTTTCCCAAACCGGAAGAAGCTCCTGTAATGAAAATTGTCTTTTGCATGCTGTTATTGTTTGATTCCATACCACAAATGTCTAAAGAAGGCATCGGGTACCTGTTGCCAAATTGAGCTTGATTGTAGCCAAAATGACGAAATCAAAATATGTGAAAAAAATCATTCCCAATAGAGGGGAAAAATCATCGACTTTGGCACGATTATTTGTTGATATTCGTTATAAAAATAAGGCAACGTTAAGCTGATTTTTGCTCGATTTTATACTTTTTGGCGTATTCGTATTGGCGTAATTGCTGTATTTTAAAAATTTTAGAAGATCTATATTTATGCAAGGCACAATTGACGGGATAAGCGGGGAACCACATCGTTCACAGGTGTTCCGTTTAACTTACAAAGGACAGGATTATCAACTGGTGTTGTTGAAAAAGTCTTTATCAAAGCTCGATACGGAATTGCCAATTTCGCTTGATGGAATTGATCAAAAAATCGTAAAAAAAGGCGACCACTGGTTTTTTGAAAATAGGCATTCAGATCAGCATTTTGCGACAGAAATCTGGCGCAATTTATCGCTTCGATATCGCCTTTAAGGTAAAAATTCTGCTGTATGGTGGCCCGCAGCTCAATATACAGCAAATTTTAAGGATGTTATCTTAGCTTGAGGCCATCTTCCGTCTAAACTCCAGCGGTGAGAGCTCCGTTTTCTTTTTGAATAAACGATTGAGTGACTGTGGCTGTTCAAAGCCCAGCTGATAGGCAATTTCGGCAACAGAAAGTTGCGATCTGGACAGCAGATCTTTCGCTTTTTCAATGAGTTTATGCTGGATATGGTTCTGCGCACTTTCACCGGTCTGCAACCGTAATAAATCGCTTAAATAGTTTTTCGACATATTCAGCCGCTCAGCAAAGTAGCCCACCTGCGGTAAACCCTTGCGTTCGGTTTCGGTTTCAAAATACTGATCTAGCAATTGTTCAAACCGGCTCACCAAGGGTACATTGTGTACCTTACGCGTAATAAACTGCCGGTTATAAAACCGCTGCGAATACACCAGCAGCAGTTCGATGAAACTGACAATGGCATCCTGGCTATAGCTGTCGATCGGACTGTCATATTCGCTTAAGATCCCTTTTCCGATGTTTCGGATCTGCTCTTTTTCCCGGTCGGACAGAAAAAGTGCTTCGTTGACTTCGTAATCGAAAAAACTGTAGCTGCCGATTTTGTTTGCCAGGTCATAGGTGCGGATAAAATCGGGATGGAAAACAAGGGAATAACCTACTTCGGCATGGGCAGTATCGGGATCAACACTGATCGTCTGCCCGGGTTTAAAAAAGGTCATCAGGCCTTCCCGGAAGTCGTACTGATGTGGGCCATAACCCAATACGCATTGCGCATCTTCTTTGATGGAAATGCAGTACAGGTTGAGCTGAAAGGTGGTCTCGACCGTTGGATGTATATGCTTGTTTTTGGAGAAATCGGTGATGCTAAAAAGCGGATGCTGCGGTTTGGGCAACTGCAGCGCTTCATGATAGTCGGCGATACTATTGATCCTGATCAGTACGGGTTCTTTCTTTGACATGCTCTTTTTGCCTGTTAAATAATAGCCTAATTTAAGTAAAATGCCATGCGGTTTTTGCTCGCATGGCATTTATATTTTTTAAGATTGCAGCGGAATACTTACATCGCGGGATCCGGTATCCAGTCCGATCGGCAGAATAGCCTCAATGCGTTGCAGCTCTTCGGCGGTCAATAGGATGTCTGTTGCGGCGATATTCTGCTCCACATAGCGCACTCTTTTTGTCCCCGGTATCGGCACGATTCCTTTTTGGATCAGCCAGGCAAGGGCCAGCTGCGACGAGGTAACGTCTTTTTCTTTTCCAATCTGTTCGAGTTCACGCACCAGATCGAGGTTTTTATAAAACTGCTCGCCCTGAAACCTCGGGATAAGCCTGCGGAAATCATCTTCGGGGATATCGTCCGGCGACTTGATCTCACCCGTGATAAATCCACGGCCCAAAGGGGAGTAGGCGACCAGGCCTATACCCAGCTCCCGTGTCAGATCGTATACGCCATTGGTCTCTACTTCGCGTCCGAACAGGGAAATTTCATTCTGCACAGCCGTGATCGGGAAGGTCGCATGTGCCTTGCGGATCTGCTCGGCACTGACTTCCGAAATGCCTAGGTACCTGACCTTGCCCGCTGTGACCAGCTCGCCCATGGCACCTACGGTTTCCTCAATGGGTACATTGGGGTCGGGGCGGTGCATATAATAGAGGTCAATCACATCGGTATCGAGGTTTTTCAGCGAGCGCTCGATAGACTTTCGGATATAATCTGGCCGACCGTTTATGCGCCAGGTCACCTGGTCCTTATCATCAATCTCAAAGCCGAACTTGCTGGCGAGGATATAGTCGTTGCGCTTGCCCCGTATGGCCCTGGAGATCAACCTTTCGTTTTCAAAGGGTCCATACAGATCGGCCGTATCCAAAAAGTTGCCCCCCAGTTCTAAGGACCGGTGGATGGTAGCTATGGATTCTTTTTCGTCGGCCTTGCCGTAGATATCGCCAGTGGACGCAAAACTGCTCATCCCCATACAGCCTAAGCCGATCATTGGAATTTCAAGTCCCTGCGTGCCTAATTTTCTTGTTTTCATCTGCTTCTTATTTTTGTTACCCAAAATTACAAAGCAGAGCCTGCAGCATGTTTACCCCAATTACGGAAACTTGTAACTGAATTACGGATCTAATCGCTAATTAAGCTACCCTGAATTTATCGTTATAAGCATCTTCCAGGTACTGTCCCAACGTTCTTGTCCGCTCGGTATCAATGGTACTGATGTAGCGATGGAACATCTGCTCGGTACTGTGACCTGTAGCTTCCATCAGTAGCGGAGTAGGGATTTTACCGTAAAAATTTGAGGCAAAGCTTCTTCTTCCGATGTGGCTCGTGATCGCTTCCCATTTTTGGACAAACATTTCTACCGCCCGGAAGCCCTTTCTTTTGCGGACTTTGACCAGGCTATTGATACCGGCAAGTTCCGCGACTTCCTTGATCTGCAGATTATACTTTTGCGCAGTAAGTTTCTCTGGAAATACGTTTAAATTGCCCGACAATATGGTCCGAACGGGTATTTGCTCCGCTTTACTTCACGGTTTTACGAAAGGTCGGCCCTGGATAGGACATTGATCAATTCAGGACTATTTTTTGACAGTGAAAGATTGCTCAAAGCCGTTAAAAGCCGGATAAAACAGGAAGAGATGAAGATGCAGATCATGGGAAATATCCAAGGTTATCCATCAAGAAACGCCGCGGTGACTTCGCTGATCGTGCACAACTTCATCGAGTCGGTCCTTTTACAAGGGATATGGGAAACAGATTTCGATAAGGAACTCAGCAGGGGTACGGACAGTACAGTGCAGGGAATGGCCAACCGTTTTTCCATACTCGTACACAAGCATTATAAAGAAAATTGCAACGTCAAATTCTATGCAGACAAACTACATATTACGCCAAGAAAGCTAACGAATCTATGTACAGAAGTCTGGAATAAAACGGCAAAGAATGCCATTATCGACATCGTTCTGAAAGAAGCGCTGCG
Source organism: Sphingobacterium sp. HSC-15S19 (assembly GCF_050433745.1). NCBI lineage: Bacteria > Pseudomonadati > Bacteroidota > Sphingobacteriia > Sphingobacteriales > Sphingobacteriaceae > Sphingobacterium > Sphingobacterium sp. HSC-15S19. Next base: position 46,332 of record NZ_JBNPWQ010000008.1, read on the forward strand.
TTATATTGAACATACGGATCTTTCTATTTCCCAGATCTCCTATGAAATGGGGTTTTCAGAAGAGTCCAATTTTCGGCATTTTATCAAAAAACATTCGGGTTCCAATCCACTGCAGTACCGTGAAAGAATGCGAACGGCGAGCGATGCATATGCGCATTAGCAGCTGTTTTTTTGTGCGGATTGGTGTAAAAAAATACTGGAACGAATCCCTTCGCCCCAGTGTCCATTAATATTATATTAAATAACAACCCGCAAAAAAGTTGTTATCCAAAAGTAGGGCGATAAAAGGTGTGAAAGTATGTGAATAGCGGCAATAAACGTGTAAAAAGTGGCTACCGAAAGGAGTGTGGGGGGATGTATAGCGGACCGAAGAAATCGAGATTGGGGCGAGAAGACAGGGGGTTGGTTCGGTATTGAATGGAATACTTTAAAATAAATTAAGTTATGGAAAAATTTGAAGATCAATGGCAGGATGGTGATGCGGATGTGGGACGTAAGATTAGAGAAGCCACATTCAATGATGAAGAGATCGGCCGATTAAGGGAGAAACTCAAATCACTTTTGGTAAAATTTGCCGAGCATAAGTTGGTTGAAGGTGAGCTGCATCCATTCTTTAGGGATCAGAAGGTTCAGGAGGAATACGATCATACGGTTCTTCTGATCGAAAAGAGGCATGCGGAGATAAAAGGGCTGTTTTCTGTTAAAGATAATTGAAGCTTTTTTAAACGATTTCAATCTGACTCTTGTCTTTCTATTAATCCATTTGATGGATAAATAGTTAGAAAAGACCGGTGCTTCTTTGAGGTTTCTGGTCTTTTCGTTCTAAAATAACCTGTCGATCTATGGGCTCGGCAAGATTGAGAACTTAACAAGCAAGATTGAAAAAGTAAAAAGACAAGCTATGAACGGATTGAATAAAAATATGCTGGGCGGATTGATCGGTGCACTCGTCCTCAATATAGTGCACAGCGCTGCCAAAAGATTTGATTCCCAGGCGCCCGAAGTGGATAAGGTTGGTGAGGAGGCAATGAAAAAAACAGTACGCGTCGCCGGATTTAAACCACCCAAAGGTAATGCGCTGGTAGCAGCTACATTTGGCGCCGATGTGGCCTCAAATGCCATGTTATATACGCTTATCGGCTATGGCGGTCAAAAAAATAGACTGCTGAAAGGAGCTTTGCTCGGTACTGTGGTAGGGCTCGCAACATTGACTATTCCGGAACAGGCCGGACTCGATGCCAAACCCATAAAAAAGACCAATCGTACGAAGTTAATGACTGTTGCTTGGTATGTCATCGGCGGTATTGCAGCCGCAATGGCCATGAAAGCGATGGAAAAACGCTAAATTTTTTATAGCTCGGGCTTTGATTACAACTTTATAGGTACTGTACGCTACGCGGCTACGGTTCAACGGTAGTTAGCTGCTGTGTCGTAGCGCTATTGCCTTGAACTGATTAGCCAACTGTTGCGAATATGAATTAATATCCAGCGGATTGTAAATGCGATTAGCCAAATTTCGAACAACAGGAGAAACAACTGACAAAAAGTGTAATTTACATTAATATCAGGTCTCAAGATCAGATTTTAATCGTTTTGAAATCGCTAAATTAAAACAATCATGATGAGAAAATATGTTGGTATAATGCTCTTTTTTATTGCAGCAGCGGGTAGCCTACATGGGCAAACGCTGACGACGAAATTGATCCCGATGCGTTTAGCTGCAAGTTTTGACCGCGTAAAAGAGGGCATCCCCGATATGTCCGGTCAGTTTGTCGACAGCAAAATTAAAATCACAGCGCTGGGAAGTACAGATTCGACTGCCCGTTTTGAAATCGAGGAGCAGGGGATAAGCATTGAAACGGTTGTGGATAACGAAAAAGAGTACCATAAATTGGTCACGACTGCGGCAAAAGATGTTTCCAAACCAAGTATTCATATGCTGTATACGTACTCGTTAAAGAATAAAAAATTGAAAGTACCGCCGCCAAGAAAAGTCTTTTTCTCTCCGGAGTATGGGGTAATCTGGACTTTGACGTTAAAAAAAATAGCAGAAAAGGAAACCGAAGTTGTACTTAACTACAAATCACTATCGCCTGCGTTCGCCGAGAAAATCGAAAGTGAGTTTGAAAGCGACACCTATTATAGCCACAAAATCGTAAAAATCGACGTCAATGATAAGCGAATGAATCACCTGATCAAGGAGATTTTGATCAATCAGATGCATGTCGATAGGGATTATCCAGCGCCAACGTATCCCGCGCGCAATTAATTATTCCACATTAATAAATAAAGTACAGTCGCCCAACCGTTGAATCTGAATCTACCCTCAATTTGGTTAGAAATATCCACGATTCAGCTACAATTGACCGCTCGTAGATGTGGAACTTTGTCCTGTTACATTTAAACTAATTTTAACATGCAGACAAATGAAATAAAAGTAGCCCTAGTTACAGGTGCCAATACAGGTGTTGGTTTTCAGATTGCCAAAGCTCTTGCTGAAAATGGATATCATGTGTTTGTTGGATCACGAGATTTAGAAAAAGGAAAGGATGCCGCCAATCAGATAGAAGGTGAAGCGCATGCCATTCAGCTGGATATTACCGACAATAATTCAATCAGGAATGCTGTCAGTAAAATAGAAAATGAGTTTGGGTACCTTACTCTGCTGGTCAATAATGCGGCAATTTCAAACGCAGGGATCCCCGGCCGTACAATGTGGGAAATTCTTAGTGCCCAGAAGGCAAGCGTCACATCCATAGATGAAATGCGCCAGGTTTGGGAAACCAATGTCTTTGACACGCTTGCCATAACACAGGCCTTATTGCCCTTCCTCCGGAATGCAAAACAATCTAGGATCGTAACCGTTTCAAGTTCTCTAGGCTCACTAACCCTGAATGCGGATCCGGACAATGCATTTCGTAGTGGATTTGATGCCGTATATGGCGCTTCGAAAACCGCTTTAAATGGTGTTTTCCTTTCTTTAGCAAATGAATTGGAAAATACCAATGTTAAGGTACATCTGGTAAGTCCGGGTTTTACAGCGACAGCCCTGAATAACTTTGAAGGTACAGATACGGTGGAGGAAGGCTCACTTGAACCGATACGCGTGGCACTGGCGGAAGATATACCCAATGGAAGCTTTACGGGACCGGCGACCTATCGCACAGAACAAGGCGATCAAGTGCCATGGTAGAATCACACAAAGGAAGACCTGTAGCTATAAGCTACAGGTTTTTTTATAAATTTATTGTATGAAAAAGAAAGAGGATAAGTTAAAACGCTTTATTTCTATATCCGAGAGTCACGAAGCTTTTGGCCTGCCAAAACCGCAGCATCCCCTGATTAGCCTGGTCCATTTCAATCAGGATAATCCATTCAATACCGATATGGCACCAATATACGATGTCCTAAGTTTCTACAAGATAACTTTTATAACAAAAAACAGCGGAAAACTCAAGTACGGCAGGGGTTATTATGATTTTAATGAAGGAAGTATGCTTTTCTTTGCGCCCAATCAATTGGTGGGTAGCACAGAATATAATAGGGATACCTATGCTTATCTGCTGCTGATCCATCCTGACTTTTTCCTGGGTTCCCCTTTAGCCCATAAAATTAGGAAGTACGGTTATTTTTCTTATTCTGTGAATGAAGCATTACATCTATCTGATCAGGAAAGAGAAACAATGATAGCGATCTTGAATTTTATGAAAAATGAACTTGACAACCGGATAGACGAATTTAGCCAAGAAGTCATTATCTCGCAGGTGGAGTTGATGCTGAGCTACGTCAACCGGTTTTACAAGCGGCAGTTCATTACGCGGAGAAATATCAACAATGATATTCTACTGAAGGCAGAAGCGCTGATGGATGATTATCTGGATCATGATCATTCGGTAATTCAGGGAGTTCCAACGGTCCATTTTCTTTCGGAGCAGTTGAATGTGTCTGCGGGTTATCTAAGCGATATGCTACGTTCGCTCATTGGCCAGAGCACGCAGCAGTATATCCACCATAAACTTATTGAGCGAGCAAAAGAGAAATTATCAACGACACAACTTACCGTAAATGAAATTGCTTACGAACTGGGTTTTGAGCATGCACAGAGTTTCAGCAAACTGTTCAAAAAGAAAACCGCCCAGACGCCACTGGAATTTAGAGGGATGTTTAAATCAAAGTAAAAATATATGTTCGGAGTATAACCGAGCAGATCAAGTTCTGCCTGATTGGCCCAGATTATAACCCCTTCGCTGTTGACCCAATGCAGGGATAGGGAGGTTTTATTGTTGTAACCCTTCAAAGGTATTGATGTCCGCCATAGATCTTTCAGATAGAAAATTTTATTCATGAGCCTAAAATAGGTGTTACAGTCCAGTTTTGAATGGGCAAAATTACGTACTCTGCAAGGGTAATAATAACGTTAAACTGCGGTATGAATACAGGTTTCAGCTAATATATATGACAATATTATGTTTTGCGCAATATAAAATTATTTTACCTTTGTTTTGTATCAAAGCATCTTAATCTTGTTCTACAAGATATAAAACACACTAGACACTTTTACTTTATTAAAACAAACAGTTTATGCGCTAGGTGTGTTTTAAAATGCATAAAATCACGAACAAATGACGACAGAAATTAAAAACAGAATAAAAGAAGTATTCGAAAAACAGAAAGACTTTTTCGGCACGCAAGCAACGAAGGAAATCACATTCCGTAAAAGACAGTTGCAAAATTTCCGTAAAGTTTTTGCGAGTTATACGGATGCGATCTGTGAAGCAGTGAATATCGATCTTGGAAAAAGCAGGGCAGAAGCAGAATACGTCGAAGTTCAGATTGTTCTCGATGAACTCGACGATATGATCGAAAATATGGAAGAATGGGCAAAACCAACCTATGTCAAATCAAAACCGCATGCTTCGGGAGCGGAAGTCATCAGTAAGTACATTTATGAGCCCTACGGTGTAAACTATATTATAGGTCCCTTCAATTACCCGGTGCAGTTGACTTTCAGTCCGCTGATCGGGGCCCTGATGGCCGGAAATACGGCTATCATCAAACCTTCTGAAAACACGCCCCATGTTGCCCAGGTGATTGAAGATATTGTTAGCGAAGCTTTTGATGAACAATATGTTGCCGTTTTTCAGGGCGCTATTGAAGAAAACACCTATCTATTGAGCCTTGCTTTTGATTACATCTTTTTTACGGGAAGCCCTAATGTTGGCAAAATTGTCATGAAGGCAGCTGCAGAACAACTGATTCCGCTTACTTTGGAACTGGGCGGAAAATCCCCAACGATCGTACACCATGATGCGGATATCGAAAAAGCCGTTCAGCGCATTTCTGCCGGCAAATGGATCAATTGCGGACAGACCTGTGTTGCTCCGGATTACGTGTATGTGCATGAATCTGTGAAGGGCGCCTTTATCGATCAGTTGAAATCTTATCTTAAAGCTACATACAACGACGAATCTTTAGGGAAAATCGGCAAGATTGTAAGTCAGCATCAGATCGGGAATTTAGCGGGATACCTGGATGCCGCTCCCGAAAAAGTTATTTATGGGGGAAAATATGATCTGGAAACACGCCATTTTGAAGCAACCTTGATGGACGATGTCAACTGGAATGACGCGGTGATGCAGCAGGAAATTTTTGGTCCGATCCTTCCTATTTTAACTTACAGCAATATCGATGAAGTGCTGAAAGAGATTAATAGCAGACCCAAGCCATTGGCGCTTTATGTGTTTTCTGAAAGTCAGCAATTTGCCGATGACGTGATCGCAAGAACCACCAGCGGCGATGCGGAGATCAATAGTACATTGATCCACGTCGGATCGCATTATCTTCCTTTCGGTGGCGTAGGTGCTTCGGGAATGGGAAAATATCACGGCAGATTTAGTCTGGAAAACTTTAGTCACCAGCGTTCGATCCTGCAGGTAAAATAGCGATAATTTACGCAATGGCTATAATTCACGCATACAATTAATCAATTAATCAGGACCACCTCAACGGGTGGTCCTTTTTTTTTGATATTTCCGGACCTTATATTTCCGTTTCAACCTCAGATTGGGTTAGTTAACTGTTTAATCCTCAGATCAGATTAGTTAACTGTTTAATGAAAATCACTTCGACCTAGCTACTCCTTCTAGCTATCGAAGCATATGGATTGATAACCACGGGACTACCTGCTATTTTGATAAGTGTGATAGCATTGTGAAACCCTGTTTTTTTTGATTGGCAGCTCAATTATTGATATTTGGTTTGAGAGATTCTAGCGGGTTAAAATGGCTTTGAGAGGCCAGAATAAGCGCTGATAGAATCTAAACCTGTAATCCAGCGCATCCACGGCAAATCAGTGGGCGATGGATTCAAATTTTCAAATTTATGGCAAATCAAGAAGTAAATGGAAAAGTAGTTTTGATCGCAGGTGGTGCGAAAAACTTAGGGGGACTGTTGAGCCGGGATTTTGCGGCACAAGGAGCAAAGCTTGTCATTCACTACAATAGTGAGAGCACAAGAGCCGAGGCAGAAAAAACATTGTCGGATGTAAAGGCGTTTGGTGCCGAGGGACTGCTTGTCCAGGGCGACCTTACACAGCTATCAAATATAAAAGCGCTATTCGACAAAGCCGAAGAAAAGTTCGGTAAGGTTGATATCGCAATCAATACAGTCGGTAAAGTACTGAAAAAACCATTTGTGGAGACTTCAGAGATTGAGTACGACAGCATGAGTGATATTAATTCGAAGGTCGCTTATTTTTTTATTCTCGAAGCCGGCAAGCGGATCAACGATAATGGCAAAATCTGTACTGTCGTTACGTCTTTATTAGCAGCCTATACAGGCCTTTATTCGACGTATGCGGGAATGAAAGCTCCTGTAGAACATTTTACAAGGGCTGCTTCTAAGGAATTCGGACCGCGTGGAATCTCAGTTACGGCGGTAGCTCCTGGTCCGATGGATACACCTTTCTTCTATGGACAGGAATCTGAAGATGCTGTGGCCTATCACAAGTCGGCGTCTGCGTTGGGTGGACTGACCGATATTAAGGACATTGCACCACTGATTGAGTTTCTGGTAACGGATGGCTGGTGGATAACCGGACAGACTATTTTCGCCAATGGCGGGTATACCACAAGATAACATGTGTAAGCAAAAGGCAGTCAAAGCTGACTGTCTTTTGATACACAGATAACAGAGCATGATAACATAGCACAGCTTCATAATACAGCACAGCTTCATAACATAGCACAGCTTCCAATCCGATGTGGGTTCCAAATAGGATCAGCTTATGATCTCAGACAAGTGAAGATGATCTGCAGGAGGTTTTAGTGCTGATAACTGTATAAACGCTTATCGAGACGATGATGAATAGTAAGGACCTAGAAATAGGGCTACAGGATTTTGGGATTTGTACACTCGCCGAATTCCAACAAACCGAAAGTGATATAGCAAGTGATACTTATTACATCATAAAAATAGATGAACCGATCGTCATTGCTGTAAATAGGGAGTTTTATACGCTGAATAGCGGACAGCTACTATTTGTAGGGCCTAGGAAGCGAATCAAATTCATGAACGATGCGCCAATAGGGGGCTATGTGCTATCATTTACCGCGGCGTTTTATCTGAGATCGAAATCCGACGTGAAGATGCTCAACTCCATATTGTTCTATGGCATTCAGAATGCCATACAGATTGAAGGTAAAATGGGAAATCAGGCCTATTTTGACGGGGCTATTATTGAACGCATAAAAATGGCGCGGGTACAGGGACCGGAAATATTGGATCTGGTCGCTCATCACTGTGTCGAGTCAATTTTGTTGGAAGGACATTACAGGCTCTCTCTTCAGGGGATTCTATCAAAGCTGTGCAGTTCATCGGAGCAGATTGTTTTTAATAGCTTTAACATTTTGGTATACAAGTATTATCGTGAAAGTACGTCCGTCAGTTTTTATGCCAATAAATTAAAACTTACAAGCAGAAGGCTTTCCGAGCTCTGCGCAGCTAACAGCGGAAAATCTGCAAAAGCATTCATTTCGGGAATTGTAGTCCAGGAGGCTATCCGCTTGATCAGACATTCGAATTTATCCATTTCGCAGGTTTCTTTCGAAATAGGTTTTAGTAATGTCGCAAATTTCAGAAGTTTCATGAAGAAACATACCGGCAAACAACCCCATTTGTACCGTAACGAAAGAGATCAATAATTTTGGATAACGTGTATCATTTGCGGTCTAAGGGCTGGGATGAGTATAAACCAGACAGACCGGTGAGGGCAAGCAACCGCAAACCCTAAATGGCATTTCGCAAAGACTATTTTTTCAATGAAGCAGCCCCCGGGCTGCGTCATTTGATATGGAGCAATATCCACAGCTTTAAAAAAGGCTTTTGTAAATCGTGACTTTGCTTTTTCAAATCCTGATTCAAATCAAGTATTTATTTCAATAAATCGATATTTATTTACTAATTTTATTAGTATGTCAATCGCTTTTAGTATATTTGTTTAGTCAATGAAACGTTTCCCCGGATGCAATATCACGCTCAAAGCATGAGGAATGTACATAGCGCAAGGGTGAGGGGCACGAATAAAATAGATACAATGCACGCAAAGTTTATTCAGCTTATCAAACAACACTGCCAGTTATCGGAGCCAGAGATTGATCTGTGTAAGACCTATATGGAGCCAGTGCGCTATGCCAAACATCAGATCATCGAAGAGGAGGGAAAGGTACCGGCTTACCTCTATTTCGTTGTATCGGGCTTTGTACGTCTGTTCCATTATAACGATAAAGGCGACGAACTGACGACACATATCAACTGTCCCCCGGGATTTATATGCTCTTACCAGAATTTTAGCAATCAGACGCGTTCCGAAGAAAACCTGGAAAGCATCACCGACTGCGAACTGCTGCGTATCACCAAAGCAAACCTTGATATGCTAACTGCACAATCGCCTGCATTTAAAGACTTTAGTGTGTATGTGTTTCAGCAAGCCTTGAGTTATAATGAGAAGAGATCGAAAGAGCTAGCCACGCTTACGGCCGAAAAACGCTACCTCAAGCTCATGGCCGAACAGCCGGATCTGCTGCACAACGTACCCATGCAATATATCGCATCTTTCCTCGGCATGAACCCCAAAAGTTTGAGCCGTATCCGCAAACAGATCATTAGGTAACATTTGTGAACTGGTTTTGAATGGTCAAAGCAGAACTTTGTGCTATCATTTAAAATCAGACACATGACAACAAAAAAATTGGTACTGGTATCGGGCGCAAATGGGCACCTGGGTAACAACTTGGTGAGACTATTACTTTCACGGGGTTTTCAGGTACGCGCTTCTGTGCGAAATCTCGACAATAGCGCTGCACTAAAGGATTTGCCCTGCGAACTTGTGGCGGCAGATATCACCGATAAGGCTTCTTTTATACGGGCGTTGCAGGGAGTGGATACCTTCTATGCCGTGGGCGCAGCTTTTAAATTATGGGCCCGGGATCCGCAAAAGGAAATCTACGACGTGAATATGCAGGGGACCCGCAATACCATCGAAGCCGCGGCGGCGGCAGGCGTTAAAAAAATCATCTATGTAAGTTCCATCGCTGCACTGGATTATACGCATACCCCCACACGGGAGAGCAGTGGCTATAACCCCGACCGCAGGGATGCCTATTACAATTCCAAAAACGATGGTGAAAAGCTGGCCTTTCAGCTAGCACGTGAATTGGGGATCGAACTCGTGTCGGTCATGCCCGGTGCCATGATCGGCAGCGAAGCCGCTCTGCCCCTCAATGTATCGTACGATGTGCTACGCCTTATTCTGACCAAACAGATTCCTGTCGATACGGGGATAGCCCTCAATTGGGTAGACGTTAAAGATGTCGCCGAGGGCTGCTACCTTGCCGCCCTACACGGAAAACCGGGAGAACGCTATATCCTCGCCAATGAAAAGTGCATGAGTATTAGTGATACGACCGGGCTGGCACAAAAGCTATATCCACAACTTCAGCTCAAGATTCCAGCAGCTGTTCCCAAAATATTACTTTATACGATTGCCGGCCTGATGCAATTTGCGGCACGGCTGCAAGGGAAAGCTCCGGTGATCACCACCAAGGATATTGCGATGTTTTCGGGGCTGCAACAGGATTTTGACATCAGCAAAGCGCGCACCGAACTCGGCTTTAATCCAAAAAGCAGCGAGGAAGCCGTACGTGAGGCATTGGCCTACCTGATGGAACACCAGGAATTACTTTAGTGCAGATCTTGAAAATTGAATCCCACACGGATCGCTTTCAGGCCAACCAGTCCCTGCAGATCTTCCACCTCAAACTGCTCGATATTGTCGTCTAGTAATCCTTTGTGCTGTAATAGGTTGATGTAGCCCAGGTATTCTGTTTCTTCATGTACATTGGAGTAGACAATAACCAGTTTGCCTTTTTGTGTGATGCGCTCTGCCGAGCCTTTGATCTTGGCTTTATCAATGCGTTTCTTGGCAATCTCGTAGCGCACATTGTAGGAGCCGTCGATATCGAATTGCTTCTCGTCCATGCGAAAGCGGATGGAAATGGGGGTGGCAAAGACCAACACCAATGAGGTCACCTCCAGCTGATGCGGAAGGGCGGGCTGGAGCTGCCTAAACTCGCGTTCCATCGCACACATCACCTGCAGCTGCCACAGCCGTAAATTGCGTACGTAGTAGAGTTCAAAATTCCGACCGGGAGCGATGGAGGCCCCGATATACATGTTGTGCTCGATACCATCTGTCTTGTAGCGCTCGTAATAATGAGGAAAGTATTCTTGGGCTTCCACCTGCTTTTCGTCGAGGATCGCCACTAGCTTTTTGTTGATCAGCGTGATGGAGTTGTCATAATCCTGTCGGGCCTCATAAAAACCGCCGATAGAGAGGTTGATCCGCTCAAAATAGCGGTCGATGGCTTCGGTGGCGACGCTATTTTTGTTGTTTTTCCTGAAATTCTCCAAAATAGGGTGAATATCCTGGTTAAAATAATCGAGTATAAGCTGTTCCGTATCAGTCAGCAGCACTTGCTGCAGCGTCGTCAGGTTTCTTTCCAGGTCGAAGATCTTCTGCTCAAAGAGCGGTAATCGCTGCGTTTGGTTGACCGCCGTGAACAATGCGATCAGTTCCTTGCTCTGATTGATGAGGTCCTGACGGATGGCCTGATTGCGGGATTCTGAGGAGCCCTGTACGTCGATCTGCCCATAGAGCGGATAAACATGGTCAAAGACGATTTCCTGCAGGGCATAGTCTTTTCCAAAGGCGCGGTCGTTGAGGAAATGCATGGCTTCTTCCTGAAACCGCCATTTAACACTCGGGTGTATAGCGGTATATTCCTTTTGGATCACCGCTTCGATCTGATTTTCAGTTTCGGCAAAGGCTTTCGATACTTTATCTTTGATAAAGGGCAAGATGAAGTTGAGCTTGTTGGCATTGACCGAATTGAGTTCCCGCACCTTGGATGAGGACATTTCCAGTAGACCCAGCACTTTGTCGCCTTCGACGAGGGGAACAAAAATAAAGCTCTTCACCTGTTGCTGCTTGAGCTTGTTGATAAAATAGGCCTGCTTTGGATCATCCAGCGACAGCTTGTCAATATCCGGTACAACAAAATATTCGTCCTTGGTGAGCAGGTTCTCCAAGGTCTCGCTGCAGAGCATGTTTTCACATTCCTCGATCGTCGAGTCGTAAAGCAGATGACTGTACAGCTGTTTTTCGACAATCCGTAAGTTGTACTCGTTCCTGACCTTTTCAAAGGAGGTCAATCCGATGCGCAGATCATTTATTTTATAAATCGACCGGAAAATGCTTTCTATTTCTGCCAGCTGGACAGCGCTTTTTTCGCGCAGCAGATTGCTCTTGAAGCTGGATACCGCATTTTCAATGGTCGCATCAAAAAGCGTCATAATGGAAAAACCTTTCAGGATCCAGCTCTGCTCGGGGAATTTGGACTTCCATAGGGCAATATCCGAAAAGTTGTCGACCAGTTCGGTAATATCTTCAACCGTAAGATCGAGTGCCCGTTCTGTCGGAAGGACATCGATAAAATCGGCATTGAATAGGACGCGGTAATGATGGATGATATTATCCTTGTCTGGAATATCCAAAAAGAGGGGAGCATCCATGGCATCCACCTTAAACCCATAATACTGGCTGATGATAACGCAGCAATTGAGAATATAATAGGTATCGGGCGAGATATCACGAAGGCTAAATTCATAGTGATCGCCGGCATCCGCTAATATTTTTTCCAGTCTTGCGGTATGGTTGAACGTATAGAGATGGAAGGGAATGGTGACGGCCTTGATCTCATTATGTGTCAGTGAGCTCGGGAACAGGTCGGCCAGCAGCACCTTGATAATAGGCTCATAGCGCAGCAGGTCTTCTGCTTTTTCGACCCCATCGATAAGTTCGGGGTATTTGCTGATTTCTTCCAGCAGCGATCGGGCATAGCTGGCCTGAAAGCCAACCGGCGATAGGGCCGCTGCTTCAAAGGATGGTATAATCTTATGAAAAGCGATCAGGGTTTTAAACGGACTGGAATCAAAGGCGAAGTTAAACTGCATAATGGTTGTTCCCGACTAAATTAGATTATTGCTGGAAGATGTACAAAAATATAAAATAATCGGCGAAAAGAAAACCCAAAGCGGACGGATAAAAACACTGCAATGACATTGGCGCCATTGAACTGTGCTGCTTTTCCGATACCGTCTTTGCTGCTGTTGGTCGGGTTGTTGCCACCAGCAATGGTGGTCACTACACCATAGCTATTGACAACCCGGATACTATAATAATGGTTGTTGTAGTCGTTATCACAGACGACAATATACTGGTCTGACCACAGGGCTATACCCATCGGACTGCCAAATAATGCGGCATTGCCCTGGCCATCCTTGGCGGGTTTATGGTTGTTATTATTGGCTCCGGCAAGGAGGTAAAAGCAAAACTGCACAAATTTGTTGCCGGACGGCGACGCTAGCTATTCGGTAAGCCAAGTTCGTCTGATGTTATCCTTCAGTTCCGCTAATCTGTCCTGGCCGCTACTATCGTTTGCAAGGATGATAATAGCGGTATTCTTTTCGGGGTATAGGTAGCATAGTACAGTGAAGCCACAACCGTCGCGCCCCGTGTGCATAAGGTAGGAGATACCATTTTCCTCCTTATCCATCATCCAACCCAATCCCATGTGCATACCGTCGGGCCTTGTAAACGTAGTTTTATGACTTAGTGCAATGGCTGCATGGTTGTTCTTTAGATTAGCGGATGCATACTTGAGCATATCACCGAGTGTTGAAAACATGGAGGGAGCAGCTCTGTAACCATAGTCTGGAATAAAGGGCAAGATTTTGTCACGTTCGTCATGACCGGCGATGAGCCTCCGCTCATCCTTTGCTAAGAGTTGTGGTTTTGTATCCTTCATACCCAGTTGATCTGTTAAATATGATGTTACCAGATCGTTGTAGGGTTTATGATAAACGCGTTCCAATAGGGCAATCAACACCATCATCGCATTTCCATTGTAGTGGAATTTTGTGCCAGGAACCGTATCAAGCACAAATTTGTGCATATCCCGGAACATGCTGTCGGCGGTATAAACACGGTAAAACTCCCGAAATGCTTTGTGGGGCAATTTGGTGATGCTATCGAGATATTTATCATCATAATTTCTCGACATCGAAGGTAGGGCTGAAGTATGGTTTGCCAGATCTACCAGTCGAACAGGATGCCCCTTATACTGCAAATTTGGATAATCCCCAGGCAAATATTTTCGGATATCATCATTCAGATTTACTTTCTTTTCGATGACGGCCTGCGCAAGCATTATGCCGACGAACGTTTTTGCAATGGAACCTAAACCGAAAATGGTATTGCTGTGCTAAATCGCCTGTTATTATTCCGATTGATAGGTCAACGGTAATCGGAGATTGTAGATAGTGTTCTGCCGACCGTTGAACTAAGCTATCCAGCGAAGTTTTCAAAGGGTTGCTGCTTAAAATCGAGTCCTGAGAAGTTTGGCCGAAACAGAATTGTATCGTGAGAATGAAAAAAACAATAACTTTTAAAGGAGTTGATTTCATATAGATCTAACAATGATAGCATAAATATAGCCAAAGAATTCGTATTCAATAACTTTGCAAACGAAATTAAGATTTCTGGACTGTTCGTTATCAGGGAAATAGAATATACAGACTGAGCATGCTACTGACCGGAATGCTTATATTGTCGTAACCGTCTTTGCTACATGCTTCGGCTATGGTCACGACGAGAGCCAGGGTACATATCATGGTGATTTCGCTCATGTGCAGGCTTGGCTCTTGCATATAGTGTCCAATTACAATCACGGTAATCAAAGCGCATACAAAGAACACTGCGGACCCTAGTAGTGTTTTTCGCGCACCGAATAGGCGGTAAGAACCATAAGGCCATTTTTTGCCAGATAATGCTGCCATCGGATCACATATTGCCAAGGTGAGCAAGGGCAAATAATAAAAAATAGACCCTTTGTCCAACAATACCTGTGCGAGAAAGCAAAGATAGACTGCCGCAGGATAGGCCAGGCTACCGACAGATTTTCGGTCGATTGCATGGATAGATTTCAATAAATCGAACTTGATGGACAGCAATAAAATCAAAGTGAACAATCCGCATAGGATGAAAACAGACCAGTGGCTGCTGATCAAAATCGGAAATGACATGCAGATTATCCCCGTACCTACATGGACGAGTTTTCGGGTAAACTCAGCTTTGACCTTAAACTGTTGATACAATAGTTCAGCAAGTCCGAATAGCAGCAAGAAAAGGGTGCCTAATAGGAGCATGTTCTCTAAATCGTTTTTCATGATGTTGTTTTTAAAGATAAATTAGTCCGTACATGGCTCCGCTGAATATAAAGCTGTCAAATCGATCCAGTATTCCGCCATGCCCTGGAATGAGGGTGCCGTAATCTTTAATTTGACAGCTTCGTTTGTACCACGAAGCCAATAGATCGCCCAGCAATGCGGAAAAGCAAATAAAAAGGGCGGTCTTTAAAGTTTGCGTGATGGACAGGTCGATGGATGGAAAGAGGAAAAGGCTGGTGCCAGTGGCAATGACCAAAGCGCCAATTAGACCTTCAACAGTTTTATTGGGACTAACCGAGGGAATAAGTTTTCTTTTGCCGAATAATTGACCGCAGAGCTGGCTGAATCCATCAAAAATCACCACCATAAAATACATAAAACAAACCTTTTCTGTCGATGCCCTATGCCCGAAGTTTATAAACGCCGCTATAAGAGCGAGATAAAGGACCACTACAGGACATAAGAATAGCAGCGGTCGTTCTGAATTTAGGTGGGCCTTGACAATTTCGTAAAAACCGACTATTCCAATGCAAATAGCCAAAAGTCTGACATAGTCCGTATAAATGGAAAAAAAGACAAGGATTAAAATCAGAAAGTAAAAACCCAGTTTTAACCAGCGTTCTCTGGCTTGCGCAACTTGACTATTCTTATTGAGATAGCCTGTGACCAATGCCCCGATGCCAAAAAATAACAACACTATATTCGCCATCAATACATACATAATCAAGCTTTTTTTTGTAATTGGATAAGGAATATACTTTTCAGATTGGATTGCAGCTTCGGGAGAATAATCACGAGGACCAATTCTTCCAGGTAGGCCAAATAACTTACGGTTAGCATCAGGTGGAAATAAAAACTGTTAAATCCGAATACAAAATAGCTAAAGATAAATATGCCCTGGAGATAGCCCGTTAATTTATAGGACCATAAATGGAAGCTGGGAAAGCGTTTAAATCGGATAAGAGCATAGATCTGGGGAACAATCCACAGGGCAATAAGTAGGATAAATTCGATTTTATAGGCCATTACAAATTCTTTTTCCAATGTTATCATCCCGATGAATGCCATGAGGTATGTTCCGATATCTGCGATCGAATCTATTTTGGCGCCAAATTCCGTCTGAAGGTTAAATAGCCTGGCGATTAATCCATCGAGGATATCGCTAATCAGGTTGATGGACAGCAATAGGATAAAGAGATCCCTGTCTGCCGTTAAAAGGGCATAGCTGATAAAGGGTAATGCCAGTATGCGGTAGGCGGAAAGTGCATTGGGCACATTCCATCTGTTTTCTTTTTTAGTTTCCATTTTATAGTGATTTTTTTCTGCCTAATTTTTGATGTGCCTGTGTAAAATGACCTGCCGAAAGGGCCGCGGCAATAGATAATTCTCCTGCGAGTGCAAGGGCTGCAGCTATTTCGGCATATTTTATGGCCTTCCCTTCGCCATAACAGTCCATCATTTCCAGGCACTCTCTTTGGGTCGGAAGTGCTGTTCCACCACCGATAGTGCCGACAATAAGATTGGGTAAAGTCACGGCTGCATAGAGTGATCCGTCTTTATTCTGCTCCATTCGCGTGATACCCGTTGCCGCTTCGGCGACACAGGCGACATCCTGACCTGTTGCCAAAAACAAAGCGGCCAATCCATTGGCATAATGCCCCTGTGCACCTATAGCTCCACTTTGGATAACACCCATGGTGGACGTACGCCAATAGCGATCCATCAGCTCGGCTGAAGTTTTAAGGATTTCGGACACGATGTTGGCCGGTAATGTTATTTCAGCTGTTACCTTTTTACCCCTGACATGATTGAAAGCCGCGGCGGTCGCTTTTTTGTCTCCCGAGCTGTTTCCCTCAATAAACCAGTGACTTGGCTTAATAGGACAAGAGTCAATCATAAACCGGCAGATGGCCTCTGTGCAGATGGTAACCATATTCTGGCCGGCCGCATCGGCAGTGAAATATTCAAAGGATATGGTTAAATGGTTGCCTTCAATCTGTATGCGGGTATCGGTTAACTTAGCAAATCTGCTTGTGCGTTTGACGATTTCCTGAAAGTTTTCTTTCTCTGCGAGGAACCAGGAAACAAAAAGACTTAAATCCTTGATGTTCTCAAATTTGAATACGGGGCTTCTCTGAACCCCTTCTTGCAGACAGATCGATGTAATCCCGCCAGCGAGCAAACAGGCTTTAGATCCGCGGTGATAGGATGCAACCAATGCACCCTCAGTTGTGGCAAGGGGAATATGGTAATTTCCGTTGGCTGAAGTGCCATGAACTTTAAGGGGGCTGATGACCCCTGTAGGGATTTGACTCATGCCGATGAAGTTTTCAATGTTGCCATGGAAGAGCGATGGCGATAGACGGGTGTCTGTCAAGATCGGGAATCGGCTTGCGAATTCCTCTTGTTTATTTAATACGGTTTTCATAGCTGGCTTTTAATAAAATAAATGTGTATTGTCTTCCAAAGTTATTGTGATAATCGCAGTTAAAATTGTGGGAAACAATAATATAAATTTTTATTTTTGTGATTATCGCAAAAAAATAGTTGGCTTATGTATCAGGAAAAGTTGATTCAGGAAATACAGCGAAAAATTGATCCCTCGAAATCTCTTATTGAGGTGATTGCAGACGCGCTTGATATTAGTTATGATGCGGCGCACCGCAGAATTTCAATGAAGAGCAAATTTTCAATAGGAGAGACGGTGCAGCTTGCAAATCGCTTTTCAATTTCTTTGGATAAGCTATTTCAGCAAAGTGATCACATCTTAGTAAAAAAAACAGCGGAAATCCAGTCCTTTAATGATCTTTCAAATTATCTGGAGCATTCGTTTAAATCGTTAACGGAGTTTGAACCCAATCTTCAGACTTACCTGTATTACTCGGCAAAGGATATTCCGATCTTTTATACCATCAATACAGGGCTTTTGTCTATATTCAAAAAATATGTATGGCTCAATTTATTGAGTCCAGACGGTTTGGAGTTGTCTTTCGAATCTTTTTTGTCGAAAACACCCATCGATAGTAGGGGGCAGAAGCTTTACGATTATTATTCGTCCATCCGGGTGAAAGAGATCTGGAATGATACCACAATTAACAGTACACTCCAGCAGATCATCTATTTTTCCCAGGCCGGCTTACTGACCGCCGAAAACGGAAAGATGCTCTGTGAGCAGCTTAAAGAACTGCTGTTTTCACTGGAGAAAAGTTGTGTGCCAAACAATGACCAGTACCAGCTGTACTACCATGAGCTATTGATTTTAAACAATAATGTCCTTGTTGGAAATAACGACAGAAAGTCATTATTCGTTCCGCATACGATGCTGGGCTATTTCATTACCAATGATAAAGACAGCTGTCGACACGCTTTCAATTTCTATCAGCATCAGCTCAAAAATTCCAGGTTGTTAAATACGGCCGGAACACGGGACAAGAAAATGTTTTTTAACAAAGTTTACCAAAAGATTGATCGCTATAAGGCACAGGTAAGTGCGGATAATGGAATGTAAGAAGAGAGCGCGATTGGTACATCGTTAAGGTTGAATTGGGTAATCGGAACGAGAGTGATGTTCGGATTGGGTGTTATTTCGAAGAATGGAGTGTCCCCTTTTGTTTTTCTTGGTCGTTAAGTCGTAAAATAGTTAAAACGAATGAAGACCATTTTACACATTACATCAAGTGCAAGAGCAGACAGCTCCTATAGCACAAATTTGGGCAAAGAAATTATCGATCGTATCAGAAAAAAATACGGCTCAATCTCCGTGATCACATGGGATCTGGTTGATACACCTCCGCCTTTGTATACCCATGAGATGGTTCAGGGATTTTATACTCCAGTAGATACGCCAGATTATTGTTCGATTAAGTCATTGGCCTATGCGAATGATTTAATTGAGCGAATTAATGCGGCAGACATGCTCGTCATCAGTACGCCAATGCATAATTTCGGCATTTCTGCGCACCTTAAAGCATGGATCGATCAACTGGTTCGTTTTGGTGTTACCTATACGTATGATGGCACGGGTAATCGTGTTGGACTTATCGCGGATAAAGATGTCTATTTGGCTATTGCTTCCGGTGGAACGCAAAGTTCATCGCCGGTACAAGACTACATCGCGGATTATTTAACTGCTGTCTTCCGAACATATGTTGGGATAACGAAAATCCAGACTTATCGGATAGAAGGTACGGCCTTCCCTAATTTTTCACCCGATTACAACGCGATATTGGCTGACTTTCCACACTAAGGTCAAAACAAGGGAATAAAGCTGATACCTTAACCGTTGTTTTTAGCCCAGATCCCAAGTCTTTTGCTTTGGGATCTGGTATCGATTATCACCGGATTGCAAGGATTTGTTTTTGGTAAACATCCTGTTCAGTTAATGAAGAAGCTAAATTCAGCGCTTTAGTGTAGTTATCAATTGCTTCGGCTTGGTCAAGATCCCGATAGAGGTAGCCCAGTAATCCAAAATAATGGGACATTTTAATGAGATTAAGCTTTTTTGTTTCCTCGATACCCGCCTCCGCCCCATAGACCTTGGCATAGGCAAATGCCCGGTTGAGGGCCGTCACAGGCGAGTATTCGATCAGAATCAACTGATTATAAAATTTTAAAATGTATTCCCATTTCGATTGGTTATCCACCACGGTGTGCCAATAAGCGATGGCTGCTTCGATATGGTATTTGGAGGTTTCCTGCGTATCGGTCGCCTGTACCATATAGAAATTACCTTGATCGATCATATCGCTATCCCATTGTTGCACATCCTGTTGTTCAAAAAGTACGATTGCCCCATCCTTATCCATTCGGGCATCAAGCCGCGAGCTTTGGTAACACATCAACGCTATTAAAGCGTTGGTCTGTGGCAGGTTGGTTGTTTCATGTGCTGTCAATAGGAGAGCTAATCGTATGGCCTCCATGCATAGTTCTTTTCGAATGATGTGATTTTCATGTTGAGCATAATATCCTTCGTTGAAAAGAAGATATATCGTTTTCAATACTGCGGCTAGGCGAGCGCTTATTTGGCTATCGGATAATTCTTTTAGTTCAAATTTGCTATCCCTTAAGGCTGTTTTTGCTCTAAATATGCGCTTCTTAATGGTTTCTTTATTTGTGAGCAGCGCCTGGGCGACCTCTAGGATACTAAATCCGCATAAGATCTGCAATGCTAAACTAATCTGTCCCGCTATGGGTATTATCGGGTCACAGATGGCAAATAGCATCGCCAATTGGCTGTCGCTAATGGTACGTTGGTCTATGTCGTCTGGCAGCGTCTTTTTATTCAGTTCCTTTAAGATATTGTCTTTGACTTTAAGTTCAAAGACAGCCTTATGTTTAAAGTAATCTTTTACCTTGTTTTTGGCGACAGTGTAGAGCCAGGCCTGTGGGTTTGCTGGGATGCCGGTAATCGGCCAGACTTCCGAAGCTTTTAAAAATGTATCGCTCGCAATATCTTCCGCAAGCTGGATGTCGGACAATCCAAAATGACGGCATAATACAGCCGTCATTTTGGAATATAGGTCGCGAAACAGACCTGGTATCAACTCAGCTGTTGATGTAGGCTTTTCCAACGGAATTAGGATTTTAGGAGCTCACGCACTTCAATACTTCCTCCAATTTTAAATATTGGATTCTGTTTGGCAATTTCTACAGCTTCATCAATGTTTTCGGTCCGCACCACAATAAAGCCACTGACGTATTCCTTTAATTCGGTAAAGGGGCCGTCGGTAACTACTTGATCAGCGGATATATGTCGTCCACTGTCGATCGTCGGTAAAAGTGTTTTTCCCTTATCCACCAATTTTTCCTGAGCAGCGATACTGGCCAGCCAGTTCATACGCTCCTGCATTTGTGCTGGAGAAGGCTTGAAATCAGCGCTGGCCTTTAGTCTGAAGATTAGCATAAATTCTTTCATCGTTTTTAAATTTTAGTATTTACCATCAAACGATCGAGCATTACAAAAGGGGACATCTGTGCTGATAATTGAAAAAAATAACATTGGAAACAGTCCATTTTAAAATGCTGCGGTGTATGGCAAGTTACGAAATATCAGGTGATTGTTTTTTTCTTTCTTTGGTATTAATCCACTCCCTGGGTATGCATGGGGATCCTATAGATGGCTGTTGAAGCGGTGATAAATAAAACCGTACGATCTTTACCTCCAAAACAGACATTGGATGTCCATGGTTCATTTACTTCAATATGGCCGATCAGCAGGCCTTTCGGACTATAAATAAAAACGCCTTTGCCTGTCAGATAAATATTTCCGTGATGGTCCAATGTCATCCCGTCAGATCCCTGATCGATAAGCGCTGTCTGTCCGCTGAGCTTGCCGTCAGATTCAATGGTGTACCTGTACGTTTTATTCCGTTCGATATCTGCGACATAGAGGTATCTTCCATCGGGCGAGCCGACAATGCCGTTCGGTTTGCTTACATCATCAGCTACTACGATGGGTTTTTTCGCTTTTCCTGGCGGAAGGTAGTAGACTTTTTGCCCCGCTATTTCTGGCTTTTTCCGGGTCCAATAATCGCGCAGATAAAAGGGGTCTGTAAAGTAGATGCCACCTTTCTTGTCTGCCCAAAGGTCATTTGGACCATTCAGTTTCCTTCCGTCGATAGCTGTCAGCAGGACGGTAACCTGACCATCTTTGCTGATTGACCAGATTTCGTTCTTTTCGTCGGCACAGGCAAGGAGCTGACCCTGATGGTTAAAGTACAATCCATTTGCGCGGCCTGCAGAATCTTTAAAAAGCGAAAGTTGCCCTTTGGTGCTATATTTCCAGATTTTGTTATTGGGCTGGTCGGTAAAATAGATGTCCCCGGCCTTGTCCACTGCCGGCCCTTCGGTAAAGGCAAACTGTCGGGCTATTAATTTTAGGCTGTCCTGATGAAACAACTGTGCGCTGAGATCTAAGCCATTTAAGGAGAAGAGTACGGACAGCAAGAGTGTAGGCCAGTGCCTGCGAGAATGAGCTGAATGGAACATATCAACTAATTTATCAATTTTCCGGGAATAAATAATTTTCTTGGGCTACCACCTGGCCTTTGTAATATTTCTTTCTTAACCAGAAAGCTACATTGACTAAGGCAATCAATGCGGGTACTTCCACGAGCGGACCGATGACGCCGGCAAATGCCTGGCCACTGTTGATGCCGAAGACGCCAATAGCAACTGCAATAGCTAACTCAAAATTATTACCAGAAGCTGTAAAGGAAATGGCTGCATTTTTGGAATAATCTGCGCCCATTCGTTTACCGATAAAAAAGCTCACCAGGAACATAATGGCAAAATAGATCACCAAAGGACCCGCAATTCTGACAACGTCCATAGGAATCTGAACGATCAGTTCACCTTTCAGGCTGAACATGACTACAATTGTAAATAATAATGCGATTAAGGTGATGGGAGAGATCAGCGGCACAAATTTGCTTTGGAACCATTCTTCTCCATTTAACTTAATCAGGCCATAACGGCTGATTATGCCCATTGCAAAGGGAATACCCAAATAAATTCCGACACTTTCCGCAATCTGACCGATCGAAATATTGACATCAAGACCTTTCATCCCAAATACTTGAGGCAGAACGGTGATAAAGATATAAGCATAGACACTGTACAATAAAACCTGAAAAATGCTATTGAGGGCGATGAGTCCTGCAGCATACTCGCGGTTTCCTTCCGCTAGCTCATTCCATACAACGACCATTGCAATGCAGCGGGCTAGCCCGATAAGAATAAGGCCGATCATATATTCGGGATAGCCCCGAAGAAATACAATCGCCAGGATAAACATTAAAATAGGCCCTATGATCCAGTTCAGGAGTAGGGAAGTCCCCAGTATCTTTGTGTCCTTAAATACGTTGCCCATATGTTCATATTTCACCTTGGCAAGTGGTGGATACATCATCAGGATCAGGCCAATGGCAAGTGGAATATTGGTGGTGCCGCTCGAGAAAGAATTGATAAAATCAGATGAAGACGGGAAAAGGAATCCAATAGATACTCCGATTGCCATCGCCAGGAAAATCCATAAGGTAAGGTATCGGTCGAGGAAACTCAGTTTTTTCCTTTCATGTGCTGGGGCGCAGTTGTTGGCTGACATATTTTTTTGTTAGTGGGTATGTTTATTTATCGAGATTTTCCGCTACAAATTCAGCACTGTATGTTTTGATAAGATCACGTACCCTTCTGAATTCATTCATAACTTCTTCCTCCGTCCCGGTAGCTTTTGCCGGGTCTGGGAAATTGTAATGTAGTTTTTTAGCCCTTGAAGGAAAATATGGACAACTCTCTTTGGCATTATCACAGACCGTAATTACATAGTCAAAGTCTATTGCCGCATACTCATTGACATGATTAGAGGTGTGGGATGAGATATCAATGCCGGCTTCAGCCATAACCTGAATGGCTTTAGGGTTAACGCCATGCGTTTCTATACCGGCGCTATAAACCTCGGCTCGGCTACCTGCGAAATGTCTTAAAAATCCTTCTGCAATTTGGCTGCGGCAACTGTTGCCGGTGCAGAGTACCAATATTTTTTCCATTTTTTAATGTTTTGATTAGCAGCAGCCGCCACCAGGTTTACAAACGGGGCCATCAGCAGCCAGATTAACCATTTCCAGCTTTACAGGTTCGGCTTTAGCAACGGGTGCGCAGCATTCTTCTCCAGCTGACGTGTTGCCACAGCTTCCTCCACGGTTAATGGCTTTGCACTGGGTATAATCTGGAGTAAGGTTAACGATTAAATCTTGTCCGGACACGGTAAAATTACCCGGATACATTTGGCGTGTATCGAACTGCGAGTTGCCAAATTCAATTTTTACAATAGCATTGGGATTAAGCGGCAATTTCTTTTCAACGATATCCACGATAGACATCGCTTTACTTGCTTGCATTGCACGGCCTTCTTCTGTTTCCCTTGGTTCCCATAGTTGGACAATGATTTCAGTCCAGGAGTTAATTACGCCACCACAATCGACGGATACGATAGGAGCCTGTTTGATTTCTGTAATATGGTAGGAGGGATCTACCCATTTACCTTCTGCATATTCAAATTGTAAAATTTGATTCGGGTTTTGCTGGAGCTGCGTTTTAAACGTTTCCCAGTTGATAAATGCGGAGTTGTTCATGTTATATTGCAATTTAACGATTAATTGATGTAAATTTTTTAGCAACAGTTTGTGTTCTCTTTATAAGAGTCAAAGAAAGCTGCCAGGTTTGTTTTCAATAATTTCCAGGCTTTAGGTTCAATGCAATAGCATACCCGTACACCTTCAATGGTGCCCTGGATAATACCCGCATTCTTCAATTCTTTAAGGTGCTGGGAAATTGTTGGCTGTGCCAATCCTAGTTCCTCAACCAGATCACCACAGATACACGAATTTGCACGGATGATAGATTGAAGGATCGCAATACGAGCAGGATGGCCCAACGCTTTGAGCATTGTAGCGAGCTGATTCTGCTCTTCTGTGAATATTTCTGTCTTAGTAAGTCCCATAATGTTATTGCAATATTACGATTAATTTTTTTGAAATCCCAAATTGGCAACATAAAAATTATGCTACGATGATATTAATCGTAGTATTGCGCTCAAATCGAACTCGAAATGGCCTAATATTAAATTTGGAGCAAAGGGTTATATTGGTATAAAAAAAAAGAGACAACCGATATTCGGCGTCTCTTTTTGTACCTAGGGCGGGAATCGAACCCGCACTCCCTTAACGGGAACAGGATTTTAAGTCCTGCGTGTCTACCAGTTCCACCACCTAGGCAGGTGAGCGAAAAACGAGATTCGAACTCGCGACCCCAACCTTGGCAAGGTTGTGCTCTACCAGCTGAGCTATTTTCGCATTGGAATTATTATTCTTTCAATCTGTCAGAACCTTGCGTTCTTCCTTTTTGGTGGTGCCAGCTGGATTCGAACCAGCGACACAAGGATTTTCAGTCCTTTGCTCTACCAACTGAGCTATGGCACCTTTTCAATTCAGCTGTCTGCCTTATTGATGATGCAAATATAGACGGATTATTTGAATTACGAAAGCTAAAAGCGCTTTTTTTTGCGTTTAAGCGCCAACCTGCTGATTTTTAAGGAAAAAAAATAAGGGGCTATTCGTGTAGAATAGCCCCTTTATAGGATATTGGTCGAGTTGATTAAGACAATTTACCAACTTCTAATACCAAGTCAACGATTTTGTTTGAATATCCCCATTCGTTGTCATACCAAGATACAACTTTAACGAAGTTATCATTCAATGAAATTCCTGCTTTTGCATCGAAGATTGATGTACGTGCATCACCTAAGAAATCTGAAGAAACAACTTCGTCTTCAGTATAACCTAAGATACCTTTCAATTCACCTTCAGAAGCTTCTTTCATTGCAGTTTTGATTTCTTCATATGAAGCACCTTTGTTCAAACGTACTGTTAAGTCAACAACTGAAACGTCTGCTGTAGGAACGCGCAATGACATACCTGTCAATTTACCTTTCAATTCTGGAAGAACCAAACCTACTGCTTTAGCAGCACCTGTAGATGAAGGGATGATGTTTTGGTATGCACCACGACCACCTCTCCAGTCTTTTACTGAAGGACCGTCTACAGTTTTTTGTGTTGCGGTAACCGCATGTACTGTTGTCATCAAACCTTCAACGATACCAAATTTATCGTTTAATACTTTAGCGATAGGTGCTAAACAGTTTGTTGTACATGAAGCGTTTGAAACGATGTGTTGATCAGCTTTCAATTCTTTGTGGTTTACACCCATTACGAAAGTAGGGGTGTCGTCTTTCGCTGGAGCAGACATCACTACTTTTTTAGCACCTGCATCGATGTGTTTTTGAGCCAACTCTTGAGTCAAGAAGAAACCTGTAGATTCGATGATTACTTCAGCACCTACTTCATTCCATTTCAAGTTTGCCGGATCTTTCTCAGCTGTAACACGGATAGTTTTTCCGTTAACAACCAAATTACCGTCTTTTACTTCTACAGAACCGTCAAATTTGCCATGTGTTGAATCATATTTCAACATATAAGCCATATAATCTGGTTCAACTAAGTCATTGATACCAACAATTTCAATTTCTGGACGATTGATAGCCGCTCTAAATGCTAAACGACCAATACGGCCAAATCCGTTAATTCCAATTTTCATATTCTTAATTTTTATTGATATAATATTTAATTAAATTATGTATCGGTTCTTTTACAACAGTACCAATACTGATATTAAATTCGTCTGTGGCAACTTCCCGAAGCAAGTGCTCATAATTAAACGCTACTGAACCCGTAAAGTTTACGTCACTGTCCGGATATTCTTTCATTAAGGGCTTGATGTAGGTTTTTATAAACGTACGAAGCCCATTTTTAACCAATTGACTAATGAATAGATGATCCTTATTTTCGAGGACAAAGTCTGTAAATGAATTCAGAAAATTTGTCGGTTGTGGGGAAATATACACCCTTTCCAAAATGGTTTTCTTATCGATGTTAAATTCTCTTTCCAGTTTGTCCCGCAGATCAACAGGTAAGGTATCCGTCATGTAATGTTTGAGCAGCTGCTGGCTATTCCAGTTTGTCGCCCCCTCATCGGCCAGAATATAACCTAGACCATAGTTATTGTCAATGATTTTTTTCCCTGTATAATAAGCTGCATTTGATCCACTCCCAATGATGCCAATAATTCCTCTTTCGTCGCCGAAAGTGGAAATTGCCGAAGCAATGACATCATGATCAACCCGTACGCGCGCATTGACGAAAAAACGTTCGAGGACGTTTTTTATTTTATCTTTACGTTCCTTCGACGAAGATCCCGCTCCGAAAAAATAGATCCGTCTGATTTTTTCGGCGTTGTTGATCAGGTTGGTGTTTTTATGCAAATGCTGTAGTATGGAGCGCTCATCTTGAAGATAAGGATTGATCCCGTTCATGCGGAACCCCGTAGTGATCCGCCCCTTGTCGGCCAATCTCCAGTCTGAAAATCGAGATCCACTATATACTACTGCTATCATGTCTGTTCAAATTACGATTATAAAATCTCAGCCATTTCCAATAAATCAGGGCTAAGTTTAATTTCCTTATTGCTGATTGCTTCTTCAATTGGAGTTGTCTTGATTTCATTACCACGAAGCCCAACAGTAACTCGTGTGTTTCCGGCCAATAATTCATTGACAGCAGCAAAGCCCAATCTACTCGCAAGCACGCGGTCGAAACTCGTTGGAGAACCACCCCGTTGCAAATGCCCTAATATACTAACTTTCGTGTCGTAATGATCAAACTTTTCTTTTACTTTTTTTGCGACATAATAAGCACCACCATTTTGGTCGCCTTCTGCAACAATAACAATAGACGACGATTTCTTCTTAATGGCACCGTCTTCCAAATGACGGATGAGGTCGTCAATAGCCGTTTCTTTCTCTGGAAGTAAGATTGCTTCGGCTCCGCCAGCAATACCTGCATTCAAAGCAATACAACCTGAATCCCGGCCCATTACCTCAACAAAGAAAAGACGTTCATGTGACGCCGCAGTATCTCTGATTTTATCAATAGCTTCAATGACTGTATTGTTGGCCGTATCATAACCGATGGTATAATCAGAACCGTAAAGGTCGTTATCTATTGTACCGGGTATACCTATAATAGGTATCTCAAATTCTTTGGAGAAAAAATTAGCCCCTGTAAAGGTACCGTCACCACCAATAACCACCAATGCATCCACACCGGCAGCGATCAGATTGTCATAGCCTTTTCGACGGCCTTCCGGCGTCTTGAACTCCATGCAACGCGCTGTTTTTAATATCGTACCACCACGTTGTATAATATTGCTGACCGAACGCGTATCCATTTCTATGAAATTTGCATCGATCAGACCTTGGTATCCTTGATAAATACCCGTTACTTGCAATCCCTTATGTAATGCTGTTCGAACAACAGCACGAATACAGGCATTCATGCCAGGAGCATCACCTCCCGACGTCAATACACCTATTTTTTTAATTTCTTTTATCACACGCTATATTTTAGGTTTTACGAATATAAGATTTTTATAGTGTATATTCTACACTTTGAATAAATTTTTCAATATTTTTTTGCGCATCACGTTTAGGAAGCGTATAATTGTTACAGATAACCCGATGATTAGTAACCGCTAAATTTAGCTCAGTATATTGCACATAAATAAATTTAGAAGTTTTGTATAGTAATTTTACCGTTGACTGTGTCATATTAGGCTTTCACGAAGGAGAATTAAAAGTTCTTTTGGCCGAAAGAAATGAATATCCTTTTAAGGATTGGTGGGCATTGCCAGGTTTTTTCGTGGATAATGACGAAGAGATGGAAGATGCCGTAAAACGAATTTTGTATGAGAATACAGGTTTGAAAGATGTATTTATGGATCAACTGCATTCCTTTGCCGGATTAAAACGACATCCAAAAGGGCGCATTCTGACGGTGGCCTATTACGCCCTCGTACAGCTGGACAATACCAAATTGAAAACCAAACCTGTTACAAATTATATGAAACAGGCGAAATGGTTCCCTGTTCGGAACGTACCAGAACTGGCATTTGACCATAAGCAGATTTTGGACCTCTGTCTGGAGCGATTGCAGCGGCGCCTTGCTTATAAGCCCATTGCTTTTGAGCTGCTGCCCGAAAAATTTACCCTCACTCAGTTACAGCTGGTGTATGAGGGAATCTTGAATAAACCACTCGATAAACGCAATTTTAGAAAGAAAATGCAAAATTACGGCTTTCTAAAAGAGCTCGACGAAGTGCAGACTGGAGTTGCCTATCGTGCAGCACGGCTCTATAAACTGGATAAACGAAAATTCTTAAAACATTTTCAGAACACGGTCGCATTCTAACAGATCTGTTCGTATAATAAAAGGCAAACTCTCGAGTTTGCCTTTTTTGTTGTCAGGTTAATATCAAAATTATTACAATTTCAAAATTTATTTTGCCCAACATGTTACTTTTTATATTTTTGAACAATTTTTGATAAAAGTCAGAAAGTAGAAAGGAGTTTTTTGAAGAATGGAAGATAGAAAAGATCAAATCATTCATGCGGCGATAAGACGCTTTATGCATTATGGTTTTAGTAAGACTACGATGAATGAAATTGCGGAGGATATAAAAATTACCAAAGCGAATTTGTACTACTATTATTCGGAAAAGAATGCACTTATACGGGATGTGATTGTGCGTTTGACGGATGAATATAGGGAAGAGGAGGAGAAGATGGTGGCTGTGCACGTGGGCACTACTTACGAGCTGATTATGAAAATACTGGAACTGCGCGATGCATTTGTCCGGAAATACTATATGTTGCACATGAACGAAAATCTGGAATGGATCAAGGGACTTTCCATGCAGGATTTTTTTCAATGTCTGCACGACCGCGATGTGAAAGCCTTGTTTGAGATCCTTGAGGTCGGTGCCGGAAAAGGTGAAATCGATGGAGAGCATTTATACGAAACGGCCGAAATCTATGTGGAATTGATGAAGAGCTTATCCTTGATGTGCAATATTTCCGATATCATTTCGGGGATTCCAAATCAGGATCGTTTTGATGAAGTGTTGCAGAAACAAAAGCTGGCTACCAAGCTGTTTTTTAATGGTATAAATAAAAAGTAGATATAAAATTAGGACAAATAAATTAGGAATGAAAACAATCAGAATACTAGCCAGCCTTTTATTAGGTACGATGGTTTTCCAGAGTCATGCACAGCAACAATTGAGCTTAAGTGATGCGATTAAATTTGCTTTGCAGAACAAAAAGGAAGCTAAAAAGGCAAAGTTAGATCTCGAAAACTCGCAATACCAGATTGATGAGGTTAGGGGTAGCGCGTTGCCACAAATTACAGCAAATGGTTCCTTAAAATACAATGTGTTAATTCCAGAAATGGTATTGGAAGCCGGTGGTCAAACTCAAAAGATTAAAATGGGACAACCCTGGAATTCAACAGCAGTGGTTTCTCTGAATCAGCAGCTTTTTAATCAATCGATCTTTACAGGGTTGAAAGCTGCCAAGACAACAAAAGAGTTTTACCAAATAAATGCGCAGTTAACAGATGAACAGGTGATCGAAAAAGTAGCAAATGCTTACTATGATATCTACCAAGAACATCTGAAACTTCAAACGATAGAAAATAACTTGCAAAGTACCACAAAAACGAAAGATGTGACGGAAGGACTTGTGAAAGCTGGTCTTGCAAAAAAAATAGATTTAGATCGCTTGGTGGTCAATGTGAATAACCTGGAGGCACAGAAACAACAAACAACCAACGCCGTACAGATCAAAGAAAATGCATTGAAATTCGCAATCGGGAAGCCGATCGAGGAAGATATTGAATTATCTGAAGAGACTTTTGATATTAATGCAGCATTGGCCGTGGAATCGGATAATGTAGAAAATAGGACCGAGGTGCAGTTGATGAAGAAGCAAATTGAACTTTACGAACTGAATAAGAAATCGAAAGTTGCTGATCTATACCCTAAATTATCCTTAGGTGGAGATTTTGGTTTTAATGGATTTGGTAAAGGGTTTCCAATTGTTGGTGATTTTAGCTGGCCAAAGACCTCGAGCATAGGTTTAAATCTTTCGGTGCCAATCTTCACGGGAGGAACAACAAGAGCAAGAATCAACCAGGCGGATATTCAGATTAGACAAGCACAGGTTGATCTTGAAGATACCAAACTGGGTCTAAATCTAGCGAAAGAAAATGCCAAATCACAGATCAAGATCAGTTTGCTGACGATCGACAATAATCGCCGAAATGTTAAATTGGCTAAAGGTGTTCTAGATGATACAAAAAACAATTTTAACAATGGTTTAGCAACTTTAACAGAATTACTTGACGCTGAAAAAGCACTAGCTGATGCAGAAAATAATCTAAATACGAGTTTGTTGAACTATAAAGTAGCCGAAGTACAGATTATTAAGGCGAACGGCGAATTAAAATCACTAATTAAAGAATAATTGACTAATACAATATGAAACGCGGAATTATTACCTTACTTATTATTGCTGCTGGTTTAGCAGGAATATTTTTTGTGTTAAATAAGAATAAAAAGAAAAATGAGGCCGAAACTGCGGAAGTAGCCAAAAAAAATGTGGCTATTGCTGTGCGTATCGATACAGCAAAAGTATCTTCCATGGATTTACGCTATACTGCTAACGGAACATTTTCTCCGAAACAGGAAGTAACGGTTTCGGCTGAAACTGCCGGCCGGGTAGTGAAAGTATTGGTTGATGAGGGTTCTCATGTGAGTGCGGGACAGACTTTGGCGATCATCGAGGGTGATAAACTGAATGTGAACGTGGCGAATGCGCAAGCGGCTTATACCAATGCGCAGGCTGATCTGCACCGCTTTGAAAGTGCTTTTTCTACGGGAGGTGTAACCAAACAACAGTTAGATCAGGTGAAATTGCAATTTGAGAATGCGAAAAATAACTTAAAAGCTTCTAAATTGAATGCTGGCGATGTAACCATCAAAACGTCGGTATCGGGTATTATCAATTCACGTAAAATCGAACCGGGGACTTACCTGAATGTCGGTGCTGCGGCCTTCGATATTGTGAACGTTGCTACGTTGAAATTGCGTGTCAATGTAGACGAAAAGAATGTAGCGACCTTAAAGATCGGTCAGTCTGTTGATGTGACAGCGAGTGTGTATGCAGATCAACGCTTTACCGGTAAAGTAACTTTTATTGCACCTAAATCGGACGGTAGTTTAAATTTCCCGGTGGAAATCGAGGTAAATAATGCATCGAACCAATTGCGTGCCGGTATGTATGGTACGGCCATCTTCGGTGAAGGTGTTGCCAGCAATACATTGATCGTACCACGTAATGCTTTTGTGGGTAGCGTGAGCGACAACAAGATCTTTGTGCTGAAAAACGGTAAAGCAATCGAAACAAATGTCAAATCGGGTAGAAACTTTGGTGATTACATCGAGATCTTAGGTGGTTTGCAAAATGGCGATCAGGTGATTGTTTCGGGTCAGATCAATCTATTTGACCAAAGTCCTGTAGAGATTATTAAATAGAGCATACTGTAATCAGTAGCAGATGCAACTCCGGTTGCATGGCTATTAAAAATAAATTATTCGAATGAAAATTACCGAAATATCGATAAAACGCCCCAGTATAATTATCGTATTATTTATAATACTGACATTAGGCGGGTTGTTTTCTTATACGCGATTGGGCTATGAATTGGTCCCTAAATTTGAAATTAACGTCATTACGGTACAGACGGTCTATCCGGGAGCTTCACCTGCAGAGGTTGAGAGTTCGGTGACAAAAAAAATAGAGGATGCCATTTCATCCCTGGAAAGTATCAAAAAGGTGGAGTCGACTTCGTTGGAAGGGGTATCGATTGTCATGATCACCCTCAACAACGGTGCGGATGTCAACTTCCTGCTTACGGATGCTCAACGGAAAATCAATGCCGTGATCAACGATTTGCCGGATGATGTAAAGACACCTTCACTCTCCAAATTTTCCCTGGATGATGTGGCCATCATGAGTTTGGCCGTAACGTCCAACTTATCGGAGAAAGAACTCTATGATCTTTTGGATAATAAAATCCAGCCGGTCTTTGCGCGGATCAATGGTGTTGCAAAAGTAGACCTGATCGGTGGTGAGGAACGTGAAATCCAGATCTCTGTAGATCCGAAGAAAATTGAAGGTTATGGACTGACAATTTCTCAGGTACAGCAAATAGTAGCTGCATCCAATCTCGATTTCCCGACAGGTAACGTAAGTACCCGCGATAACCGGACAACCATCCGTCTTTCGGGTAAAGTAACTTCGATCGAGGAGCTGCGTAACCTCCCGATCACAACGCCGGCAGGGGTGCAGATCTATCTGCGCGATATCGCCGATGTACGGGATGGTATCAAAGAGATTGAAAAAGTAGCCCGTCTTGACCGTCAGAATACAATCTTATTGCAGGTCTTTAAACAGTCTGATGCAAATGCGGTAGCGGTATCTGAAGCGGTCAAGAAAACGATTGCTGTACACGATAAAAACGGAAAAGTAATTAGCGGTGTAGAGAAGGATTATGCGGCACAGAATATTAAAATTCTAGTGGCCAATGACTCTTCAGAATTTACATTGAATGCGGCCGATAACGTGATCCACGACTTAATGATTGCCATTGCATTGGTGGGCTTTATCATGTTGTTCTTCTTGCAGAGTTTACGTAATGCGGCGATCACCATGGTGGCGATTCCTTTATCTTTGATTGCTACCTTTATTGGCTTGCTTTTAATGGGCTATACCCTGAATTTGATGTCTTTACTAGGTTTATCCCTGGTGGTCGGTATTCTTGTGGATGATGCGATCGTTGTTATCGAGAATATTCACCGCCACATGGAGATGGGTAAAAACAAGGTGCGTGCGGCATTTGATGGTGCTTCGGAAATTGGATTTACAGTAACGGCGATCACCTTGGTTATCGTGGTGGTGTTCCTTCCGATCGCGATGTCTACGGGCTTGGTGGCCAATATCCTGGCGCAATTCTGTGTGACTGTAATCATCTCGACTTTATTATCCTTATTGGTGTCATTTACGGTAGTACCTTGGTTATACTCGCGTTTCGGTAAATTGGAGCACTTGAGCAAAACATCTTTCTTTGGCCGTATTATTCATGGTTTTGAAAGCGGTTTGAACAGCTTCACACATTGGGTTGCAGGATTGTTAGTTTGGGCCTTAAGAACCTGGAAAACCAAGGTGGCAACTTTATTTTTAGCAATCGGTTTACTTTTTGCATCATTTATCCTGATCGCTAAAGGTTATATCGGTTCGGACTTCTTCCCGAGTATCGACCGTAAGGAGTTTTTCATCCAGTTGGAACTCGATAAAGACGCTTCCCTGGAGAAGACCAACTTATTGACGCAGAAAGCGGAGGCTTATATTAAATCGAAACCCGATGTCAAAGAAATTATTACGACAGTGGGGCAGTCTTCGGACGGTATGGCTTCGACAACGGGTTCGCGTTACAAATCGGAGATCCACGTGATCCTCGACAAAGAAAATTTTGAAGGCAACTCACAGGTGTATTCAGCGACGCTGAAGCGTGAATTGGAAAATAAACTGATCGGTGCAAAAATCAAAACCGTCAATGTGGGTATCATGGGAGCGGAGCAGGCACCATTGAAGCTGACCATTATCGGTGCTTCTGTCGAAGATGCACAGGAATTTGCAGAGAAGGCGGCAGATCAATTGCGCAAGATCCCTGGAGCAGCGGGTGTCAAATTAACTTCTGAAGCGGGTAATCCCGAGATCAATGTGAAGATCGACCGTGATAAAATGACCTCTTTGGGACTGAATGTCTCTACTGTGGGTATGACGATGCAAACGGCATTTTCAGGAAACACGGATAACAAATACAGAGCCGGCGATAATGAGTATGATATCAATATCCGCTATGCGGAAAATGGTCGTGCCAATATCGACAACGTGCGTGATCTGAAATTTATCAATAATCAGGGTGCTTCCATTTCTTTGGATCAATTTGCCAATGTAACTTATGGCTCGGGACCTACTTTGTTGGAACGTCGCGACAAGTCGCCGGCAGTATCCATTCAGGGACAGGCCATCGGTAGACCAATGGGTACCGTAGCGCAAGAGTGGCAGGCACAGTTTGAAAAATTGCCGCGTAAACCGGGAATCGTCTTTATCTGGGGTGGTAACATGGAGAACCAAACCGAAGGTTTTGGTACTTTGGGAATTGCCTTATTGGCATCTATTATCCTAGTATACTTGGTAATGGTTGCTTTATACGATAGTTTTATCACACCATTTGTGGTCTTGTTCTCGATTCCATTGTCGTTTATCGGAGCCCTGTTATTCTTGGCTTTGGGAAATCAGACCTTGAATATCTTTACGATTTTGGGTATCATCATGTTGATTGGTCTAGTGGCCAAGAATGCGATCATGCTGGTTGATTTTGCCAACCATCGTAAGGAAGCTGGCGATAACACGCACGATGCATTAGTGGCAGCCAATCATGCACGTCTTCGTCCGATTTTAATGACGACAATTGCCATGGTATTTGGTATGATTCCTATTGCAATCGCTACTGGAGACGGTGCCGATATGAATAGAGGTCTTGCGATTGTTATCATCGGTGGTTTGTTATCTTCTTTATTTTTAACCCTGGTTGTTGTACCAGTGGTGTACTCCATTTTTGACAGTCTTCAACGTCGTTTTGGAAAGAAAGAAAAGACAAATTATGAAGCCTTGATGAAGGAGGATTATGACCATGTAGATGTGGCAGAACATTAAAAAATAATACATTATACAATAGAAAAAGGCGACTAATAAAACATTAGCCGCCTTTTTTGTGTTAATTCTAGGTTAATCAATCGATTGCGTAGATATTTTTTATTACATTGCGGCGCATTAACAAAATATACACTTAAAATTGAGACATACATGTGTGGAATTGTAGGATACACAGGTTATCGTCAGGCGTATGGTATCGTCATTGACGGATTACAAAAGTTAGAATACCGTGGTTATGACAGTGCTGGAGTGGCATTGCATAAAGGTGAGCAGATCGATGTTTACAAAAAAACAGGTAAAGTCGCAAACTTGGAGGAGTTTGTATACGACAAAGATCTACAGTCGACCACAGGGATAGGCCACACCCGTTGGGCTACCCATGGTGAGCCTTCTGATCGGAATGCACATCCGCATTATTCCAATAGCGGGCATATTGCGATGATTCATAATGGCATCATTGAAAACTATGCTTCCTTAAAATCAGAATTAATCAATAAAGGTTATACATTTAAAAGTGATACCGATACAGAGGTTCTGGTCAACTTTATCGAAGAGATCCAATTGCAGAATGAATGCTCTTTAGAAGAAGCGATTCGTATTGCTTTGAAACGGGTCGTAGGGGCCTATGTGATCCTTGTATTGGAGGCTGGCCATCCGGATCGTATTATTGCAGCGCGTAAAGGAAGTCCTTTGGTGATTGGTATCGGTAAAAATGAACATTTTTTGGGTTCAGATGCTTCCCCGATGCTAGCATACACCAAAGAAGTCGTTTATATCAATGACTACGAACTGGCCATTATCACTCCGGAGGAGTTGATCCTTAAAAATCTGGGTAATGAGCGCATCACGCCTTATGTCCAAAAATTGGATCTGGAGTTGTCGGCTATTGAAAAAGGTGGCTTTGATCACTTTATGTTGAAAGAGATCTTCGAGCAACCGCAAACGATCTTTGACTCTATGCGTGGACGTCTGGATCTGCAATCCCATCAGATTACATTGAGTGGCATTGAAAAATTTGCGAATGAGATCAGCAATACCAATCGCATTGTGATTGTTGCCTGTGGTACGAGCTGGCATGCCGGACTTATTGCAGAATATGTTATTGAGGAATTATGCCGTATTAATGTTGAAGTTGAATATGCATCGGAATTCCGCTACCGTAATCCGGTTATTCATCCGGGGGATGTTATCTTGGCGATTTCCCAAAGTGGTGAAACGGCTGATACATTGGTTGCATTGGAAAATGCGAAAAAACAAGGCGCTATCATATTGGGTGTTGTCAATGTTGTTGGCTCTTCTATCGCACGACTTTCGGATGCAGGTGCCTATACACATGCTGGACCTGAAATCGGTGTGGCGAGTACAAAAGCATTTACG
Organism: Sphingobacterium sp. HSC-15S19; assembly: GCF_050433745.1. Taxonomy (NCBI): domain Bacteria; kingdom Pseudomonadati; phylum Bacteroidota; class Sphingobacteriia; order Sphingobacteriales; family Sphingobacteriaceae; genus Sphingobacterium; species Sphingobacterium sp. HSC-15S19. The sequence goes on from NZ_JBNPWQ010000008.1 coordinate 82,843, forward strand.
GCGCAATTGACTGTATTGAACCTGATTGCCTTAAAGATTGCTTCTTTGAGAGGCTCGATCAGCGAAGAACGTTATCAAAAACTTGCACAGGAATTAAATGAGGTGCCTGAAAAGGTCGAGTGGATTTTGGATACGCAGGTTGATAAAATCAAAGCCATTGCGAAAAAGTATAAAGATGCCCGAGATTTTCTTTTCTTGGGTAGGGGGTATAATTTTCCCGTTGCCCTGGAAGGTGCGCTTAAACTCAAGGAAATTTCCTATATCCATGCCGAAGGTTATCCTGCAGCAGAAATGAAACATGGACCTATCGCATTGGTTGACGAGAACTTGCCGGTTGTTTTTATCGCTACAAAAGATGCTTATCACGAGAAGATTGTTTCAAATATTCAGGAGATCAAAGCGCGTAAAGGAAAGATTATATCGGTGGTTACCAAAGGCGATGCTGTTTCAGAAAATCTATCGGATGATTTTATGGAAATTCCGGAGGCCGATGAGATCATTGCTCCATTGATTTCGGTTGTACCATTGCAACTGCTATCGTATTATATTGGTGTAGAGCTAGGCTTGGATGTGGACAAACCACGTAACCTGGCGAAGTCGGTAACTGTAGAGTAAGGAGGCCGATGAGTGTATTGAAGAAGAAACCTTTGGAACAGCTGGGATATGGATTTATCCCAGATGAGTTTATTCCAACAGGACAAGACGAATATACCCTGCGCTTTCAGCAAAACCCGCGTAATGACTACCGTGATCTGACGGAAACAGAGGTTAAACACTTGATTAACAATGGAAACTGGTCCGGCGACTGGTCCAAGGTCAAAGTATCGGCAGTCTTTGATCCGAATCAGGTTCAGCACTGTAAATTCTATGGTCTGGTCCGTATTGGCAATTTGAGTCCGAGTTACCTGGATTACCGCAATTTGCAGTTGCCCATTGGCCTGTATCATTCGACGATCATCAGTTCGGACTTTGGCGACGATGTTGCTGTCCATCATGTGGGCTACTTGTCCTACTTTATTGTTGGTAATGAAGTGCTGTTGAGCCAGATCAAGGAAATGGAGACCGGTAGTACAGCCAAATTCGGTAATGGTATTCTCCGTGATGGTGAAGAGTCAGAAAAACGGATCGAGCTGGAACTCTGCAACGAAAATGGTGCCCGTTCGGTTTACCCTTTTGACGGTATGCAGGCTGCAGATGTATACCTTTGGACCCGCAATCGACATGATCATGCTTTACAGCAGCGATTTGGAGAACTGACTGATCAGAAATTTGGAAGTCAACGGGGTTATTACAGCCAGATTGGCGACCGTTGCGTCATCAAAAATACGTTAACGATCAAGAATGTCAAAATCGGAACTGATGCTTATATTAAAGGGGTCAGTAAGCTGAAAAATGTAACCGTCAATTCCTCACAGGAATCGTATACACAGATCGGTGAGGGTTGTGAGCTTGTTAATGGAATTATTGGCTATGGCTGTCGTATATTTTACGGCGTTAAAGCTGTACGTTTTATCCTGGCTTCCTATTCGCAGTTGAAATATGGCGCGCGCCTGATCAACTCTTATTTGGGAGACAACTCGACAATTTCCTGTTGTGAAGTATTAAATTCCTTGATTTTTCCAGCACATGAACAGCACCATAACAACTCGTTTTTATGTGCGGCATTGGTGATGGGCCAAAGTAATATGGCTGCTGGAGCAACCGTAGGATCTAATCACAACTCCAGAGCTGCGGACGGTGAAATTATTGCGGGACGTGGTTTTTGGCCTGGACTCTGTGTGAGCCTAAAACACAACTCCAGGTTTGCATCGTATTGCCTTATTGTAAAAGGGGATTTTCTGCATGAACTGGATATCAAGTTGCCTTTTACCTTAGTGAGCAATGACGTACAACATGATCAACTGGTCTTGATTCCGGGGTATTGGTTTATGTACAATATGTATGCTTTGGTACGGAATGCCAATAAGTATGCGGCGCGGGACAATCGACATTTTAAAAACCAATATTTTGAATACGATATGTTGGCACCGGATACGGTGAATGAAATGTTTGAAGGGATGGATATGCTGGCCTTGGCCGTGGCAGATAGTCTCCACACTGCAGTTGGGAAGGATAAGCACGAACGTATTGTTGCGGGCCGGGCACTGCTTGCCAACAACATGGACCTAAAAGATCAGACAATTGTGCTGCAAGGAGCCGAAAATTCACGAAGACCGACTGTTATTCAGAAGGTTGGCGAGGCTTATCATTTATATCGTTCGTTTATTAAATACTATGGTGTACTGCACCTGATGGATGCGCTCGAGGAAGGCCTGTCACTGCAGGATATTATTGAAGCCTTATCGGGTAGATCGCGTACGAGCTGGGAAAATATAGGTGGACAGCTGATCGAAAGCAATGCCCTGCAAACTTTCCTAGATGACGTCAAATCAAAAAAAATAGATTCATGGGATGGTATTCATGAATTCTATCACGATAAAAGTAAAGCATACCCCTTAGATAAACGTGAACATGCACTCTTGTCTTTAATAGAAATCTTAAATTTGGAAGGTATGGTTTTATCAACAGATAAAATTGTATCTTTGTTGGATCAGGCGCTTGGACACCGGATCTGGATTGGTGAACAGATTTATAAATCCCGTGCCAAAGACTACAAAAATCAGTTCAAAAACATGGTTTATGCCAATGATGAAGAGCGTGATATTGTGGTAGGAAAACTGGAGGAAAATTCTTTTATCAATCAACAACAAAAAGAATTAGAGATATTTAAGATAAGGGTTGCTAATTTGAAAGGGCAATTTTAAAAGAAAGGCTTCCGCTCGGAAGCCTTTTCTTTTTTTGTGAACCACGTATTAACGGTCTTGACAGTTGGTAATGTCCCCAAAGTGGTTTTGTATATTCTTTTTCTGCGATAGCTAGAAGCGGTCAAACTTTGATTTCTTCCTGCGCTGTGAAGCGCACATCGCAGATCCCTAGTCGTTGATCTTATCAAGTGGTTTGCGTTTATTGTCTTTGATCTGCTTAAAGTGGCTTGGCGTCAATCCGGTTACTTTTTTGAATTGATTGCTTAAATAAGCAACACTGGAGTAATTGAGTTTATAGGCAATTTCACTCAAGGTAAGTTCATCGTAAACCAATAACTCTTTGACATATTCAATTTTCTGGCCGATGAAGTATTTTTCGATGGTTATGCCTTCAACATCCGAAAAAAGATTGGAGATGTAGTTGTAATCATGGTGCACTTTCGTGCTGATGATTTCGGAAAGATTAAGGGTGGTGTCGTTATGTTGATTACGGATAAGATCCAATACGACATGTTTTACCTGTTCGATGATGACAGTTCTTTTATCGTCAATCAATTCAAAACCAAGTGCCGAAAAATTTGAAGCGAGTTGCTTGCTCTCTGCTTTGGTCAGCTCTTCTTCAATCTCAACCTGGCCCAAAGAAATATGCTTAACATGGAGATTGAGCTTAGCCAATTCATTTTCAACAACCATAATGCATCTATTGCATACCATATTCTTTATTGCAAGTTTCATATCTAAATTATTACTGATTTAAGTCTGCATCCAATGGTATTTATGAATGCTTCGCATGTTGTCTTTTAGAGGTCCTATGGAATATCCTGTTGATTTTGTGCAGGTGTATTTAATTCTTGGATGCCGTGCATGCTGTGATGTGGTCATCGGTATTTGTGTTTATCACATTGGATATTCCATCGGAATTATTTTAAATACAAGTTACTAATGTAAACTCAAAAATCGATAATTTATTAGACATGGGGTTGTAATATTTAGGGTTTATCTTGTAGTATTTTGAAAACGAGGTATAGGGTAAAATAGGGGGAACGGCTAAGCGGCCAGCGGATGAGCGTAATGGACGGGCCATTCGGCGCTTTAGCCTTCAGGTCGTTAGGGGTGTGTTCCAGCCAAGAGTTGTTTTAGTTAAGTCTTTATTCCAGTTAGGGTTTTATTTCAATAGCTGCACCTATGGGAACAGCATCAAAAAGTTCGTCAATCTCTGCATTTGTAAGTGCCATACAACCGAAAGTCCAGTCCATGTGGCGCTGCAATTTACCAATAAAGCCTAGTCCGTTTCGAAGTCCGTGGATCTTGATGTCGCCACCGGCCTCTTTTCCTAAACTTTTGGCGTGGGCAATATCCTGTTCATTTGGGTAGGAGACCCCCAGGTTTTTGTGATAGCTGCTATATTGATTTTTATCGTTGATCGTGTAAAGCCCTTCGGGTGTTTTTAAATCGCCTTCAAATTCTTTGGCGCCCACAGGTTGGCCGCCCAATGAAATACGGTAAGATTTTAGGAGCTTTCCCTTACTATAGGCCAATAGTGTTCTTTTTGATTTATAGACGATAAGCTTGTCTACTTTGGCATGCTGATCCAACGTTGGTTCTGGATAAAGATTATAGCCTATCAGGCCCAGGCAAAGTAAGATGACGAGGCTGATTACTGTTTTTAAAACTATTCGACGATTTCTTGGTCGCTTCATCTTGGAGATTGTTAGCTAATGGATAAAACGTTTAGACCGAGTGCCTAACCTAGGGCCCTGCACTCGGCCTACTCATGTATTTTGATGCTGCCTTCTAGAATTCGCGGTCAACATCTTTGTCGCCACGTCCCGAGAGGTTCACAATAGCGACTTTGTTTTTGTCTTTTAGCAATTTCACCGCAAGGGCAACAGCATGTGATGATTCAATGGCCGGAATAATACCTTCCAGTCGGGAAAGTAACTTGTAGGCATCGATAGCCTCTGCATCTGTCACGGGGTGATAGTTTGCACGATTGCTATCTTTTAGCTGGGCATGTTGTGGCGATATCCCCGGGTAGTCAAGGCCCGCAGACACCGAGGTTGACGGGATCGGATTGCCCTCATCATCGACCAAACAGTACGAAAAGGTTCCCTGGAATACGGTTGGTTTGCCAAAAGAAAGTGTCGCAGCTGTTTTTGGATAAGTTCCGGTTCCACCGCCTTCGCCACCATGAATCTCGACGTCATGATCATCGAGAAAACCCGAAAATAAGCCAATAGCATTTGAGCCACCACCTACACAGGCGAAGATGCTGTCTGGAAGGCGCCCTTCCTGATCAAGTATCTGCTGGCGTGCTTCCTTACCGATAACGCTTTGAAAATAGCCGACCATTTTTGGATAGGGGTGCGGGCCGACATGCGATCCCAGTAGATAATAGGATGTTGGATTTTCAACGTAATACATCAAGGCCGCATCGACGGCATCCTTCAATGTACGGCTACCTAAGTTGGTCGTTACAACTTCGGCGCCTAACAATTCCATGCGTTTGACGTTCAGCGCCTGGCGTGCAGCGTCGATTTCGCCCATAAATACTTTACATGGTATGTTTAACAATGCTGCCGCTGTTGCTGTTGCAACACCGTGTTGACCGGCGCCAGTTTCGGCAATGATCTCTGTTGCTCCCATCTGTTTGGCCAGAAGAATTTGACCGATACAGTTGTTTATCTTATGGGAACCCGTATGGTTGAGATCTTCCCGCTTTAAATAGATTTTGGAGCCAATATACTCGCTTAAGTTCTTGGCGTAGTATAAGGGTGAGGGACGACCGACATAATGTTTTAAGATTGCAATAAACTCTTTCTGAAATTCTTCTTTTTGGACATGGCTATCGAAAAAAGAAGCCAGTTTATTTAATTGCTCTTCCAGTACCGGGGGGATATAAGATCCGCCGTACGCTCCATATTGGCCATTGTATTGAAGCATCTTTTCGTTTGCTTCGACAGATGCTGCTTGTGTTAGACTCATTTTAGGCTTAAGTTTCTTGTTGTAAAAGGATATATTATTTATTGAAGCCTAATATAGTAATCTTTGTAGGTATTGGGAAAAAAAACCAGGCATCTTTTCTAGAAAAGATGCCTGTTAAATCTTGTATTTGCAAACAAGGATATATTGCGCCCTGTTTTAAGCTTTGGTTTTCCGGAAGATAAAGTAGAAACCCACCAGGATAAAAGGTATACTCAGTAATTGGCCCATGTTTAAAGCCATACTTTGCTCGAAGGCTTCCTGATCAATTTTAAAATGTTCCAACACCATACGTGCACCAAATAATAAGACTAGGAATATGCCAAATAATTGACCTTTTTGGCGATTGGGATTCGATTTGAATAGGGAACCGATGATAATAAAGATCAAAATATAGGCGATTGCTTCATAAAGCTGTCCCGGGTGGCGCGGTACATTGTCGACACGTTCAAACACGATAGCCCAAGGTAAATCTGTAGGCGTACCAATTATTTCAGAATTGAAGAAATTTCCGATACGGATAAGTGCACCGGCAATAGGGACTACGACAACCAATCGGTCCGCTAGCCATAGAAAGTCGGTTTTTGTTTTTCTGCAGAATAAATATAATGCGAGGATAATTCCGATGGCGCCACCGTGAGAAGCCAAACCTGCAAAGCCGGTGATATGAAATCCTGTTTTATCCCATTTAAATGGAAGGAAGATTTCAAGTATATGATCTTTGTAATAGTCAAAATCGTAAAATAGGCAGTGTCCTAATCGAGCTCCGATCAAAGTGCCCAGGAAAATATAAATTGAAAGCTGATCCAGCTGTTCTTGTGTGCGGCCTTCCTTTTTGAATATACGCAACATGATCACGTATGAAACAAAAAACGCTAATAACCAGCATAAGGCATAATAGCGAAGGGCAAAGGCGCCAAAGTTGAACATTTCAGGGTCAATATTCCAATGTATTGCACTTAATATTGAATTCATAAATTTTATAGCTGTTTAAATTACTTTGGAGTAAAGATAAGCTTTAATCTCATTTTTTATTCCTACAATTTGTTTTTAAATATAATATCATTGGGCTGCGAACTTAATTGATTCATCGTGAATGAAATATTGTCTTTTGCTGATCCTTTTTACTAAAATAAAGGGCTATGATCTAAAATAAATTGCGCAAACAATATTTCAAAAAACATTTTTACTTTTGCATTTCATTGAAATTTTCATATTTTGACGAAAGTAAATAGAAAAGGAAAAGATGGCAGAAAAAAACAAGAAAAAAGAGCCGAAGCACAACGCGGTTGTGACTAAAGATTCGCTTTCATTTTTTGAAAAATATATCAATAATGCTTCTCCTACAGGATTTGAGTGGGAAGGACAGCGACTGTGGTTGGATTATTTGAAGCCTTATGTCGATGATACATTCGTTGACAACTACGGTACAGCTGTAGGGGTAATCAATCCAAAAGCGGAGTACAAGGTCGTTATAGAGGCTCATGCGGATGAGATTTCTTGGTTTGTCAATTACATTACCAAAGATGGACTGATCTATGTGATTCGTAACGGTGGTTCGGATCACCAGATTGCACCGTCTAAGCGCGTGAATATCCATACGGAAAAGGGTATTGTCAAAGCTGTATTCGGCTGGCCGGCAATTCATACACGTTCGGGAGAGAAAGAAGAAAATCCTTCGCTGAAAAATATCTTTTTGGACTGCGGCTGTAGTACCAAAGAAGAGGTTGAAGCCCTGGGTATACATGTGGGGTGTGTTATTACCTACGAAGATACATTCTCTATCCTCAACGACCGTTATTATGTTGGGCGGGCTATGGACAATCGTGCCGGTGGTTTTATGATCGCTGAGGTTGCTCGTTTGCTAAAAGAGAATAAAAAGAAATTGCCATTTGGATTATATATCGTAAATTCGGTGCAGGAAGAGATTGGTTTACGTGGCGCCGAAATGATTGCAGATCGTATCAAACCGAATGTCGCTATCGTAACCGATGTGACACATGATACACAAACTCCGATGATCAATAAGATCACGCAGGGAGATCTGTTTTCAGGAAAAGGCCCTGTATTGTCTTATGCTCCAGCGGTTCAGATCAATCTGAATAAACTGTTGGTGAAGGTTGCTGAAAAGAATAATATTCCTTTCCAGCGTCAGGCTTCCTCTCGTTTTACAGGAACTGATACGGATGCATTTGCCTATAGCAATGGTGGTGTACCGTCGGCATTGATTTCCTTACCGCTCCGTTATATGCACACAACAGTGGAGATGGTACATAAAGAAGATGTTGACAACGTGATCAGATTGATCTACGAGACATTATTGAATATCGAGAACGGACAAGACTTTAGAACATTTACAAAGTAGAATTTAAGAATATATTAACTTATCATTAGAATTATTATGGAAAATAACCAAAATCAAAACGAATTGAGCATTGAGTTGACAGAAGAAGTAGCAGAAGGAACCTACTCAAATCTTGCGATTATCACTCACTCTAATACTGAATTTGTGGTTGACTTTATCCGTGTGATGCCAGGAGTGCCAAAAGCAAAAGTGAAATCAAGAATCGTTTTGACTCCAGAGCATGCAAAACGCTTGTTAGGTGCATTGGTTGATAACGTGAACCGTTTCGAAGCATTAAATGGCCCAATTAAAATGGACTTAGGTGTTGCTGAACAACCTCAACAAGGTGGCGATCCTACAGTTGCATTCCCTTTTGGAACGCCACAAGGTCAAGCATAGTTGAGAGCAGCTATCATTGAGATATCAGAAGCGCCAATTGAACATTGGCGCTTTTTTTTGGCTTTATTTTTAGTAAGTCTTTCCGATGCTCCGATTCGGTTTATGTATGAAAAAGACGATGATCCTAACTGCCTGTTAAGATATTGGATCATCAAGATCTATATTAAAATTGAAACATCTGCATACTAGGTAGTAATTATTAACATTTTTTAATCAATGTTTAGACAGTAATAAGTCAGTGCATATTCAGTGTACACTGAGCAAGCACTGAACGAGCACTGAACAATCACTGAGTAAGCACTGTCTAAAATACGAAATTATATGCCATCTGGTGTTCGCTTGTTGCCTATTGCTAGTTTTGGACTTGGCCTTTACTTTTACTAAATTTAAATAACTAATTTCAAAAAGGAGATTTATATGGATATTCAAGTGCGGAACTTGACAAAGAAGGATTATGTTGATTTGAAAAAATCGATGGAACAGGCATATGATGGTGTTGGTGAGACCTGGTCAAAGGAAAATATTCAGGATTTGATAGAGTTATTTCCTGAAGGGCAGCTATGTGTGGAGATTGATGGACATGTGGTCGCTTGTGCCTTGTCGATTATCCTGAATTCAAAGAAGAATAATATTTACGATAGTTATTATGATATTATCGATGACGGTAAGTTTACCAAACATAGTGATGATGGAGATACACTGTACGGAATAGAAGTGTTTGTTCATCCGGCACATCGGGCCTTACGTCTTGGACGCCGTCTCTATGATGCACGTAAGGAGCTGTGTGAACAGATGAACCTCAAATGTATTGTTGCCGGGGGGCGTATTCCCAATTACCATAACTATGCGGATAAAATGAGTCCGCGGGTTTATATCGAGAAAGTCAAACGTAAGGAGATCTATGATCCGACGCTGACCTTTCAGCTATCGAATGATTTTCATGTCAAAAAAATACTTAAGCACTATCTGCCTGAGGATGCTGAATCGATGGAGTTCGCTACCCTGTTGGAATGGAATAATATTTATTATGAGCCCGAGACAAGGTCTATTTCGACGACTAAGCAGACAATCCGCTTGGGACTGGTGCAATGGCAGATGCGTTTATTTGATAATCTTGAGGCATTTTACGATCAGATAGAATTCTTTGTGGATACGGTGAGTGATTATGGAACCGATTTTATCATGTTTCCGGAATTCTTTAATACGCCGTTGATGAGTCCGTATAATGATCTTCCCGAGCGCCTGGCAATGGAGAGGCTTGCGCAGCATACCTCGGAGATTATCGATCGCATTCAACAGTTTGCCGTTTCCTACAATGTGAATATCATTGCCGGGTCGATGCCTTTGGTGGAAAACAAAAAACTCTATAATGTTTCCTACCTCTGCCATCGCAACGGTAAGCTGGATGAGTTTAAAAAAATTCATATCACACCAAATGAATTTAAATATTATGGTATGGTGGGCGGAAGTGAGGTGAAGGTGTTTGACACCGATTGTGGTAAAGTGGGGCTGTTGATCTGTTACGATGTAGAGTTTCCTGAACTGAGCCGTATTTTGGCCGATCAGGGGATGCAGATCCTATTTGTGCCCTTTATGACGGATACTCAAAACGGATACATCCGGGTGCGTACCTGTGCGCAGGCTAGGGCGATAGAAAATGAATGTTATGTGGCCATTGCAGGCTCCGTGGGCAATTTGCCGCGTGTGAATAATATGGATATACAATATTCGCAGTCCGCTGTTTTTACCCCTTCGGACTTTGCTTTTCCCAATAATGCCATTAAAGCTGAGGCGACACCGAATGCTGAGATGGTGCTTATTGCCGACGTTGATCTTTATGCCCTACGAGACCTGCATGAGTACGGTACCGTTAAAGTCAAGAAGGATAGACGGAAGGATTTGTATGAAGTGAAACTTTTGAAGTAAATTTAAATACTCTTTTAATCTCTTAAAATATGATACAAAAAGTCAAATGGGGGACGCTATCCATGGTCTTAATGATGATGTCATGTCAGTCAAATAAGAAAAGCGATACTGCTCAGGAGGTCCGCACAAATTTTTTTGATGTCTCAGGCATGGATACCACAGTGAATCCAGGAGATAATTTCTTCCAATATGCGAATGGAAGCTGGATGAAAAATACCCAGATCCCGGCTTCTGAAACTGGCTGGGGTTCATTTTATATTCTTGCTGATGAAAACCTGGCAAACCTGAAATCTATTTTGGAGGGTGCGGCGAAGTCTGACAACAAAAAAGGTTCCGATCAGCAAAAGGCCGGCGATTTCTATGCGAGTGGTATGGATACGGTGACGATTGATAAATTGGGCGCGAAACCGATCGAAGGGGCTATTCAAAAAATCAATGGGTTGAAAAGTATGGATGAATTGATCGCTTATGCTGCGGATGGATTTAAAGAGGGTGATGGTGATCTTTTTACATTTTATGTAGCAGCAGATGACCGGATCAGCACTAAAAATGCATTGCAATTTTTCCAGGGGGGACTTAACCTGCCTGAAGCAAGTTATTACTTGGATCAGGATGACAAAGCGAAGAAAATCCGGGAGGCCTATGTTGCGTATCTGGTAAAATTATTCGGACTGATCGGCGAAGGGGCAAATGCGCAAAAGTCGGCTGAGGAAGTGCTGCGCTTGGAAACAGAAATAGCCAAATCGCATGCTACACCGGTGGAATTGCGGGATCCCATCAAAAACTACCATAAATTTGCGGTACAGGAATTTCAAAAACAAACACCAAACCTCAATTGGAAAGATATTTTGCAACGTTTGGATGTGAAGACCGATACCATTTTGGTACAGCAACCCAAATTTTATCTTGCTCTGAATAATTTGTTGAAATCACAGTCCTTAGCTAGTTGGAAAACAAAACTAAAAGCAGATTTAGCGAATGCTTCTGCGACGGCACTGAGCAAAGGTTTCAGGGATGCAAAGTTTGAATTATTCGGAAAAACCCTAAATGGACAGAAGCAGGAGAAGGAACGTTGGAAGCTGATGGTGAGCTCGGCCGACGAGAACCTTGGCGAGATTGTCGGAAAGTTGTATGTGGATGAGTATTTTAAACCCGAAGCAAAAAAACGAATGCTCGAATTGGTCGATAATTTGCAAAAAGTCTATAAGAGCCGTATCGAGAAATTGGACTGGATGACACCTGAAACCAAAAAGAAAGCGATTGAAAAATTGGAAGCATTTACCAAAAAAATCGGTTACCCGGAGAAGTGGAAAGATTACAGTGATGTGGAGGTTGCCAAAGATACCTACTATGCCAATTTACAGTCTGCTGCAAAGCATGCCTATAAAGAAATGGCAGGTAAAATCGGCAAACCGGTTGACAAGGCCGAATGGCTGATGACGACACCTACGGTGAATGCCTATTACAATCCACCGTATAATGAAATTGTATTCCCGGCCGGCATCTTGCAGTTCCCATTCTTTGATGCCAATGCGGACGATGCGATCAATTATGGCGCTATCGGTGCCGTTATCGGACACGAGATGACACATGGTTTTGATGACCAGGGGCGTCAATATGATAAAGATGGTAACTTGAACGATTGGTGGACGGCAGTGGATGCGAAACAGTTTACGGAACGCGCCAATCAGGTAGCGAAGTTATATGGTGGCTTTACACTGTTGGACAATCAACATGTAAACGGTGAGCTTACTTTAGGTGAAAATCTGGCAGATATCGGCGGTTTGAATATTGCTTATGATGCTTTCAAATTAACCAAGCAAGGGCAGGGACAGGATAAAATTGATGGTTTTACACCAGATCAACGTTTCTTCTTGAGTTTTGCGCAAGTGTGGCGCGTAAAGAGCAGCGATGAGCGCATGCGGTTACGTTTAAAAGTTGATCCACATAGCCCCGAACAATTTCGGGTAAATGGTCCCGTATACAATATGGAGGCCTTCTATAAAGCATTTAATGTACAGCCTACGGCAAAAATGTATGTAGCACCAGAGAAGAGAATTTTGGTTTGGTAAGCGAAAACAGGGGTGAACAGCATTGTCCCGATACGGATTAAGACAATGCTGTTCAACTCATAACGTTTAATTGGAAACGAAAAAGTAAATTTGTCTTTGAATTATGATAAAAACTGATTACTTTTGCCCTTCATTTAATAACACATTTAATTAATTAACAATGTACGCAATAGTAAATATAGCAGGACAGCAATTTAAGGTTGCAAAAGACCAGTTCCTTTTTGTACACCGTTTACAAGGAGATGAAGGCGCTAGTATTGAATTTGACAATGTATTGTTAGCAGAAGACGGTGGTAAATTTACCATTGGTACACCTAGCGTTGCTGGTGCAAAAGTTTCGGCTAAAATTTTGTCTCATTTAAAAGGCGATAAAGTTATCGTTTTCAAGAAAAAACGTCGTAAAGGCTACAAAAAGAAAAACGGTCACCGTCAACAATTTTCTAAAATCCAGATCACTGGTATTACGTTATAATTGAATTTTTAATCAGACAAATAGTCTTAAATTAAGATAAAGAAATGGCACACAAAAAAGGTGCGGGTAGTTCTAAGAACGGCCGTGAGTCACATAGCAAGCGTTTAGGTATCAAAATCTTCGGTGGTCAACAAGCAATCGCTGGTAACATCATCGTACGCCAACGCGGTACACAACACAATCCTGACACAAACGTTGGTATTGGTAAAGACCACACATTGTTCGCTTTAGTAGACGGTAAAGTAGTTTTCCGTAAAAAAGCTAACAATAAATCTTATGTATCTGTAGTTCCTACAGAACAAGCATAAGGTTTTGCAACAATATTGGAAAGGCATCAAGAAATTGATGCCTTTTTTTGTTGTTTATACTTTTAGCTACTGTTCCGATGTGTCTGCTATCGGGTGATGCTGGAGCAGGATAGCGGGCTGCTCTGCGGAATTGCTACCTGGTATGCTGAATTTATCGGGCTTGGTACTGAGCTTTTTAAGCTTTTTGGGCTGTTTAAATTGTTATTTTCTGTTAAATGTAACCGCTTTGGTACAATTTTTATAAGGGATAGGTGTTTTTAAGACAATAGGCGTAGCATTCGTAAATATCACTGGATGCAAGCACGATTGAATAAATACTTACATATGAAATACAACAAGTTTGGATATGGTTTGTGTGCCGGGTTATTTGCCTGTTCATTTTATTCCTGTAGTTCGATTTACATGCCTAATGTGCCTTCAGCGCCGATGTTTACAGAAGCTGGCGAGGTCTATGTTTCCGGCAATATCAATACAAAGGCCAATGTATCGGCCAACCTGGGGGTAGCTGTAACTGATCATGTGGCTGTCATTGCCAATGGTTCATATGTCGATAATAGATCCAATATCAAAGACTACGCACAAAAGATGGGTGAAGCGGGGATAGGTTATTTTACACGCTTTGGTAGAAAAAATAATCGTGTATTTGAGGTTTACGGGGGCTATGGACTGGGTAATACCAGCGTGGTTGATAAGCGTTCGTCGACAATGGGACAAGCCGTTGTAGAAACGAAGGACATGGATTTTGACAAGGTGTTTGTGCAGGTGAACTTTTCATCGGAGAAAAAGGATGCCCTGAAATTGTTCGGCAACCGGCATGATATCGATTACGGTACCATCATCCGGCTGAGCAATATGCGTATGAAAAATTTTGCTATTGATGGTCTTCCGGCAGAGAAAGAAGATAATATGCTTATTGAACCTGTATTTTATACAAGAATGGGGTTAGGGAAAGGATGGAAGTTGCAATATACGAACGGTATGGTATTCGGTTTTAAAAGTAATACCTATTTAAAAGCAGGGTACCCATTGTTTACACTGGGAGTTTTATATAAATTTGGAGGAAAATAGTGGCTATGAGCAAGAAAATTTTATTTGGATGTTTGGTTCTGCTGGGGTTGTTTATTTCCGGCTGTGGTGTGAGTCGACAAAAGGCACAGATCGAAAATTTGGCGAAATGTAAATTCGATGTGGAATCGGTAGATAGTATTCGATTGGCTGGAACATCATTGCAACGACTGATCAGGAATAATCAAATTGACCTAGGTGCCGCGCCGAGCTTGGCATTGGCCTATTTGCGGAAAGATATTCCATTGGATGCAGTTATCCGACTTAAAATTGATAACCCGACGCTCAAAAAAGCGTCTATCAATAAGTTCCAGTATATCATTCTTTACGGCGGACAGCAGCTTGTGGAAGGGATTGTGAATCAATCATTACAAATAGAGCCCGGAGAATCTACAGTGGCCAATGTGCGTATAGCCACCAATATCTATGATTTGTTGAAGAATTCGGACCTGCAGGATTTTTTAATGTCAAGCGATGAGAATAAAAAGGGAATATTTACGTTAAAAGTTAAACCTTCTATCAATATCGCAGGGCAGTCGGTGTTCTACCCGGGGTATATTACCATCGATAAGGCGGTAAGTCGTAAGATTCTGCTTTAGACACAGGCATGCTGTGATAAGATATCGAGGTTTTCCATGAAAATGGAAAACCTTTTTTATTGATCTTGATTTTCAGGCTAATTAAGTTCCCCGAGGATCCTAATCAGTATCTTGCTAAATCGTTATTACGAATGGACTATTATGTTAAGAATTAAACTGTAATAAAAAAGTTATAGTGTCAAAGTGTAAAGTATACACCTTATTTTATATTTTAGTCTCTAATTACAAACCTAAATATGTTAAAAAGAATCTTTATTCCTGTTTTGTTATTTGCTGGCGTGCACGCTATGGCTCAGAAGACGTTCGAACCGTATGAGCAACCCATTGAAGGAACCAATCTGACGTTCAAAATGCTAGCAATCCCTGGTGGTAGTTTTAAAATGGGAACTACAAGCGGCGGGAAAGAAGATGAAAAACCTGCACATGAGGTGAAGTTGGACCCATTTTGGATGGGGCAGTATGAAGTAACCTGGGATCTCTTTGAACCGTTTCTGTATAAAGATTATGAGATCGCAAAGAGTAAGGACGGTAAAGTATCCAAAGAGATTGATGCCGTTACGCGACCTACCAAACCCTATTTGGATATGACTTTTGGTTTTGGAAAAGAAGGACACCCGGCCTTGGCGATGACCCATTACAATGCCATCCAATTCTGTAAGTGGTTGTATGTCCGTACGGGTGTGTTTTATCGTTTACCAACAGAGGCTGAGTGGGAATATGCAGCTCGAGCTGGTTCAAAGACAACTTATTTTTTCGGTGATCAAGCAACGCCATTAGCAGATTATGCCTGGTTTAAAGATAACGGTGAACAGAAAACACATATTGTAGGACAGAAGAAACCGAACCCTTGGGGCCTTTATGATATTTATGGCAATGTTGCTGAGTGGACTTATGACCAATATAAGGCCGATAGTTACAATGAAGGCAAAGGAAAGGTATTGACCAACCCCGTAGTTGTTCCGACAACCCTGTATCCACATGTTGTACGAGGTGGTGCTTTTGACAGTGGGGCCGAGGACATGCGCTCTGCAGCGCGTGGTGCTTCAGATCCCGTGTGGAAACAGTTGGATCCACAAATTCCAAAAAGTAACTGGTGGTTTCCGGAAGCCCCATTTGTGGGTATGAGACTGGTAAGACCCCTTAATCCACCCAGTCACGAAGAAATTATGGCTTATTACGACAAACAGCCAATCAAAGACTTTTAATATAAAATAATCAATATAAAACTGTTATGGAAAATCTAGAAAGAAGAGATTTTATTAAAACTTCTGCTGTAGTTGCTGGGGGCGCTGTGTTGAGCTCAATGCCTTTATCAGGTGCATATGCTGCTGGTTCAGATGTTATCAAAGTTGCCTTAGTGGGCTGTGGGGGCCGCGGAACTGGAGCTACATTTGATGCGTTAAGTTCGGGAATGAACATTAAAGTGGTGGCACTTGCAGATGCTTTTAAAGATAATTTAGAGAGTACTTATAAAACGCTGAAAGAAAAATGGCAAGATAAGATCGATGTAAGTGACAACCATAAATTTGTAGGGTTCGATGCGTATAAAGATGCAATTCAATTGGCCGATGTTGTTATTTTGGCAACTCCTCCAGGATTTAGACCAATGCATTTTGAGGAAGCGATCCGTCAAGGTAAACATGTTTTCATGGAGAAACCGGTAGCGGTTGATATACCTGGTGTACAACAGGTCTTACGTGTGGCTGCAGAAGCTAAACGTAAAAAATTGAATGTTGTGGTTGGTTTGCAACGCCGTTATCAAACGAATTACCGTGAGGCTATCAAACGTATTCACGAAGGTGCTATCGGTGATGTTACCTCTGGACAAGTCTACTGGAACTCAGGTGGCGTATGGGTGCGTCCGCGCAAGCCAGAGCAAACTGAAATGGAGTACCAAATGCGTAACTGGTATTATTTTAACTGGTTGTGTGGCGATCATATCGTTGAGCAGCACGTGCACAATATTGATATCGCCAATTGGGTAAAAGGCGCTTATCCCGTATCGATCCAAGGCACAGGGAGCAGAGCACACCGTACAGGCAAAGAGTATGGTGAAATCTATGATAATTTTGCATTAGAATTAACCTATGCTGATAACAGTGTTGTTTATAGTCAGTGTAGACACTTTGAGGGTATACATAACCGTGTAGACGAGCAATTCCAGGCAACAAAAGGACGTGCTTATCTTTCTGCAGGTGGACAGGCTGTATTGTACGACTGGAAAGGAAAAGAAATCTATCGCCATGATGCCAAGGGCAATCCAAATCCTTATCAACAAGAACATAAGGAACTTTTTACAGCAATTTCGAAAGGCGAATATAAATTTGATAATGCAGAATATGGTGCTTATAGTACGTTGACAGGTATTATCGGGCGTATTGCTTGTTATACAGGTAAGGTGATCAAATGGGATGAAGCCTTGAAATCTACTATCAAACTGGGGCCAGATGTACTTGCTTGGGATGCTAAACCAAAGTTACTTCCGGATGCAGAAGGTTTTTACCCTGTAGCGATGCCTGGTCAAAACACAAACCTATATATTTAAGTTTTTGGGCCGATGGGATTAAGGTGGAATTTGTGTCTTCTATTTTTTGTCACGATTTGTTGCATTGATGTACAGGCGCAAATACCATCAACGAAACTCCATAAAATTCGGCTGGAAGGACCCGCGCAGGGGACTCAATTCCATATCACTTACTTCGCTTCCGACAGTCTTGTTAGACGGTCGGAAGTTGACAGTATTTTAACGGCGATTGATTTTTCGATGTCAATTTATCGGAAGGACTCGAGAATATCCAAGTTCAATACAGATACGGTAATGTCTATTGTGATGGATAGCCATATGGCCAAGGTGATAAAAGCTTCCTTTAAATATCATAAATTATCGAAAGGTCAATTCGATATTACTATTGCCCCGCTAGTCAACCTATGGGGCTTTGGTGCTAATAAGAGTCCGGTCGCCCCAGATTCGGCGACGGTGCTAAAAGCGAAGGAACTAGTGGGAATGCACTATCTGAAGGTTAGCGGCAATCGGCTTATCAAAAAGAAGAAAGGGATTAAAATAGATGTAAATGGTATTGCCCAGGGCTATACGGTAGATGTTTTGGCCGACTATCTTGGGCGAAAGGGGATTGCCAATTATATGGTAGAGGTCGGTGGTGAAATCAGGGCTTTAGGGACTCCGCCAAGTGGGCAGGGCTTTTCTATTGGTATTGTTCAGCCCGATGATGCGGGCGGGGAGGAATTGATGACCGCTGTTGCGCAGCTCAAAGAAGGGGCGCTGACAACGGCAGGCAGTTTCGAAAAGTTTATTAAGTACAAAGGGAAAAAATTGGGTCATCATATCGACCCTGTTTCGGGTTTTCCATACATGACCGATATATTGAGTGTCAGCGTCTATGCGAAGACTGCTATGGAAGCAGATGCACTGGATAATTATTTTATGGGCATGGAACCCGAACAAGTTAAGACAAAGGCCAAAAAATTGAAGGGTGTGGAGGTTTTTGTCATTTTTAAAAATAAAAATCAGTCCATCGAAGCGATTTATTCGGATGGATTTGGTAAATTATTTAAAAATTAATCAATTATAAATAAAATGAAGAGATCGGATTTTATTAAAGGTAGTCTTTTGGCCGCCGGGGCAGGACTAGCTGGACAGACTTTTGCGTCAACCACTCAAAATACAGCAAATACGATGGATAAAGGAAAGACATTTAACTTAAATTATGCCCCGCATCAGGGGATGTTCAAAAATCATGCAGGTGACAATTTCCTGGATGAAATTCGGTATATGTATGATTTGGGATTTCGTGGAATAGAAGATAATGGCTATTTGGGCAGAACATTGGATGAGCAGAAGAAGATCGGTGATTTATTGGCTAAGTTAGGCATGACAATGGGTGTATTTGTTGTGGATGGCGGACAAAACTGGATGCCTTCTTTAGCGACGGGTAAACAAGAGTATTTAGATAAGTTTGTCGAAACATGCAAGAAGTCTGTCGAAGCTGCCAAGCGTTGCAATGCAAAATGGCTGACTGTGGTACCGGGCTTTTATGAAAGAAAACTACCTTGGGGTAATCAGTTCAGCAACATACTTACTGCGATGCGTAAGGGTGCGGAGATCTTTGAACCACATGGTTTGGTGATGGTGTTGGAAACCTTAAGTGATACACCAGATTTATTTTTGCAGCAAACACATGAGACGTATGCTTTATGTAAGGCCGTGAACAGTCCATCCTGTAAAATTTTATATGATATTTATCATATGCAGCGTACCGAGGGAGATTTAATTGCAAATATGAATCGTTGCTGGGATGAAATTGCTTATATTCAGATTGGCGATAATCCAGGCCGTAAAGAACCGACTACAGGAGAGATCAATTATAAAAACGTATTCAAACACATTCATAGTAAAGGATATAAGGGTGTCATGGGGATGGAACATGGTATTTCCAAACCTGGTAAAGAGGGTGAGGATCGCTTGGTGGCGGCTTATCGGGAGGTCGATAGCTTTTTGTAATATTTTAATAGTGTACTATTGACAATTAGATTTAATTTCTTAAATTGAGCAGGTAAAACCAATTAGTAGTATTGTAAAACACCATTTTTTTTATGATTTCATCAACAATAAAATTTAAACTATCCTTCATGATGTTCCTCGAATTTTTTATTTGGGGGGGATGGTTTGTCACATTAGGTACTTTTTTGAGCAAGAATTTGAATGCAACAGAATTTGAAAAGGCTAATGTATTTTCTACACAATCATTGGGTGCTATTATTGCTCCCTTTATTGTCGGAATGATTGCAGATCGCTATTTCAATGCGGAGCGTATTTTGGGTGTTTTACACTTGGTCGGTGCGGTATTGATGTATCAGATGTATGGTGCTGCAGACATGTCGACATTTTATCCGTATGTTTTGGCCTATATGATACTTTACATGCCAACATTAGCTTTGACTAGTTCAGTTTCTTTTCGCCAATTGACGAATCCAGAAAAACAGTTCTCAGGTATACGTATTTGGGGAACTATTGGTTGGATAGTAGCTGGTTTAGTTATCAGTTATTTTTGGGATGCAAAAGCATCAGAAGGAGCATTAAAAAATACTTTCCTATTATCGGGTGTTGCTTCTTTAGTATTGGGTGTATTTTCTTTTGCACTGCCTAAAACGCCGCCGGTTAAATTGGATGAAACCGAAAAACCATCCTTTGCATCAATCATTGGTCTGGATGCGATTAAATTGTTAAAAGACAAGAACTTCTTTATTTTTTTCATTTCTTCGGTATTGATCTGTATTCCTCTGGCATTTTATTATTCGAATGCAAACCCTTTTCTTTCCGAGATAGGGCTAGAAAATGCTACTGGTAAAATGACAATCGGTCAGGGCTCTGAGGTATTGTTCTTATTGGCCTTACCAATTTTCTTTACAAGATTTGGCTTTAAGAAAACAATTTTAGTCGGTATGTTGGCTTGGGTAATCCGTTATCTGTTATTTGCTTATGGCAATGCGGGCGAACTATCGTTCATGTTGTTGATCGGTATTGCATTGCACGGTATCTGTTACGACTTTTTCTTTGTTTCGGGACAGATTTATACAGATAGCAAAGCTGGCGTTAAATACAAATCAGCAGCACAGGGCTTGATCACTTTGGCAACCTATGGCGTTGGACAGTTGATCGGTTTTTGGGTAGCTGGTTACGTAGGAGACAAATACAAAGAAATGAAGACAACAGACCTAGCGGGATTTTGGAATCATACTTGGGTTGTACCTGCAATAATCGCAGCTGTTGTATTTTTTATCTTTTTAGCTTTTTTCAAGGACGAAAAGATCGACAGTACAAATGCTGCACACTAAACAGAAAAAATAACTATTTAAAAACAAATAATTAGAAGAGAGATGGCAACAAATACTTATGACGCAATTGTAATTGGTTCGGGGATAAGTGGTGGATGGGCTGCGAAAGAATTGACAGAGAAAGGGCTGAAAACAATTATGCTGGAGCGTGGTCGTAACATTGAACACATCAAGGATTATACTGCGCCAAATAAAAATCCATGGGAATGGCCTCATGCTGGTGGTCGTACGCAACAAATGATCGAAGATTATCCGGTTTTGCGTAGAGATTATCCTTTGAATGAGAAGAACCTGGATTTTTGGGTAAATGAAAAAGAGAGTCCATATACAGAGGTAAAACGTTTTGACTGGTACCGTGGGTATCATGTTGGTGGACGTTCTTTAATGTGGGGAAGACAATCTTATCGTTTGGGCGATTTGGATTTTGAAGCTAACTTAAAAGATGGCCACGGTGTGGATTGGCCGATTCGTTATAATGAAATTGCTCCTTGGTATAGTTATGCTGAAAAATTTGCGGGTATCTCTGGAAATAGAGACGGTGTACCGTCTTTGCCAGATGGAGATTACATGCCTGCAATGGCGATGAATATTGTTGAAAAAGACCTGGCTGAGCGTTTGAAAAAACAATACGGTGGTCAACGTCATTTCATCATGGGTAGAACAGCAAACATTACTGTTCCGCATCATGACCGTGTAAATTGTCAATATCAAAATCAATGTTGGTTGGGTTGTAATTTTGGTGCTTATTTCAGTACGCAATCGGCGACTCTTCCTGCAGCAAAAAAGACAAATAACTTGACATTACGTCCTTTTTCTATCGTAACAAAAATTATCTACGATAAAAACACGAAAAAGGCAAAAGGCGTTGAGATTGTAGATGCTGAGACAAATCAAACTTATGAGTTTTTCGCTAAAGTAATTTTTGTTTGTGCATCTGCATTGAACTCGACTTGGGTATTGATGAACTCAGCTACAGATGTTTGGGAAGGTGGTTTAGGAAGTAGCAGCGGTGAATTGGGCCACAATTTGATGGATCACCATTTCCGTTGTGGTGCTGGTGGTAAGTTGGAAGGCTATTTAGATAGCTATGTATTTGGACGTAGACCGACAGGTTTGTATGTACCACGTTTTGTAAACGTCGAAGGTGATACCAAAAAACGCGACTATGTACGTGGATTTGGCTACCAAGGTGCTGCAGGTCGTGGACGCTGGTCTGGTGCAGTAGCAGAGATGGAAGTAGGTGGCGCTTGGAAAGATGCGATCTGTGAGCCAGGCGACTGGACGGTTGGCTTTACAGCCTTTGGAGAAACCTTGCCATATCACGAAAATAAAATTACACTTGACAAGTCCAAAAAAGATAAATGGGGTTTACCTGTATTGTCTTTTGACGCTGAGATCAAGGATAATGAATTGAAGATGCGTGGTGACATGCAAAATGAAATGAAGGAAATGTTGGAAAGCATTGGCGTAAAAGATACGTATACGTACGATAACGTATATGGTCTGGGCCAAGGTATCCACGAAATGGGAACTGCCCGTATGGGACGTGATCCGAAAACTTCGGTATTAAATGGTAACAACCAAGTTTGGGATGCATTGAATGTTTTCGTAACGGATGGTGCTTGTATGACTTCTGCAGGTTGTGTCAACCCTTCATTAACGTATATGGCACTTACTGCTCGTGCGGTTGATTTCGCAGTGAGCGAATTGAAAAAAGGTAACATCTAATAGCTAAAGATTGATAACAATGGAAAATAACTCAAATAAGACGAGTAGAAGAGGTTTTATAAAGAGCGCGGCAACAGCTGCTGCGGCTTTTATGATCGTCCCTCGCCATGTATTGGGCGGAAATGGCTTTACAGCTCCAAGTGACAAATTGCAAGTAGCAGGTATTGGTGTAGGGGGTAAAGGTTTTAGTGACATCAATGCATTCCATGATTCAGGAAAGGCAGATCTAGCTTTCTTGTGTGATGTGGACGACCGTCGTGCAGCTGGTGCGTTGAAACGTTACCCGAAAGCAAAATATTACAAAGACTACCGTGAGATGTTGGATAAGGAGCACAAACGTATAGAAGCCGTTTCTGTATCAACTCCAGATCATCAACATGCGATTCAAGCGCTTGCAGCTATGCAATTGGGTAAACACGTGTACGTTCAAAAACCGTTGACTCACGATGTATGGGAAGCGAGAGCATTGACGCATGCAGCTAAGAAATATAAGGTTGTTACCCAAATGGGAAATCAAGGTGCATCAAATGATGGACCACGTTTTGTACGTGAATGGTACGAAGCAGGTCTGATCGGTGATGTACATACGGTATATTGTTGGACAGATCGTCCGGTATGGCCTTCAGGTATTGCATGGCCTACAGGTAAAGCTGAAATTCCAAAAGAATTGGATTGGGACCTTTGGTTAGGTACAGCGCCACATAAAGAGTATGTTGACAAATTGGTGCCTTTCAACTGGCGCGGCTGGTGGGATTACGGTACTGGTGCATTGGGCGATATGGGCTGCCACTTGTTGGAAGTTCCTTTCAGTACTTTAGGATTGACTTATGTACAAGATGTACAGGCAACTGTAGGATCGGTGTATGTGGATGAGTTCAAACGGGGATATTTCCCTGAAAGTTGCCCTCCATCGAGCCATGCGACATTAACTTTCCCTAAAACGCCACGTACAAATGGTCCTGTTACGTTACATTGGATGGATGGTGGTATTCAGCCTGCTCGTCCGGATGAATTAGGTCCAAACGAAATTTTTGGTGACGGTGGTAATGGTATCTTACTTGTTGGTACAAAAGGTAAAATCCTTGCTGATACCTACGGCCAGAATGCACGCTTGTTGCCGACTTCAAGAAAAGAACAGGTGGCACAGAAATATGCCCGTGTTCAAGGACAAGAAGGCGGACACTATGCACAATGGGTTGAAGCTTGTCAGGCTGGATACGGCAAGAAAGAAGTGAGTTCACCTTTTGAAATAGCGGGTCCGTTGACAGAAGCTTTATTAATGGCTAACCTGGCAATCAGAGGTGCTGATTTACGTATTGATGGTAAATACCCTGGACGTAACTTAAAATTGTTGTGGGATAACGATAACATGCGTGTCACCAATTTTGATAACGTCAATCAATATGTAAAACGTAATTACAGACAAGGTTGGGAAATGAAATATAATTTCTAAAATTAAGATATTTAGTAGTATGAATAGAAGAGAAGCATTACAACGAGTTGCCTTAATTTTAGGAGGTACCGTTATCGGCGCTAATTTATTTTTGGAAGGTTGTACACGCTCAGCAACAAAAGATGTACAAGCCTTGTTTGAAGCGAAGACAACTGATTTATTAGGTGACTTGGCTGAAGCAATTTTACCAGCTACCGCAACTCCGGGTGCGAAAGAAGCAGGGGTAGGAAGTTTTATTCCGGTCATGGTTCGCGATTGTTATACGGAGAAGCAACAAAAAGCATTTTTAACTGGTTTTGGGAGCTTAGATGATAAAGCAAAAGAGGTGAAAGGAAAACCATTCCTGGAGCTTTCTGCTGAAGACAGAACAGCTGTTGCCGCTGCTTTGGATAAAGAAGCAAACGAGTTTAATAAAAAGCAAGCTGAAGATCAAAAAGATATTCTGGAGAAAAATAAAGAAAAACAAAATCAATTGTACAATTATGTTGAGAACGATCCACCACACTGGTTCACGATGTTCAAACAGTTGACATTGACTGGTTTCTTTAACTCAGAGCTGGGTTGTACAAAAGCTTTGCGTTTTGTGAAGATCCCAGGAAGATTTGATGGTAACCTTCCTTACAAAAAAGGAGATAAGGCATTTGCATAACATTATGCTATATGTAAAATAAAAGGGAGGCCCAAAGCCTCCCTTTTTTATTTTGTTTCTATAGCCAAAGCAAAGTGGATTCGTTGCTGTTTAGTAACCGTCATAAAGTAACCTTGATCTGTTGCATCGCCGTTAATTTCAACGGTATCATTATAGCGTAATTCACGCAGGTAATTCATCTCTAAGGATCTGATCTGATTGGTCAATACCAGCTCAATGGGCAATCTGTCCATACACCAATCCAGGTATTTTACATTGTTGGCGTGATTGACAATGTCCAGGTCAGAAAGCCTAACGCTATATTCATCAATATTTTTGACGGTCTGGGAAATATTCAATTTTGAAAATGGCTGTTGTGTTGCCGGGCGATCAGGATAGGTGGTAAAATCTTCAGTGGAAATTGCGAGTGTTTCAGAGCTCCTTTTCACGGTATTGATAACAGCCCAATAACTGGTTGCAGTAACATAGATCTGTCCATTGACTGTAATTTCGAAATTCCGCGTTGAGCGTGCGCCCTCTAATTCTTGAACCCAAGTTTTTACCTTGACATGGTCCATCCATTTGGGCAAGCGTGCAATCTCTATGCGTATGCGGCTAAGTACCCAGGTTTGGTTATGTTTGGCCATTTCTTTAAAACCGAATCCGACAGCATTGGCATGTTCTCCCGCGGTAAGCTGCAGGATATTGGATAAATCGGAGAAACGAATACGGCCGTTAGAATAGCATTGTGTGAAATAAATTTCCCACTCTTTTTCAAAAACAGATTTTTCCATTTACATATTGTTTTGATCAAAAATAGGCAATATGAATGATTTTGGCTATAAATTCAAAATGAAATGACACTATATTTAGATATCTCGTTATAAATGCCTGTTGGGCTTGCTGGTAACCCTCAAAGCGGAGCAGTGTGTCCAAAGTACAATCGTTTTTTTATTGTAAAATAAATGATAGTTTTCAAGGATTTAATTGATTTTTATCATGGGAATCGGTAGATTTAAATAAGCCAATGGCAGAAAGAGATAAAATAAGATTGGCTTTAAAGCGTTATAAAAGTAGCATAGCGCAAAACAATAATTTACACATTAAATGCTAGTATTATGGTTGGAGAACTAATAGCTAAAGAGGAAATTCCTCAATTTAAATTTATCCCGGCGAGTGAAGATAAGACAGCGACTTTTATGGATAAATTGAAAGGGGCACTTCGGTTGGGAAATGAGTTTAAATCCAAAACTGAAATCGCCTTTGAGACTGATTCCGGACCAAAGCGTATCGAGACCACTGTATGGTCGTTAACCGATAGATATATTCAGATTAAAAGTGGCGTTTTAATACCGCTGAAATCTATTATAGCAATTGACTATTAAATAGACAAAGAAAGGCTCCTTATTTAGTTAAGGAGCCTTTCGCTTTTAATAATAGATGCTGTTAAGAAGCGCATCAGATAGTGTTCCTTTCTAAGAGGGCCTCTTGCAAAAAGAAATTTCTAATACGTTTCGCCTGTTAATTCTTTTAGGCGTATCTCGGATACCTTCGCATCATATTGTGCTGTATAGCTACGTGTCATTACATTGATGTAGTTTAACTGCGCTGTTCTTACTTCTAAGGTTGTGATGGTACCGATACGGAATTTATCCATCGTGATGTTTAAATTTTCTTTTGCCAGCTCCTCATTTTTCCGTTCTACATTAGCCAGCTCCATATTGGTGATGTAGGTTTGGAATAGGGTTCTGACCTGAGCCTGGATATCCTGTTTTTGTTGCTGTACCTGTAGCTCGGAGCCTTTAATCTGAAATTTGGCAATCCGTTCGTTTCTATTTTGCAGAAATCCATTGAAAATATTAAGGGAAGCCGATACGCCGTAGGTAAGACCTCTATTTTTGTTTTCTGTCGAGAAACCGAGGGAGGAGTGGGATTCGTTCCAATTGTACCCACTATTTAGGCCAATTTTGGGATAACGTTCGGCCTTAACTGCTTTTAAGTTGAGCTCGGCCACCCGATTGTTGATGATGGCAAGCTGAATTTGCGGATTTTGTCGATCGGCAATTTCGATCAGATTACCAAGTTTAAGATCCGTATCAAGTTTCATGTCGTCTTCAATTTGAAAATCCAGGCTCAAGTCGCGCGTCATCAGCTGATTGAGGTAAGTCTTGGTATTTTTGAAGCTTTCCTGTTGTCTGAGTAAGTTTGTCTGATCGGTATTTAAATCGACTTTTGCGTTCAGGAGGTCAAGCTTGGAGCCTTTTCCGATCTCCAGGCGATTTTCGGCAAGCATGACACGGTATCTCGATAAGGTGATGGTGGTATCTAGGGCATTTATCAGGCGCTTTTGCTGCACCAGATTGTAGTAGGTAGCCATGACTTCGCTGAGCTGGGTAATCACTTGATATTTAATCTCCGCTTCCCCTTGACGTTGTATTTCTTTGAAGCGGTCGCGACGGGCGAACATGCCCAATCCATCGAATATCGTCCAGTTTAGGTTGACTCCATAAGACATGTTATCATTTTTTGCATTGGAAATCTGCTGTATTTGACCATCTGCTCTGACCTGCCTTGAATTCTGGATGGAGTTGCTTCTATTGAACGTTCCAGTTACCGCTGGAAGCATACCGGCGCTTCCCAGACTGGTATTCTCCATATCGATGTTATTGTCATTTTTAGCCAAAAGAATATTGAAGTTATTGCTCAACGTTGTTTTTAGCGCATCTTCCAAGGTCAGTATCTCTTGTGCACGAGCTTGAAACATGATGGAGTAAAGTAATACTAGTAGGATGAAATTTCTCTTCATGTCTTTATTATTCGTAGCTTTTAATGTTATCAAATTCAGGTCTATGCTTTTTTTGTGTTGACCACATGTAATAGATTGCCGGGATAATGAACAAGGTTAGGATAAGGGAGAATATTGTACCACCAACGATAACAACCCCCATACCAATTCTACTCGTTGAAGCAGCTCCAAGTGACATGGCAATCGGTAATGCGCCCAAGGCAATGGCTAGACTTGTCATTAAGATCGGTCTGAGGCGTGATTCGGCAGAGTGCATAATTGCCTCAAATTTTTCCATTCCCTCTTCGCGCATCTGGTTGGCAAACTCAACAATCAAGATACCATTTTTGGTCACGAGACCAATTAGCATAATCGTTCCAATTTGGCTGAATATATTCCAGGTTTGATCAAATAACCATAGACTTATCAGTGCTCCGGCAACGGCCATGGGTACCGTAAGGATAATGATAAATGGGTCGAGGAAGCTTTCAAATTGGGCCGCTAAGATCAGGTAGATAAGCAACAAAGCAAGGCCAAAGGCAAATAGTGTATTGGAACTACTTTCAACGAAGTCACGTGATTCGCCACTGAGGTCGGTGGTGAAACTCTGATCGAGGACCTTTTCTTTTATGCGATCCATTGCTGCAATGCCGTCACTCATACTCATGCCCGGCGCCAAACCGGCTGAAACTGTAGCCGACATGTAGCGGTTATTGTGGTAGAGTTGGGGTGGACTGCTCTCTTCCTTAACGCTTACAACGTTGTCTAACTGGATAAGCTGTCCGAGGTTATTTCGCACGTAAATTGACGCAAGGTCTGTAGGTGTGGCTCTACGGTCGTTTTCAACCTGGCCTATGACCTGATATTGTTTGCCATCACGCATAAAATAAGCGAAACGTTGGCCGCTTAGTAATAATTGGAGGGACTGCGAAACGTCAAGTACAGAAACGCCCAGACTGAGGGCTTTCAGACGATCAATTTCTACATGCAGTTCGGGTTTGTTGAACTTCAGGTTGATGTCCGTTGTGGAGAATGCGGGATCGCTGTTGACCTCATTCATAAATTCGGGTATCTTTTCCTGAAGTTTTTCAAAATTTTGTGCCTGGATAATGTACTGAACAGGTAATCCACCTCTGCGATTCATGGATATCGTCGGCGTTTGCGAAACATTGACGCGGACACCGTCGTATTTTTTTGTCCATTTAGTGAGCTCTTTGGCAATATCGTCCTGTGATTTTTTACGCTCACTTGGATCAACGAGAGTCATCCGTATACGTCCGGAGTTGACTGAGCTTGCGCCGAAACCCGGAGAGGTAATGTTTAAACTGATTTTGTTCTCAGGAATGGAATCGTAGACCAATTTGTCCAATTCCTGCATGTATCGGTCCATGTATTCATAGGTAGCACCTTCCGGGCCTGTCACATTGACGGAGATATTACTTCTGTCATCATAAGGCGCCGTTTCTTTTTTAATGGAGGAGAAAAGGATGCCAATAATGACAAAACATAGGATCAGGATTGGAAAGCTGATCCATTTGAATTTCATGAATTTCTCCAGTGCATTGGCATAACCTTTATTCATTTTGACGAACATAGGTTCGGTCCAATCGTAAAATTTCGTCTTCTTGTGTCCACCACCTTTGATTAGATAGGCATTGAGCATCGGCGTGAGGGTGAGGGAAACAAATGCGGAAACCAATACGGCCGAGGCGATGACGACACCAAACTCCCGGAAAAGCCGTCCCACAAATCCCTGAAGAAATATAACGGGTAAGAATACGGCTGCAAGTGTGATTGAAATGGAAATAACAGCGAAGAATATTTCCTTCGACCCTTTCAGGGCCGCCTCAATAGGGGACATTCCTTCTTCAACTTTCTTGAAGATATTTTCGGTAACAACGATACCATCGTCGACAACAAGCCCCGTCGCGAGTACAATAGCAAGCAGCGTCAGTACATTGATGGAAAATCCGAAAATATACATAATAAAGAATGTCGCGATCAAGGATACGGGAATGTCCAATAGAGGACGTAGTGCGATACCCCAGTCGCGGAAGAAAAAATAGATAATCAGGGTGACCAGGATGATCGAAATCAGGAGTGTCTCGGCGACCTCCTCAACAGATTTTTTGATGAATGTCGTATTATCAGAAGCGATGTTGAGTATAATATCTTGGGGCAGATCTTCTTTGATCTGATCGAGCATTTTATAGAAATTGTTGGCAATATCGAGGTAATTTGTTCCAGGCTGCGGAATAATGGCAATACCGACCAGCTGTTTACCGTTACTGACCATTTTTGTTTCGAGATTTTCAGCATCTATTTCTGCCCGGCCAATATCGATAAACTTGACGATACGACTGCTATCGGCCTTTAAAATGATGTTATTGAATTGCTCAGGAGTAGACAGGTTGCCGACGGTTTTTACGGTGAGCTCGGTTGTGTTTCCGACAATTTTCCCTGAAGGTAATTCAACATTCTGGCTATTCAATGCCGTACGAATATCCGAAGCTGTGATACCATAGGCAGCCATACGGTCGGGGTTGAGCCATAGACGCATAGCGTAACGTTTTTGACCATAGATCTGTGTGCTGCTGACACCGGGGATGGTTTGCAACCTTTCGGAAATCACATTTTCGGCGTAGTCGCTCAGCGAAAGTTTATCGCGCGTCTCACTTTGCAATGTCAATGTAATAATAGGATCGGAGTCCGCATCGGCTTTGGATACCACTGGTGGGGCATCAATATCCTGTGGTAGGCTTCGCATGGCTTGGGATACTTTATCCCGGACATCATTTGCGGCTTCCTCAAGGTTCTTTTTTAAGTCAAACTCAATGGTGATATTACTGGATCCCTGATTGCTCGAAGAAGAGATGTTGCGGATACCATCGATCGAGTTTATGGCCTTTTCTAGCGGCTCGGTAATCTGAGATTCAATGATATCTGGATTGGCACCGGCATAGTTTGTTCTGACGGAAACAATCGCTGGGTCAATAGAGGGGTATTCGCGTACGCCTAGAAAACTAAAACCAATATAGCCAAACAATATGATGGTAATATTGACGACAATAGTTAAAACAGGACGTTTAATAAAAACTGCAGATAAATTCATGTACAACTAGTTAGCTAATGATACCTTAACTTTTGCTCCATCTTTTAACGACAGAACGCCCGTGGTTAAAACGGTGTCACCGGCACTGATGCCAGATAGAATGACGATGTCTTTGTCGGTACGCGCACCTGTTTCAACCTTCACTTCCTTGGCAAGGCCATGCTGTAATACAAAGACCTTTTTTCCATCCTGTACGGGAACAATGGCTTCTGTTGGAATGGATATCGCATCGTTTTCCACTTCGATCGGCACAATCACATTGACAAAGGATCCGACTTTCAATTTACCCTGATCGTTCGTTGCTCTGGCGCGGACGGTGAGTGTTCTGGTGTTAAGTGATACTTGCGGTTCAACGGCGTAAATGTTTGCTTTTATGACGGTTGGGTCGTTGGCTACGCTGAACTCAATGGGCATGTTTATTTTAACAATATTGCTGTATTTTTCGGGAACTGCAAAGGTAATTTTGACAAGATTGTCCTTCACTAAGTTTGTAATCAGGGTACTGGATGAGACAATGGCTCCTACGGAAATATTCCGAAGTCCAATCATGCCACTAAAAGGGGCGCGGATGGTTGTTTTGGATATTTGTGCCTGAATCAACTGGATCTGTGCTAAGGAGGTTTTTAAAGCTGCACTGGCTATATCAAACTCCTCCTGACTGATTGCTCCTTTTTGCAGCAGCAGTCTGGCCCGACGTTCATTTTCGGCATTCAGCTGGTTTGTTGTTTGTGCTTGTCTTAATTGTGCCTGAAGTTCAATATCATCAATCTTGATCAAGGGTTCGCCCTGTTTGATGCGCTGCCCTTCGGAGAAATAGATTTTGGTGATTCGACCACTTACTTCACTTCTGATTTCAACCTGCTCTTCTGCGTCAATGCTTCCCGAGAGATTAATGGATCGATCGGCGACGGAAGATTTGGCAATGATAGCCTGTGCGGGGACTGGCATATCTTTTTTCCCATTGGGCTTATCAGCTTCTTTTTTGTCTTTTTTAGCAGTTATCAGAAAGTATCCACCGCCAAACACAGCACAAGCCAAAAGGAGGTAAATGATCGATTTTTTATTCATACGGATATAGTCTCTTATGTACTTTTTACATTTAACGGGTAAATATAGGTTTATTATTATGATGATATCAGTTGTCAAAAGGATTTTACAATACGACCAAAACATTGCAAATGAACATCGAAACGGGCATCGAAATGGAGGTAGCAGGAACGATTGGAAATAAAAAAAGCCAGAAATAAATTTCTAGCTTTATTGATTACTATTTTTTTGATTTTGCTTTTTGTTCCACTTCTTTTGAAGCCCCATTTTTTACTTTTGGCTTGATGGCAGCTTTCGATACATGTGGTCTTCTTTTTCCAAAAGAACCATTTGATATTTTTCCTCTTCTGGTTTTGATATCACCTTTTCCCATAGTGTAAAATATTTTGGTTTTAACAAATTATATTGATTACCTAAATATAACACTTTCTTTTCGGATGTTCAACCTGTTCATTTTTAAATAATTGGAAAAATACGTTTTTGAATAGCTACGTCGAAGTTTTGATTAATCGTGTCGAAAAATAAATTATTGACGGGCCTGTTTTCAGCGACTAAATAGGGGATTTCCAATATTTTGTTCTTTAACTTAATACGATAGTAGCCGTATAATAAACCTTTGGTCGTTTGAATTGATTCGATCTTCTGAACGGCTTCTATGTCCTTAAAAATGTTAAAAGCATAATTTTCTCCTTTTAGCTGTTCAATAAAAACCTCATTGGTTTTGGCATTGTACCATATTTGTTGGCTTTTGAGCTTACTAAAGTGGTTGTTGAACAGAAAGAGATAGCCCAACAAGAAAAAGGCAATCGGAAGCAGGAACAGGACAATTTTTATCTTCATGAACAGCAAAACGGTGATCAAAATGAGGATAACCCCCATGACGGCATTGGAAACGCTCTTCTTTAGATTTGCCTGGATGACTGGAGATGAAGCTTCAATCAACTGAAAACCTGATTTTAAATTTCTGGACATATCTTCGGTAAACCCAAATAGATTGAATTTTTTGCGTATCATCAGATAAGCAATAAGAACAATAAGCCCAATGATCAAAAACCGCATATTTTTCTTCTAGTATTGTTCGTCTTCGTTCGGGTATTGTACTGCTTTTACTTCGGCCACATAATTTGCTACTGCTGTTGTGATTTGTTCGTGCAAATTAGCGAAATGACGCATAAATTTTGGTTTGAAATCGGCATTCATTCCAAGCATGTCGTTAATCACAAGGACTTGTCCATCGCAATCCGGCCCAGCCCCAATACCAACTGTTGGAATCGCTAGTTTTTCGGTTACTGTTTTAGCTAATTTTGCCGGTATCTTTTCCAGAACAATTGCAAAACAGCCCGCCTCCTGCAAAGCGAGTGCATCTTCTATTAATTTAGCGGCTTCTTGCTCTTCTTTTGCCCGCACACCAAAATTTCCAAATTTATTGATGGATTGGGGAGTCAAGCCCAGGTGTCCACATACAGGGATTCCTCCGGCAATGATTTTTTTGATGTTTTCGATGATTTCAAGTCCTCCCTCGAGTTTTAATGCGTGCGCACCTGATTCTTTCATCATGCGTACAGCTGCATTGTAAGCTTCATTGGCAGAGCCCTGATAAGATCCAAATGGCAAATCTGCTAATACCATGGCACGCTCGGTACCCCGAGCAACGGAAGCGGCATGGTAGATCATATTATCTAGGGTGATAGGCAAGGTTGTTTCGTAGCCAGCAAATACGTTGGCAGCGGAATCTCCAATCAAAATAACGTCAACACCAGCTTGATCTACCATTTTGGCCATGGAGTAATCATAGCTTGTAAGCATAGAAATCTTTTCCTGACGTTCTTTCATGGCTTGCAGCATTGCTGTGCTTACTCGTTTCATTTCTTTGTTTACAGACATCTTAACTTATATTGTGTGTTCAAAAGTAAGCTTTTTATCATACATTGACCAATATTCTGCCTTGTGTTTTGTATTTTTGCAAAATGATACAAAATGAGAATCGTCTATTTAAATTTCCCAAATTTTCAGAATTAATCATCCATGAGGATGAAAATTTGATTGTTATCAATAAACCGCCGTTTGTCGCTTCTTTAGATGAACGTGAGGGTGGGGAGGTCAATATTCTTCGCTTGGCGAAGAAATATCATCCTGATGCACAGGTATGCCACCGCCTGGATAAAGAGACCTCGGGTATTTTATTAATTGCAAAAAATCCAGAAACATACCGTACAATTTCCATTGCATTTGAAAAAAGAAAAGTGAATAAGATTTATCATGCAATCATAGGTGGTACACATACTTTTCAGGATTTGCTTGTCGATTTGCCCATCTTGAACCAAGGCAATAAAAATGTATCTATTGATCGTGCAAACGGCAAACCGGCAGAGACCATCTTCAATTCGATCAAATACTACAAGAACTATACCTTAGTGGAATGTAAACCCATTACAGGACGCATGCACCAAATCCGTATTCACCTAGCGACACAACATGCCGCTATTGTGGGGGATGACATGTATCGCGGTAAACCTGTGTATTTGTCCCAAATCAAGAAAAGGGGATATACATTATCCAAAGATGAAGAGGAACAACCCATTATGAAGCGTTTTGCACTACATTCAAAACATGTTGAATTTGAGTTGAACGGAGTTAAGATTGCTTTTGAGGCACCTTATCCAAAGGATTTTGCGACCTTGTTGAAGCTGTTGGATAAGTTTGATTCTTAATAGCGGGATTACCTATGAGTCCGAAGACAAAAAAGATAATCGGAAACGTTGTATTTGTACTGCTCATCGGTTTGTTGATCTGGCCAACAAGTAGAAGTTATTTTCAGCAATTTTTAATGAAAATGGGTTTTTTCAAACCTAAACTGGAGCTTAATTCAGCTTCTAAAGATTCCGATAGGGTGGCTCCAGGGGGCGCATTCAGTCATGTCTCCTTTGTCAATTCGCTGGGAGAAACAGTCAAGGTGGCCGATCTGAAGGGAAAAGTGGTGTTTATTAATTTTTGGGCAACGTGGTGTGCACCTTGTCGCGCAGAAATGCCTTCGATCAATGTACTCTATGATCGCTATAAAGATAACGCAAATATGGTGTTTTTGATTGTGGAGATAGAAGGCAGGAAAGCAAAAGCAGAGGCTTTTATGAAGGAACAGCAGCTGACTTTGCCGATTAGTTTTCCAAATAGTGATATTCCAAAGGAGTGGCTCTCGGGTTCAATTCCTTCAACGGTGATATTGGACAAAGCGGGTAATGTAGCGACACGGCATGAAGGTATGGCGGATTATTCAAGCCCTGATGTAGGTAAATTTATTCAAGATTTAATCAATAAATAATTTTAAGATCTCTAAATATAGCATGACAAGAGCAGAACTTATTCATCAAATAAAAGCGAAACGCTCATTTTTATGTGTCGGATTAGACACAGACCTCACGAAAATCCCGGAGCATCTCTTGGATGATGAGGATCCGATCTATAGCTTCAATAAGGCTATCATAGATGCAACGGCTGATTTGTGTGTTGCCTATAAGCCCAATATTGCGTTTTATGAATGTTATGGAATCAAAGGCTGGCAATCGCTTCAAAAAACCTGGGCTGCGTTACCAAAGGATTGTTTCAGTATTGCTGACGCAAAAAGGGGGGATATTGGCAATACGTCGGGACGTTATGCGATGGCATTTTTTGATGAAAAGACGTCTGGTCTTGGCTTTGATAGTATTACAATCGCACCTTATATGGGGAAGGACTCGGTGACTCCATTTTTGGATTTTAACGATAAATGGGCAATCGTACTTGCTTTGACATCGAATGAGGGTAGCTTGGACTTTCAAAATTTTGAAAACAAAGAAGGGCTGCAATTGTTCGAACAGGTGATCGATAAAGTCAATACTTGGGGTACACCTGACAATTTGATGTATGTGGTCGGAGCAACACGTGGGGAGGGCTTTATTAAAATTAGAGAACATGCACCAGATCATTTTTTATTGGTTCCAGGAGTGGGGGCACAAGGCGGCTCGCTTGAAGATGTTTGTAAATTTGGTATGAACAAAGATTGCGGGCTTTTAGTAAACAGCACAAGGGGAATTATCTATGCCTCAAACGGACGTGATTTCGCTGAAAGAGCACGGGAGGAAGCCCTAATTCTACAGAAAGAAATGGAAGTAGAACTGTTAAAAGCAGGCATTATTTCCTGATTTGACATTTAATAATTCATTCGTAATACTTACCTTTGCAGCATGCCAGAAAAAATTATAATTCTAGACTTCGGGTCTCAATACACACAGTTGATCGCTAGACGTGTCAGAGAACTAAATGTGTATTGTGAGATACACCCGTTCAATAAATTGCCAGATTTTGATGACTCCGTAAAAGGTGTTATCTTTTCAGGAAGTCCTTATTCTGTTAGACAAGAAGATGCACCGCAAATTGATTTTGTCGCTATTCAGGATCGTTTCCCACTTTTAGGAGTTTGTTACGGAGCACAATACATCGCTCAAAAATCAGGTGGTGAAGTGTTACCTTCTGAAATCCGCGAATATGGTCGTGCAAATCTGCAGTTTGTCAATAGTGAGAATGAATTATTGGCAGGAGTACCAACTCAATCGCAGGTATGGATGTCACATGGAGACACTATCAAAGAAGTTCCTGCAAATTTTGACATTATAGCAAGTACGGATAAAGTTCGTGTTGCTGCTTATCAAGTAAAAGGTACCCGCACCTATGGTATACAATTCCACCCGGAAGTAACACATAGTACTGATGGGGCTATCTTATTAAAAAACTTCGTTGTAAACATTTGTGGTTGTGCACAGGACTGGACACCGGACGCATTTGTTGAAACAACAGTATCCTCTTTGAAAGCGCAATTGGGTGACGATCACGTTATCATGGCTTTGTCAGGAGGAGTAGATTCAACAGTAGCAGCAGTATTGTTGCATCAAGCAATCGGAAAAAAATTACATTGTATTTTCGTAGATCATGGTCTGCTTCGTAAAGATGAATACGAGCAGGTGTTGGATTCTTACAAAAATATGGGGTTAAATATTAAAGGAATAAATGCCAAGGATTTATTTTATGGTAGATTAGCTGGGGTTTCTGAACCAGAAGAGAAACGCAAAATCATTGGTAATTCATTTATTGATGTTTTTGATGAAGCTGCAAAAGAAATCCAAAAAGAATTACCTGAAGGAATTGAAGCGAAATGGTTGGGACAAGGAACAATTTACCCAGATATTATCGAGTCGGTTTCAGTGAAAGGACCGTCAGCAACAATCAAATCACACCATAACGTTGGTGGTTTACCTGATTTCATGAAATTGAAAGTCGTAGAACCGCTAAAAACGTTGTTTAAAGATGAAGTAAGAAGAGTAGGAAAAGCTTTAGAAGTGGATCAGGCAATTTTAGGCAGACATCCCTTCCCTGGACCAGGTTTGGCAATTCGTATTTTAGGTGATATTACACCTGAGCGTGTACGTATTGTACAAGAGGCTGATGCGATCTTTATCAATAATCTGAAGGAAGCTGGCTGGTACGATAAAGTATGGCAAGCTGGTACAATTTTCTTGCCAGTGCGTTCTGTAGGCGTAATGGGTGACGAGCGTACTTACGAGCATGTTGTTAGCTTACGTGCAGTTGGTTCTCTTGATGGAATGACTGCGGATTGGATACATTTACCATATGACCTGTTGGCAAAAATTTCAAATGAAATTATCAACCATGTGAAAGGAATAAACAGAGTTGTATATGATATCAGTTCAAAACCGCCCGCTACAATTGAGTGGGAATAAAATATGGGTTGCGGCACTTGTAGCATTATGTCTTGCAAGCTGCACAACGAAAAAAAGCACAGTATTGCGTTCGCCTTCCTCTGGTCAAGGCGAACAGCAAACTGCTGTGACTAAACCAGTAGTTGACAAAGATAAGACCATTGCCAAAGTGGGGGATATCCAGGATGTCAACGGCCATGCTGTGAAAAATAATCGCATCGCCTTGCTATTACCATTCGAGTTAAGTGGTATTGCGGGGACGATTACAAAAGAAGATGTGGAGCGTTCTTCCTTGGCGCTTGATTTTTATCAGGGATTTCAATTGGGCCTTGACAAAATTGCCAAAGAGGGGGCCTTATTTGATCTACAAGTAATTGATTCTCGAGACAATGTTGCCTATAATGCGACCTTGGGGACAGCGGTCAATGTGAAGGATGCCGTACTTGTGGTGGGCCCGGTGTATCCACGTGAGATAAAAAGCTTTGGGCAAACATTTGCAAATAAGAATGTGTTACAAGTTTCTCCGTTGGCGGCGACTATGGCTTCCGAATTTAGCTTACCTAATTTGGTTTCCATCACACCATCTATTCGTACACACTCGGAAACATTAGCAAAATATGTTGCTGATCAGTATTATACGGGTGATCAGATTCTGGTATACGATGCCGGTGACGATGAAAGCAAACAGTTTCTAGTCAATTTTGTTAGCGAAATTTCAAAGGCTAATGCACAGGCAAAAGTAAAAACTGTTATGAGCGTCAACGAGCTCAACAATAGCCTTGTGTTGACGGGAACTAATCATGTCATTTCTGGTACGGCTAATAAGAATTTGGTAAAGGGGCTTTTGGATGCGATGGACGAACGCTTTTTGAATCCAGGTAACCAGTTTAAGTTGTATGGACATCCAAATATGGCTAAGCTTTCGTTTGAGAATTTCGAAAATATGGATTTCTATGGACTTACTATTACCTCTTCCAACTTAGTGAATGAGAGTGATAGTGATACCCGCAAATTTATTGGAAATTATAAAACGGCTTATAAAGTAGACCCGTCTGAGTTTTCTTATAAAGGTTATGATGCGGCATTGTATTTCGGTCGATTGATTCATAAATATGGGGTGGATTATGTTAGCCGAATGACGCAAGATAAGTTTTCGGGATTGAATAGCGATTACAAATTTGAATTTTATCCAAAATGGGGCTATGCTAATAGAGCTTTGGGTATAATGGTTTATCACAACAAAAAATTTGAAAGAAAATAATCTTTGAATGGCTGAATTCAGTGAAAGACGTGTTCATCAGCAAATACGTAATTTTGAGCGGGCAATGGATGGTTTTGAAGCTGATCAACCATTTTCGCGTTATCTGACTACTTTTTTTAAGTTGAACAAGCAAATGGGATCTTCGGACCGGAAGTCTACCTCCCGTTTATGTTATAATTATTTTCGTCTGGGAATGGCGGCTTCGCAGTTGTCCCAACAGCGCAGGTTGGTGCTTGCGGAATTTCTATGTGAACAGGAAAGTCCTTTGGTGGCACTTTTTGAGCCTTCCTATAGCGATAAACTTCATCTGCCGCTGAAAGACAAAATTGCATTTCTGACGTCTGAAGGTGTTTTTAATCGGAATGACCTCTTTCCTTTCGTGGATTATATTTCTGAAGAGATCGACTTGGTGCAATTTTTAGAGAGCCAGTTGATCCAGCCCAACTTATATGTTCGGGTGAAACGCGGCAAGACAAAGATCGTGTGCGCTATTTTGGATAACAATCAGATTCCTTATTCCATGATTGGCGATCAGACTATTGCTTTGAATAATGGAACATCCTTGCAGCGATTTGATACTTTGGATGGGATTATAGAAGTGCAGGATCTGTCTTCGCAGCGCACTTTGGATTATATGAAACCCGCTGAAAGAGAATCCTGGTGGGATGCATGTGCGGCTTCGGGTGGCAAATCGCTCTTGTTGATGGATGCTTGTCCATCTGTTAATCTTTTGGTTTCTGATGTTCGCATGAGTATTCTCCGAAATCTCGATGAACGTTTTGACCGTGCCGGAATAAAGCATTACCGAAAAAAAATACTCGATCTTACCAAGGATAGCTTCGCAATTCTTGGGAGCGAACGATTTGACGGGGTGTTATTGGATGCACCTTGTACTGGATCGGGGACTTGGGGGCGTACACCAGAAATGGTTAGACAGTTTCGGGCCGCTAAGATTGCCGAATTCAATGCACTACAAAAGAATATTGCAAGTAATGTGGTGGGGCATGTTAAAGCGGGCAAGCCTTTGATTTATATAACCTGCTCTATTTTTAAAGCAGAAAACGAAGATGTTGTCAATTACATTGTAGATAATTTTGGTTTTGAAATAGAACGTATGGACTATTTGAAAGGTTATGAAGAGAAAGCGGATAGTATGTTTGTGGCACGATTGATTAAAAAGTAATTTATATATAATACAAGCAAAAAGGCTATTTTTTCTAATGAAAAAATAGCCTTTTTTTATACATATGGACCGTTTAATATCAGTCACATTTACTTGGAACAACGAGTACAGGGCAGGTAGATTTACGAATGACTGATTCGGATACAGAGCCGGAAATAAAGTGATCAAAGCCCGTCCGTCCATTGGTCCCCATAATAATAAGATCTGCAGACCACTCATGGGACGCGGCCAGAATTTCTTCTTTAATGGATCCGATTCGATTAAAAAGATATACTTCGCCTGCACCTGTAAATTCGCGACTTATTTTCTCAAGATATTTTTGTGCATTATCCTGTTCCATTTCCGATACTTCTGGAACGATGATAGGTTGCTGACCTAATAGCGGATCTGCACCAAAACTAGCTGGAGAAGTAGGGGGAACAACCGTGACAAGTGCTATGGAGGCTTCAAATACTGCGGCCATTTCTTTGGCATATAGTATCGCCTTTTCTGAGCATGGTTCGTCGTCAACCGCGACGAGTATCCTTTTGAATTTTGAATTTGTATTCTCCATTTCTACTATAATTAATTTATCTTCGTCATATAATATATAATCACATTTTTGACGATTTTGTTTTGTTTAGCACATGAAATATGGTATTTGTAAACTAGCTCTCGTTCCGTTACGTTTAGAACAGGCACACCGTAGTGAGATGGTTTCTCAGGTATTGTTTGGGGAACTTTTTGAGATCCTTGATGAACAGGCCGATTGGACATCAATACGTCTGTTGGAAACGGACTATTTAGGCTGGATTCAAAACGGGCAGTTTCAGGAACTAAACGACGTGGATATGCAACAGTATCTGACCGGAATACCGATTATCGTTGGAAGGGAGGGAGGAGTCCTTTTTACTGATACCGCACAATTTCAGCTCTGTCATGGAACCAAGCTCTACCTAAATGCAGAGAATATTGTCAGTTTATCTCCATTGGGATTAACCTATCAAGGTAGTATCAATCCGTTTACCAGAAATCAATTTGAAACTGAGGTGTCGCGATTGGCTTTAAGTTATAAGGACACTCCTTACCTATGGGGTGGACGTTCACAATGGGGAATCGATTGTTCCGGTTTCTCCCAATTGATTTATAGCTGTTTTGATCTTTCCTTGCCTCGTGATGCTTATCAGCAGGCAGAGATGGGGCAAACTGTGGATTTTGTTTCGGAAATACGGGTAGGGGATTTGGCTTTTTTTGACAATGCCGAAGGAAGGATTACTCATGTAGGAATTATGCTGGATCGCGATACGATTATACATGCCTCAGCGAAAGTCCGTGTTGATCGGATGGATACGGAAGGTATTTTTAATGCTGAACAGAATCGTTATACACACAAACTCCGGATTGTTAAACGGTATAATTGATAAAGGTGGACATATAAAAAAAGGCTATAAATAATTATAGCCTTTTCTATTGTCAGACGCCTTATTGACTAGAAGTGGAATTGTACACCTAAAGTTGGCGCTAATGAGTTGACATTCAAACCAAATGTATTTACTGCAACGTCATTTGTTTTATCTTTATTGTAGTTGTAGTATAAACCTCTGACTTTTAATTCGATACCGATTTTGCTTGTCGGGAAGTAAGCTAAACCCGGAGCTAGTTCCACACCATATGATTCGAATTTATTTTTTGTCTCTACGTTATTTACTTCAGTTGTAGTTGTACCCCATGCCATTGGAACTGATAATTGAGCAAAGAATCTTACCGGGCCGTTTGCAGAGTACTTTCTAGCGAAAGGTGATACCTGAAAAGCATCGTTTTTAATACTATTATCTTTACTTGTTTCAGTTTTTCCCCAGTTATAACCAATTCCAGTACCAATTGCCAAGTTGTCGCTTACAAAGTAACCAACTGTTGGGTTGATTGAGAATGAATTATTTTTATGGTCAGTATCTTTCACTTTTGATGTTTCGAAGCCAAGTTGACCACCAACCATAATTTTTCCTTGTTCAGTTTGAGCTTGTGCTGCTATTGTTAAACCTGCAATGGCAGTCAATGTTAGTAAAACTTTTTTCATGTCTTTTTTATTTAATAGTTTGTTTTAATTTGCCAGTAATTACTTCCTGACTTTTTAAATTTGTTAGTCAAATATCGAAATCTTATTTTGATTTTTTGTCACTGGATTGTCTAGATGTTTTATCATTATTGTAAATTATAGTGGTTCAATTGATTAAAATTTGATGTATTTTTATTTTTATCGTTTCCATTTAACAATAATGATATTGGGCTGACTTTTTGTTTTCAATTGTCAATTTCAAGTAAGAAGATAAAAAAAAAGCCATTTGTCAGCAGCGGACAAATGGCTTTTTTTTGTATTTGAAAGACCGGTTTTAATCGAAATATTCTTTGATTCGCTCGAAGAATGATTTTTCACTTTTACCTGGTTGAGGTTTAAAGTTTGGCGATTCTTTCAGTTTGTTCAATAATTCTTTTTCTTCGTTAGATACGGCTTTTGGTGTCCAGATATTAACGTATACAAGTTGGTCCCCTTTGTGATAAGAGTTGACTTCAGGAATACCTTTTCCTTTTAACCGTAAAATTTTACCACCTTGTGTGCCGGGCTCAATTTTGATCTTCGCTTTCCCATCTATTGTAGGGACTTCAACGCTTGTGCCTAAGGTCGCATCTACGAAATTAATGTATAGGTCATAGATCACATTTAGTCCGTCACGTTTTAGACTTTCGTGTGGTACTTCTTCGATCAGGATAATTAAATCTCCTGGTACACCACCACGCGGAGCAGCATTTCCTTTTCCACTCATGGAAAGTTGCATGCCTTCACTTACTCCTGCAGGAATATTGATTGCGATTGTTTCCTCACCGCGTTCGAGTCCTTCACCTCTACAAGTTGTACATTTTGCTGTAATTTCAACGCCTTCACCATTACAAGTAGGGCAAGTGCTTGTTGTTTGCATTTGTCCTAAGATGGTATTTGTTACTCTTCTAACTGATCCAGATCCCCCACAGGTTTTACAGGTATGGAAAGAAGATTTATCTTTAGCACCAGATCCGTCACAAGAATGACAGACCACTTGTTTGTTAACCTTTACCTTTTTCTCGACGCCTTTGGCAATTTCTTCGAGTGTTAATTTAACTTTTATGCGTAAGTTGCTTCCACGAGCTACCCGACGGCCGCCACGCTGGCCACCACCGCCGCCAAAGAAACTTTCAAATGGATGTCCTCCACCAAAGATATCACCAAATTGGCTGAATATGTCTTCCATATTCATGCCGCCGCCACCGCCAAAGCCACCACTTGCCGAATTACCGGCATGGCCAAATTGGTCATAACGTTGACGTTTTTGTGGATTGCTCAAGATATCGTATGCCTCAGCAGCTTCCTTAAACTGTTCCTCAGCTTCATGATCACCAGGATTTTTATCCGGGTGGTATTTAATCGCCAATTTGCGATATGCTGATTTAATCTCCTTCTCGTCCGCTGATCGCGAGACACCAAGTATATCGTAATAATCTCTTTTTGACATCGTCTTAATATTATTGACCTATAACTACCTTTGCGTGACGGATCACTTTGTCACCTAAGTAGTACCCCTTTTCGATCACGTCCACTACTTTATTCTTTAATTCTGCTGTGGGTGCAGGAATTGCCGTGATAGCTTCTTGTAATTCAGGATCGAAGGC
The DNA here is from genome assembly GCF_050433745.1 of Sphingobacterium sp. HSC-15S19. Taxonomy (NCBI): domain Bacteria; kingdom Pseudomonadati; phylum Bacteroidota; class Sphingobacteriia; order Sphingobacteriales; family Sphingobacteriaceae; genus Sphingobacterium; species Sphingobacterium sp. HSC-15S19. The sequence goes on from NZ_JBNPWQ010000008.1 coordinate 126,295, forward strand.
TTGGCCTGTAGCTTCCATTTCCTTTAACCCCAATTGCGACAACGTTTGTCTGAATTTGTTGTTAACAATATCCATTCCTGTTTTTACAGATTCAACATCTGTCGCTGTTTCCATGGCTGTTAACGCTCTGTCAAAATCATCTAGTGTAGGTAATAGCTTACTGATGACATCTTTTCCAGCTGATTGAATCAATTCAACACGTTCTTTGCTTGTACGTTTTCTATAATTGTCAAATTCAGCAGAAAGACGAATGTATTTATCCTTTGCCTCTGCCAATTCTGCAGCCAATTTCTCTTCAGTAGACAGTTCTTCTGCTATATTATCAGCAGGCTGTTCCTGTTGTTCAGAAGAATTTGTTTCTACTGGATCTTGACCTTCATCGTAATAATTATCTTGCTCATTCATATCTTCAATGCTAAAATTAGATTCAAAAATTTACTCTATGCTTCGTTTGTCAAAGTTTTTGCCAAACAATAAAATTCCGACAGCTTGTCAGATTTTATTAAAAAAGCCTAACAATTTGTCGGAATCTCATTTTTTATATGTCAGTTTTCCGTCTAGATACTGACATTGTCCTGTAATACCCCATCGGCGGTCTTGATGATGCGTGATGGCATATTACGGATAATGGTATAATCGTGTGTTGCCATTAAAATAGCTGTTCCGGAATTGGCAATGTCACGTAATAATAAGACGATTTCTTCTGACGTAGCAGGATCCAAGTTACCGGTAGGCTCATCTGCCAGAATAATTTCGGGGTTATTTAATAATGCGCGGGCAATTACAATGCGCTGTTGTTCACCACCAGAAAGTTCATGGGGCATTTTCTTAAGTTTCGAACGAAGCCCAACTTTCTCCAGTACATCCAATATACGGTTGTCGATCATTTTCTTATCTTTCCAGCCTGTTGCTTTCAGTGCAAATTCGAGATTTTTCTCGATGCTTCTATCGGATAAAAGATGAAAATCCTGGAATACAATACCCAATTTTCTACGCAAATAGGGGACATCATTTTCGTGCAACTTTTTAAGGTCAAAGCCTGCAATCATTCCTTCACCATTACCGATGTATAAATCGCCGTAAATGATTTTTAGTAAACTACTTTTTCCACTACCGGACTGGCCGATCAGGTAAATAAACTCTCCTTTACCAATGTTTAAATTGACATTGGACAAGACCAGATGTTTTTGTTGGAAGATATCAACGTTTTTTAATGTAATTACTTTATTTTCAATCATGGAAGCTAAAATTCTAATTTTTTAATTTGCCCAAAAGGCATTTCTTTAACCAGTTGCATGATATATTCTGCCTTTTCTCCTAATCCAATCTTATCGAGTGATTTATCTGGGCGGTCGACTCTAAAATATGCCAGCAAGGTGAAGGCATCATCTCTTAATTGAACATAATCAGGGATTTTGGCGACACCTCTTACTTTAATGATATACATGATTTCAAAGTTAGTATTTTTAATGCAATTTATTTACTATGAATTTAAAGGAAGCTTATTGGTTTGCGAATAAAAAATCCAGTGTATTCACGCCATCAGCAAAATCATCTAAAGCAGGGCATTGGCTTTCTCCAAAATGAAATACCGGCGACGGCACATTTAATGCTATTTCTGATACAATACATTGGATATTTTCTTGCGCTAGTTTGAGCTTATTTTCAACTTCAGCCAGTGTTTCGTATGTTTCGTAATAAACCACAGCAAGGGGAGAAGCCGTGCGCTCATCTTCTTTGAGCAATAAAAATCCATTATCAAAATGCTTGTCGCCATTGATCAGATAGATGGATTTGTTATAGTCGTAATTGTTATTGTATTTAAAATGCTCTGTCATGCTGTTAAAAGCAGCGATACCTTCAAAGAAGTGTGCTATTGGGTAGTCTTTTGGAATAAATAGCTTTGATACAGAGCGACAGCCCAACCCAAAATAATCAAAGATGTCGTGTCCCAGTGATTCCAACTGGTTAGAAGATTCTTGGCCGCCGATAACGGCAATACTATTTCTATTGCGACGAATAATATGTGGTTTGGTGCCAAAATAGTAATCAAAGTAACGGGCGCTATTGTTGGAGCCCGTTGCAATAACCAGATCGAAATCTTTTAGTATGTCAACAATTTCAAAGGCATCATTAAAGTATGGGTCAATTTGTTTAAGCAGGTTGAGCACATAGCTTGTTAATCCTGCATCGTCCGATGAGACTTTGATTTTTGCTGTAAAGCCGCTGATCAGTACCGATAGGATATCATGGAAGCCAACCAATGGAATATTTCCGGCCAGAATTAAACCTACAATTTTCGTTGAATGAAGATCTGGATATGGCGCCAACCAGTGATTCAGCTTTTCTATTGTCAAATTGGCAGCAATGGTTTGAATGGCGCGTTCAACATTTTGAGGGGTATACCAAGGGTTTTTATGTTGGGCGAATTGAATGATTTGAATCAAATCTTCAGGGCGCTTTTGCAGCTGTTCGCCTAATTTTACAAATGCATTTATTCGTTGTTGCTTTGTCAAAATATTAAAATTTTAAAAGATGAATACACAAATTTGTATTATATTTGTGCTGTTAACATTAATCAACGTGAATCAACTAGCCTTATTGTTCAATCAGACGTTGTTTCATATTGATAATGCAAAAATAGTTTATTTATCATAATTGTGAGGTTATAAATGGCGATTAAAATTACAGACGAATGCATTAACTGTGGTGCTTGCGAACCGGAATGCCCAAATAATGCAATATACGATGCTGGTGTAACTTGGAAATTCTCAGACGGGACGGCTTTGGATGGGGTTATCGATTTTGGCGATGGTGTTACACTAGATGCCAACGAGTCTCAAGAAGCAATCTCTAATGAAGTCTATTATATTGTTTCAGATAAATGTACAGAATGTGTAGGTTTCCACGATGAGCCTCAATGTGCAGCGGTTTGCCCTGTGGATTGTTGTGTGGATGACGAAGATGTACGTGAATCGAACGATGAGCTATTAGCGAAAAAAGCTTGGTTACACGCGGAATAAATTTAGTACTCCGTTAAAATATAAGGCAGGATAATAAATTTTCCTGCCTTTTTTGTGTTTTTCTATTTTGGCGAAATCGATATTTTGTTGCGAAACTCGGCTATTTGGAATAATAATATTTGCAAAAGCATAGTATTTTTTTATTTTTGTTTTTTTGACCATTAAAATCTTTTAAATGTTAAAAACCAAAATAGGGTTGATGACCCTGATCACAGTTACATTAGCTTGTATCATTGCTGTATTATACGAATTTGAGGTTGTAGGCTTTTCGCATGAATTTCTAATGGCTGTCCGTTGGATAGTTGCTACCGTTTTGGTTGTAAATGCGCTCTTTAAGAAAAATTTGACCACTTGGATTTTAACCTGTATGATTATGGGGATATTTGTCGGGTTGGATTTTCCAAATCTAGCGATTTCCCTGCAACCTTTGAGTAAAGGTTTTATTAAGTTAGTCAAGACGATTGTGGGCCCAATTCTCTTTGCTACGCTTGTTTATGGAATTGCAGGCCATTCTGATTTGAAACAGGTGGGACGTATGGCATGGAAATCCATGCTTTATTTCTTTTGCGCAACAACATGTGCTATTTTTATTGGTTTAGGTGCGATAAACCTGACTCGGGCAGGAGTGGGCGTTGATGTTGCACATATGCCACATGAAGAACTGCCTGTACCGAAAGAAAGTATGGATGAGCATATCCTCAAAACACTTCCGGACCATGTACATCCTGTATACAAGTTTACTTCTTTTATACGCGACTTGTTCCCTGAAAATATCGTCAAATCTGTTGCCGATAATCAAGTTTTACAGATTGTTGTATTTTCAATTTTGTTTGGGATTGGATTGGCAATGGTAGATGAGAAAAAGCGTAAACCCCTGGTTGATTTTACCGAGAGTATGTCTGAAACCATGTTTAAGTTTACGAACATGATTATGTACTTTGCGCCTATTGGAGTTGGTGCCGCTATGGCCTACACGGTGGGGCATCTCGGTGTCGATATTCTAAAGAATCTTTTCATGCTTTTGGCGACGCTGTATTTTGCTTTGGTGTGTTTTTTATGTCTGGTTCTTCTTCCGGTGGCACTTTATCTAAAAATACCTGTGAAACGTTTTATTAATGCGATTAAGGAACCTGTTTCGATTGCATTTGCGACTACAAGTTCAGATGCGGCATTACCGAAAGCAATGAGTGCGATGGAGAAATTTGGTGTACCACGTAAGATTGTTTCGTTTGTAATTCCCACAGGATATAGTTTTAACTTGGATGGTACTTCACTTTATTTATCATTGGCTGCGATCTTTGTCGCTCAGGCGGCTGGTATCCATTTGTCGTTTGGACATCAATTAATGATTGCATTTACATTGATGATCACCTCTAAAGGTGTTGCTGCTGTACCAAGGGCTTCATTAATTATTTTGATTGCGACAGCGGATCAATTTGGTTTACCAACATTTGTCATTGCTGCAATTTTAGGTATCGATGAACTCATGGATATGGCGCGTACCTCTGTCAATGTAATCGGAAATTGTTTGGCAACCGTTGTTGTTGCGAAATGGGAGGGCGAGTTTGATGAAGAAGCTCCTTACCGCGAAGATACTGAAGAGGCGATCTAATAGAAATAACTGACGAATATTCGTTGAAGAAAGCAGTCTTGACATTCCGTTGAGACTGCTTTTTTATTGTCTTTAGCTCGCGTTGATGATTTGGCTACGCTTATTTATTATATTTAGCGCTGTAAATACCGTTCTTTAAACCAAATAGAACTTTAAACCAAATTCGTACAGGGAAATGAGACGATCTATGTTTTATTTTTTGTGTGTAATGATTACGATCAATATGGCATTTGCTCAAACAAAGACGACTGTTGTCGATCGTGATTCATCCGTTTATATTGAAACCCAGGATGGGGTCAAACTTTTTGCGAAGTCTGCTGGAAATGGTCCGGTTTGTATTTTCGTACATGGAGGGCGAGGTGTCTGGAGTAAGTCGTTTGAGGAGATGGGAGGTCGTGGTCTTGAAAAAGCTGCTTGCAAGCTGTTGTTGACGGCATGGTATCCTTTACACTAGCTTGCAAGCGAAATATGTTATATCAACGTCCGTCAACGTAGTACCATAAATCATCTTGTTTTTTGAACGTAGACTTTTCATGGTGAATTTGAACTTCCATCTGTGGATCCAGGTAATGTGCTTCAAACTCGACAGTTTGGAATGTAGATTTAAGGATAGAGAGTTGCATCCATTTATTCTCCCGCGCCCATTGTCCGATTGCCTGTTTATTTTGGAACCGTCGTGTTGAGGGATGAAACGTATCGTATAGGAAATCGATCTGTTGTGCTACAAAGGCGCTATAACGTGCGCGCATCAATGCCTCCGCTGTGGTTGCTTTGGCATGGAAACGATGAATTTGCTGGCAGCATTCCCCATAGGTATTGCCAGAGCCACAAGGGCATAATTGACCTGATTCCATCACTTGAATGTTTAAAATTTTACCAGCCTTTAATAGCGCCATTTTTGAAGACTTTTTTTGCTGTCGCTTCTACTTCCGGTGACTGATACGCCTGGATAAACTGCTGCACCTTCTCATCGTTTTTATTATCTGAGCGGGCAACAATCAGATTGACATAAGGCGATTCTTTATCTTCTGTGAATAAGCCTTGTTTTTCGGGATCCAACCCAGCTTGAGAGGCGAAACTATTGTTGATGATAGCAATTGTAACTTGAGGATCATCTAGGACGCGAGGTAACTGTGGGGCCTCCATCTCTATGATCTTAACCTGTTTAGGGTTGCTGACAATATCTGTTACTTTAGGTTGGATACCTACATTTTCTTTTAGACCGATAATTCCCTCGCGTTGGAGAAGCAAAAGAGAGCGTCCTCCATTGGTAGGGTCATTTGGAATGGCAATAACGGCACCAGGTTGTAACTCTGTGATTGTTTTTATTTTCTTTGAATAGGCAACAATGGGGAATACAAACGTGTTTCCGACAATGGTTAATTTCGTGAAACCGCGTTGTTTGGATTGCTCCTGTAGATAGGGTTGATGCTGAAATACGTTTACATCGATATCACCCTGATTTAAGGCCTCATTAGGTACGACATAGTCGTTGAAAGCCACTAACTCAACATCAAGATTGAACTTTTCTTTTGCAACTTTCTTAGCCGTCTCCGCAAGCTCCTTTTCTGGGCCGGACACAACACCGACTTTGAGGATATTCTCTTTCTTTTCTCTGTTATTGCATGCTACAATCGATACAAGACTGAAGGCTAAGATTGCAAATGCATAGTTCAATTTTTTCATATGATATAATTTATGTTAACGATGGTTTACTTTTTTTGAGATGTAATCTCCTGTATACTGTAACAGGAATACTATTAAAATTAATAAAATTAGAACAGAATTCATGATAAAAGTATCATATCCGACATAACCATACTGATAGCCAATCTGTCCAAGTCCACCAGCACCTACAGCACCGCCCATTGCGGAGTAACCAACAAGTGTTATCAAGGTAATTGTCGCATTGTTTACTAGCGAGGGGAGAGCCTCCGGAAGCAAAACTTTGAAAATTACCTGTTGTGCATTTGCACCCATTGCTCTTGAGGCCTCAAGCAGGCCATTTGGAATTTCCAGAAGACTATTTTCCACAAGTCTTGCTATAAATGGGGCAGCACCTATGCTCAAGGGTACCAATGCTGCGGCCATACCGATTGATGTTCCGACAACGTTGCGTGTAAACGGAATCATCCATACGATAAGTATGATAAAGGGGATAGACCTAAACACATTCACCAGCAATGAAACAAGTTGGTGCATGGCTTTGTTTTCGAGCAGTTGATGTTTTCGGGTCAAGAACAGGTATATCCCGAGTGGGAGACCTAGGATAAAACCAAAGAAGCCTGATAAGAAAGTCATGGTTAGGGTTTCTAAAGTACCCGATAGCAGAAGATTAAATACCTGATCAGACATAGCCTAATATTTTAGTTTGTGCATGCTTTTCTTTTAAGAAAGATAGACTACGTGTTACATTTTCTTTTTCACCCGATAGTTCGGCCAATATAACACCAAATTTCATTTCGCCAATATAATCTATTTGAGCGGTAATGATATTTGTCTTGACTTGATATTGTTGTTCCAAATGCTGTATAAATGGGATGGATTCTTCATTTGAAGTTAGATAGATCTCTACGAGTGGGTTTCCAGCGCTTTTTAAGCGTTCCTGAAAACTTAGTGGAATTTCAACTTCAAGTGAAGACTGAATAAAGTTTTTAGTTGTTGTTTCCTGAGGATTGGCGAATATTGATTCTACCGGGCCGGTTTCAATCAATTCTCCGTGGTCTAATACGGCAACCTGATCGCAAATACTTTTTATAACATCCATCTCATGAGTAATCAACAATATCGTAAGGTCAAGCTGCTTATTGATTTTTTTTAGCAGTTTGAGGATGGATTTTGTAGTTGCGGGGTCTAAGGCACTTGTGGCCTCATCGCAAAGTAGAATGTAAGGATCATTGGCTAAAGCACGCGCGATAGCAACACGTTGTTTTTGGCCTCCGGAGAGATTTGCAGGGTACACGTCGGCTTTGTCTTCCAACCCGACCAAACGCAATAGTTCCAACACTTTTTGGCTAATAAATTCTTTCGATTTGCCTTCAAGCTCGAGCGGAAAGGATATATTTTCATACACTGTTCTTGATGATAGTAAGTTGAAGTGCTGAAAAATCATACCAATTTTTCTTCTTTTCAACATAAGACCAGTGGAAGATAGCGACATCAAGTCGTCATTTTCTATAATTACTTGTCCACTGTCTGGTCTTTCCAAAAGGTTGACGCAACGGATCAAAGTACTTTTGCCGGCTCCGGAAGCGCCTATTACACCAAAAATTTCACCTTTTTCAATAGACAGTGAGATGTCTTTTAAGGCATCAATACGTGCCGCTCTTACCTCAAAAGATTTGGATATGTTGTTTAGTTGAATCATTGACCCTGCAGGGATTTAGCAATTTTAGTTGGACAAATGGATGATGTTGATATAAATGTACACAAATGCCAGGGATAAAATAAAATGAAGTGAAAGAAAATGGGTTCTTTCAGACGGAAAAAGAATGAAAGAACCCAGATATATGTTTTTTACAACGCTTGATAAGCCGAAATCACCTGTTTTGCAGATCCTAGTCCATCGATGCCATATTCGATGATATCGCCATCTTTCAGGAATCTTTGTGGGGATTTGCCCATGCCAGATCCTGCAGGTGATCCTGTGGAAATGATGTCGCCTGGAAGTAAGCTCATAAAATGGCTTAAATAAGAAATCAATTTGGGTACACGATAGATAAAATCACTTGTATTGCCATCTTGCATAAGCTCACCATTGAGTTTAAGCCATATTTTTAAATTATCAATATCTGTGAATTCATCTTTGGTTGCTATAAATGGGCCAATAGGAGCGAAAGTATCACATCCTTTACCTTTATCCCAGGTTCCGCCACGCTCGATCTGAAATTCACGCTCTGTAACGTCATTGTGTAACACATAGCCAAACACATGGTCCAAAGCTTCTTCTTCAGTAACATAAGAAGCTTTTTTCCCAATTACAATGGCAAATTCGGTTTCCCAATCAGATTTTACAGAGAACTTCGGAAGGGTGATTCCATCAAAAGGGCCATTGAATGCAGATACAGATTTCATAAAGACAATAGGCTCGGAAGCTTGTTGCAATTTGGTTTCTTTGACGTGATCATCGAAATTAAGCCCTACACAAAGTATTTTGGACGGAGCTTCCAATGGTGTACCGATACGCTCGTTGTCGGCTATCTCTTTAAGCGTGTCGCCTTTTTCATTTATATATGTTTGAAGTCTTTCTAAATTTGCAATATCCGCAAAGAAATCGCGGTTGTATTGAAAATTTCCCTCTGAAACATCATATTTCTTTTCGTTTAAAATGACTCCCGCTTTTTCGGAGCCCTTTGCGCCATATCTAAAAATCTTCATAAGCCGCAAATATACGGATTTTGTCCCAAAAAGGGCAGAAATTAACGCGAATTAACAATTAATCAATATGTAAATTATCTATACAATTATTGTCCAAAAGGGGATATTTAAAAGGGAATTTTTCATTTACTATCTTTTTGTTGCTTACCCACGTACCATTGAGCACCATTTCCTGCCCTTTTTTTCCAAGCATAAATTTAATCAAAAATGACGGGACGGGTAGGGGAATATAGAATGGACCATATTTACGTTTGGCTATTCTTTTTGCAAACTCCGCGAGGGGAAGCGGTTCGGATGAACATGCATTATAAATTCCGGCTATGGTATCATTTTGTATGCCAAAGAGCAGCATCCGACAGAGATCATCCATATGGATCCAACTGAGTATCTGTTTTCCAGAGCCTAATACCGGAATTGAACGAAAGGGTAGGAAACGGTTAATTTCCTTGAGTAAGCCTTGATCCTTGCTGATAACTACTCCAAAACGGAAGACAATGAGTCTTTTTCCCAATGTTTCAATAGGTTTCACGCTTCCTTCCCAGAGGTTACATACCCAGGAGAGAAAATTTCCACCTTGTGGATCTCCTTCTTCAAAAGGTTTTTTTTGGTACTGATCGTCTGTTCCATACCAACCTATAGCGGAGGCCGATATGACTGCTTTTACTTGATTTGGTATTTGTTTTAGACTTTGATAGAGCAGTTGCCCGCTTTCTACCCTGCTGGCAATAATTTCTTGTTGATATGATTTTGTCCAGCGTTTCGAATTGAGGTTTGCCCCCGCCAGGTTGATGATATAGTCGGCTTCCTGAATTGATTTGACATCAATCTCCTGTTTACTGGGATCCCAATGTACGTAACGGACATTGTTTTGTATGGGATGAGACTTCGGATTTCTGGTAAAAATAATAACTTCATAGAAATTGGCAACCAATAGTTTTGTTAAATGAAGGCCTATAGCTCCAGCACCACCTGTAATAATTACTTTTTCCATGAATTGAACCTTGTTTTATAATATACGCGTGTTATCATTTAAGCGAACCAATTTCTGTTGATACTAAATATACTATTTTGGTTTATAAAAATCGACCATTGCGGCAGCAATTACAAAAAAAGGTTTATCTCGTGGGGAGATAAACCTTTTAAGAGTCGATTAAACGATCTTATTTGTTAAAGCGTTTGAATTGTGCTGCCACATGTTAACATCTGTGCGCCGTAATATGGATTTTTGATTTCTTTATGACGGCTTAACCAAGTCGCACCTTTGCCTTTGTTGAACATTGGACACTTTTGGTAATAAACAGAAGAAGACGGTTTCGAGTTTTTGGACAAACTATAGATATCTTCTGACAATAGCGCGAAGGCTTCTCGTTGTTTACTGATATCCTTTGCCTCTTGTAGGCTCTTCACTGTCGCTTTGAGTGATGTTGTTTTGGTTTTCCAGACCTCCTCTTCCGCTTTCGTTAGATCAGCAGTTTGTATTTTAGCGATTGCATCGGCAAGATCGTTTGCTAGGCCTGCAGCTTGTTTACTATCCGCAGCTACAAGTGCATCTTTAAGCAGAAAGTATTGGTCATAGATCTTTTGAAAATTGCTTGCGTTGCTGATGTCATCTACTGAAGCTACCGGCTCAGTGCTTACGTCTTGTGGGCTATCTGAAGCTGGAGGAGCTAAATTTCTTTCGTATTGGCAGCAAGCATGTAGTTTAGCATAAGTATCTTCCGCGGCAAGGTATTTTTCATTGTCATAGCCTGCTCCTGCGATACTTTTCAATACAGCATCTAAGGAAGTTTTCTTTGCGTCATAGGCTATTGTTGCTGTTTGGTTGTCTTCGTTCCATTCAACTTTAGCCTGAGCGGAGGCTCCTGCATTTTCTATTGTTTTTTTACACATACCGCAGTTTCCCGCAATTTTAACAGTGGTGTTCACGGTGTTGTTTTGTGCATAGTTTGTCAAGGACGATAGTATTAAAGCCCCTGTTATAATATAATGTTTGATTTTCATATGATTGGATGAAAGAATAAATAAAAATAAGTAATCAAAAATGATTGATAAATGATCAACGTATGGATTGTATGGATTAACTTATTTTTGGCGGGACCCAAGGACAAAAATATCCCTCAGAAATAAATGTTGGCGCTATGGGTTTATAATTTTTTTTGATTGCTATACCGCAAAGTTCATGATTTTGTTCAAGGGGATTGGAAATTGCCAAAAATGTACCGCTATACGTGCATTGACAATTGCAATTTTTACATGGTTTGTGATGTTTACAAAAAGCCTTTTTTTGGGAAGATTTAAATTTTGAACAACACTGGTCCTTTTTGTCAGTGATAGCATTACCTTGTGTGTGACTACTGTCTGCATTCATTTTATGGCAGGCAAAAGCGTCGGGTGCGCTTAAAAGGAAACCGAAGGTTAAAAATAGTAGTATAAGTCGCTTAAGTGCCATGTCAGCTCAAATATAATTGTTTTGGGTAGAATCTGCTTCCACTTTTAACTTTTTTTGGCATTATGGACTTTTTTATACGCTCCATGTTATTTGAGTTTGGGAGGACCAGATAACATGGAGCGACGTTTGGAATTCTTTTTTCGGAAAGCAAAGAAATACTTAAAACTTAAAACCAGAAAAAAAGCCGGGCTTTTTCCAGGTACGTTTATATTCATCAGCTAAAGGAGAATGATCCGAATAGGCGAGCGCTTCATCAAGCAAATTGTGTGCTTTTTTCAGATTCCCTGTTTTATAGTTTGCATATGCCTCTGCTAATTTAACCGATTCGACATCATCGTCGTAGCCCCAATCGCATTGCTGATAAATACCGTTGAAAACATTGACGTATTTATTTACTTCGTTTATATCTCCGTTTTCGGCGAAAAGTTCAATTCCAAATTTTAACCAAAGGACATAATCATTAGGCTCCATGACTGACTGTACCCAACTGTCATACGTTTGGAATATTTCTATACCCGCGCTAAATTCCGTAAGATAGTAATGGCTTTTAACAATGAGATAGAGCGTCTTTGCTTTATCGAAATTATCGATGATAAATTCCCGTTTATTTTTAAGGTATTTCCGCGCAGCGAGGTTCATGGACTTGTAATTGCTCTTTTCATTATATAGCTGCATCAACACATATTGAGGCTGTGCTTCATGTGGGTACCGTTGTGCCATATTTTCGTAATAGGAGACACGTTGCTCAAAATTATCCGACTCAATTATCTGATAGATAATATGTTCTATCCCATTTTTTGACGCTTCAAAGTCACGATAATGATAATCATCTAAATTGGGATGATCAATATAGAATTTGTAAATAAACTCGAGGAGCTGTTGGGCCCGGGATTGAATATTCGCTGATCGACCTAGTTGGTATTCAACATCGATTTGATGCATAAGCATGCGGTAACAAGGAGGAAATACAACAGACTCCATATCTTCAGCTTCTTCATCTTCTTCGGAGGTAAATTCTTGCTGCTCAAGGGTGGCTTCCAACGAAATCTGATAGGTGTCAAAGTACTGTTGAAGGACCTCCTCCAGACGTACGTAATCTTCCAATGCTGACAAGGTATCGGCTCGGGTGAAATGAAGTTCTTCAAAGTCGGAATAGCTTAATCCTTCGGTGGCGATAGCATAGGAGGTTTCTAGTTCACCGGCTTCTTTATACGCTAATGCTAGATTATTACAATTCATGGCCCGGTTGTGGGAGCCCCCAAAGTAGTCACTTTCGTACTTATTTTGTTCAAAATACTCCTTGAAAGCGTCGTAGGCTTGACGATAAAGTTCAAGGACGAGCAATTGTAGTGCAGATTGATCAACTGTGGTTAAGTTGTCCTGGGCGTGAATAAAATCAGATAGCGCGACAGCTTCATTATAACATTCACGGGGAAGGTCATGGAAAGTGGAAACCTGATCGTAAACTTTTCCATTGGCTTTAAGGGTACATTCGATCATACGTCGCCAGGATGTTGCATTCCAATTCCGTTCACCTACCATGGCCAGATATGGAATAGCCGCAGCATACTGTCCCTCGTCATAGAGATAGGCCGCCGCAAAATGGTAACCGACATAAGAATCAGGATAGGCATCGACCAATTTGAGTGCATGGAGATAATAATAGTCAAGCGGGATTCCGATTTCTTCTGAGTAATTGCGTTCAATGATAAGCTGATAGTAAAAGACCTCAGGGTGTTCATACCCCTCGGCAATCAATTCGTCAAATCGAGTATGCCATTTGACCAACTCCTGATGGATATGCAGGGCTGAGTTTTCCCCTTTGATAAGCTTAAGCAAAATCTGCAGTGCTAGGTCGATTGCTTTATTTTCGTAAGCAATTTCAGCGAGATCGACATAATTCATTTCATTGCTGCTGATGAAATGCTTAAAATCCGCTTCCATTAATGCTAAAATATTAGACTCATTGATCTGTTTGGTACGGTCAAGCAGGTATATTTTCTTTATCCAAAAGATGGAAAAATTATGATCCAAGGTTTCCCGTTCATCCTTGAATGTTTCTTTAACGAAATCAATGCTCGCCTCCAAAACTGGAAGCATCGCTGTATCGTCCTGGAGCCCTTCGTAGATGTTGGTTAAATAGTTGTGCCCATATCCGGACATATTGGGGGAAGCGATTAGTTTTTTTGCGTATTCGATGAATAGACCTTTATTGCCTTCAGTAATATGGAATTTTGGTCGACCAATTTGTGCTAATGTCGCTTGATTGTCCAAAACATAATTCAGTATATGATATAGGGTCGTTTCATTATCAGGTTCGATGGCCAATGCTTTTTGAAAATAGGGGATCATTTTTTCCTGAATAACATCGAAAATAGCTTCGTGGCCTTCATAGAATGCCTGATCATGATAGGCGATCGCAAGGTGTGTCCAAAGCGTAACATCTTGATCGTTTTGTCGCAGTTGGTTTTCTCCTTCAATGATAAATAAGTCTAGTTGTCCGCTGTAGAACAAATCATATATATTCTTTTCTTCCATTTATTGATTTTTATATGTATCCAGTATGTTAGAATCTTTGAAAAATACTATTTAGCCGTTGGAAGCTTTTCAAAGCTAGTACCGTTCCATAGAAATTCTTCACTTTTTTTTGTGATCTTGAAATTGGGATTTTCTGCATCGTCGTCAATAGCTTCTCCCTCTTCAATGTATTTAAAGATAATCTGATTATTTTTTCCGTGTTCGGAAGGGAAAAGAATCTTTTCATCGTAATAGAAAACACCAGCATCACTCACCGAATACCTGCTGGGAAGATCCACAAGTCGTTGTCCTGTCCAGGCCACATAGTTGTACTCAGAAGGTATACCACAGGCTTCCCCCAGAAATTCGATGCGGATGATTTGTTTGACATTTTGCAGCCCCATTGCCGGCAGCAATTTACTCTGAGAGAAGGTTTGTTCTGAATAGGCGAAAGGGAAGGTGTGTTCAGCTAGAAAATTTCCTTTTGCGTCGAGAAGTTTTACTACTGTTGAAAAATGATCCTGTTCCTGTTCGTTGATACTTTTGGTAAAACGCTCAAAACCGTAAATATATTGCGAGCCGTCCGAAGCGGTTTGTTTTCCGAGCGCTACTAGTCCGAGCCAAATAAAACCATTTTTTTACTGTTACCGTCGGAATAACTTATCTCATACCAAGGAGCATAAAAATTTTTCAGTGTATTTCCTTTGAAGGGCGCACTGGTGATCGTAACAACATTTCCTACCGATAAAGAATCTACGATTGCTGCCTTAAGACTAGGTTGAGCACGCACATAAGCTTTTGTGGCAAAAACAGTTGCCGATTGACCTTTTTGTATGTTCCATAAATTGAAATTATCGTCAAATTTTAAATTTTCCTGCGCCTTCGAGCAAAATGGTCCGATGACCAAGATGATTAAATAGCATCCCATTAGTTTTCTCATTTTTCACTCTCCTTTCCTGCAAAAATAGACGAATTGGTCCATAACCCTTATCACTGGTTTCAGGTATTTTTTTGTAGAGTGCCAGAAATAACATTTTATAATCTTAGACATGTCGTTGTTATTAGGGATAAAAAGAGCTATTTTTTCAGTTATGCCCAATTTGGTAGTAGCGTAAATTTTGGAAAGTTTAAATGGCTATTGAACTTTACCCGTAGATAATTTGATGAAACAGGAAATTGGGGATAAGAAATGTTGATTTTATGTGGACCGATTTCCTAAAAGTACAAGACAATGCGATAATCACACCATTTGCATCATTGTTTAATATTGAAATTTGTAGAGTCAATAAAAACAATAGTATGAATCAGATATCAAAATTTGGAATATTTGCTTTGCTACTGAGCAGCAGTTTAACAATTATGGTTGGAACTGTTATAGCACCGTCATTAAAAGAAATTTCAGTCCATTTAGGATTTGAAGAAAATCCAGGTTTGTTGATTACGTTGCCTTCGCTCGGCGTAGTAATTTTCGCACCCTTCGTTGGGAAATTGATTGACCGAAAGGGAGCATATCTGATGCTTAGATGGGGTTTGATACTTTATGCTTTACTTGGGCTGTTGGGGGGGGCTTCTTACCAACCCTTATTTGGTTGTGATAGATCGTATTCTTTTAGGTGTTGCTACGGCGTCAATACAGGCAGCTGGAACAGGCTTAATTGCACTATTATTCATTGGTGACGACCGACTGAAAATGATAGCCTGGCAAGGTATGTCCATCGAATTGGGTGGGGTCGTATTTTTGAGTTTTGGCGGTCTTTTGGGGGGCTTTTGTTGGAAATATCCTTTTTTAATTTATCTAATGGGGTTGGTATGTGCATTATTAATTTCCATAAGTGTCAAGAGGAGCGCTGATGCTTTACGCAAAAAAGTGGTTGCTGTTGAGTCAACAGAGAGAACTAAAATCAGTAGACATTTATTGATAATAATTTTGTCTGCTGCGTTTGCCATGATGCTGTTTTTTGTGGCATTTGTTTGTCTTCCATTATTTCTTCCATCTTCGTTTCACTACAGTGAGGCTGAAACGGGATACTTCATGGCTTTTATTTCGATTGTGGCCGTTATAGCAGCGAGCCAGATGCCTCGCGTCACCAGGTATTTATCAAAAGACTTTACGTTGTCAATGGGATTTTTTGCATTTGCCATTGGGCTTACTATTTTTTTTATTACCACATCCAACATCACCTTATTCATAGGGGCGGTAGCGATGGGCATAGGTTTTGGATTTACTGTTCCATTGCTAAATCATATGACCGTCGAAGAAAGCAGCAGTAGTAATCTAGGGCAGTACCTAAGCTATTATTCCATGGCGATTTTTGGCGGACAGTTCCTTTCATCCTTTATCACGGAACTGAATTATGAAATGAGAACAACCTTCTTAATCGCTGCTGTTTTGGCTTGTGCAATTTCGGTGGCTTTATATATCATCGCAAGCATCAATAGAATACATGTATTTAATAATAATTTATAACGACTAAAATAGAATAACATGAGAATTGAAGAAGCAAATGAGCTCTTAGAGCCTGGTTATCTACCGTTTGAAGCAGGGTGGAGACGGTACGAAGACGGTTTACTTGTTGTTGCAGCAAGGTCTTCACTGGCCAATATAAACGGCGAAATGATTGAATGGTGGTTTTCCTATATTCAGGATACGCATCAGTATTTACTGTGGCATAAAGAAGACCATGTTTATAGTGACTGGATCGGTGAGAGGGGGACTGGAAAGTATATTGGGGGAACCCATATTGCCCACGAAAGATTGGGTGGAAATGAAATTCATAAATTGAAGATTAATTTTTTAAATCCCTCAAATATTTTGGATATAAGTAGATTTCCAGAACAGCGTGTAACCGCTATTCACGCGAGATTGGGTATGGATGGCCAAGAAGGCTATGCCGCCAAAATGGTACACTTTATTCGGGATACTGCCTATGGCTGTGAAATGAGAAGTCGTTTTTGGTTGGGTTATTTTGAAGGTAATGATCTTGCAAATGATTTGGAGACTCGGCTTAAAATCTATCCCGATCATGTAGGTGCAGGACTATGTAAACATTGTCATGAGGAAATGAGTAATTTTACGACTTTTCTTCCCGAACTTTATGAAAAAAAGACTGGTAGAATATATACTCCGAAATAAAAAAGAATGACTAATTTAAAATAAAAACCACATGAGAGTCAGCCATCAGATTGATCCACTTAAAATGATATATTTTGAACTGGAGTGTTGCCCGGAAAGCTATTTGAAAAGTGAAGATAGAAATTCCTTTTTCGAAATTATCTGTCAATATAGCAATATTGGTGATTCTGATTCTCATGTTGATATCTATCTGATTCCACTCTATCGTATGGAAGAGTTCAGCAATTCCAATACTGGATATCTTCTCGCTTTCAAGCGAGATTACTTGGAGGAGGATGACAAAGAATATGCTTTGGATGTGTTCAATCTCTTCAATATGCAAGGACAATCTACACATTTGATCGTCAAGTCTCGGGATGCTGGTATTCTTGCTCAGGTTGTGAACTTAATAAAAGAGGAATACAATAAACCCGAAGGTACTTATCTTATCTTGAAGGCTCTCATAAAAGTTTATTTGTTGAATCTAATCCGTTTACATCAGGAATATTTTTTAGAACAGGATGTGAATCAAAAACGAATTTATCAGTTTATTGTCCTGTTGGATCAATATTATAAGGAACAGCGCACTGCTGACTTCTATGCAAAGGAAATAGGTATTACGGCAAAACGCTTAAATCAGATTCTAAAGATTAAAATGAGTAGGTCAATTTCGCAGTTAATTCATGAACGGTTGGTTTTAGAAGCAAAAAGAATGCTGATCTCGAGTGAAAAAACCATAAAAGAAATTGCTTTCGAGCTTAATTTTGAAGATCCCGCTTACTTTAGCCGTTTCTTTAAAAAGAAGACCCAAGTTTCACCAGAGACATTCAAACTACATCAGGCAAATTTTAGCAAATAGATGCTTAGCATTTATAGCAAAAATATCTCTTTCACGTCTGTAATTTTTTGTAGGTTAGTAGAATTGAAAGAAAGCTATTTTATATATCGACAGTGCAATTACGACAAGTAAATGTTTGAACAATTCAGAATTAAATTCCAACTTGATGACGATAAATGGAACGAATATATAGATTGCTTCCATCGCATTGAAGTTCCTGCCAAAACCATACTTTTGAAGGAAGGAGAAGTTTCCAAAAAAATGTTTCTGATTGAAAAGGGGGGGATTCGTGCTTGGTTCAATAATAATGGTAAAGATATCACTTGTCAATTTTTCTTTGAAAATGAAACGGTGGGTTCTATTGAAAGCTTCCGAAAAAATATTCCAAGTCAGACCACTATAGAAACCATTGAACCAAGCATTTTATGGTGGATACACAAAACCGACCTAAACAGGATAGTTGAAGAAATTAAAGAAATTCCACAGTTACGGGATATGCTTATAGACAAAGTTTTTGAGCGAACATTCGATTATATGAAATATTTTTTCTCAATGGTCAAAAATACGCCGCAGGAACGCTACATCAATTTGCTAAAAGAAAGACCCGAAATTATAAAACGTGTTCCACAACATTATATCGCTTCTTATCTTGGGATTTCTTCGGTCCATTTAAGTCGTATAAAAAGTGTATTGGCAAAAAAACGGATTTAATAACAAATGTTATCAACTGCTGAAATATCGGTTTTTAATTTTGCTGCATAAAATTATATAAAATGAAAGCAGCAGTAGTATTGAAAAAAGGCGAAATGCCAAAATATGTAGTAGACTTTGCAGAGCCAATAGTGCAAAATGAAAATGAATTATTGATTTTGGTGAAAGCATCTGCAGTGAAAAACCTTGACAAAATGCAGGCAAGTGGAAAACATTATTCCTCGCAAAACGAAGTGTTTACAGCAAAAGTGGTCGGTGGAGATGGTGTTGGGGTACTTGCAGATGGTACACGTGTTTATGGAATTGGCGTTGGCGGAATGATTGCCGAAAAAGCGATTGTTGAAAAAAAACGTATGGTAAGGTTACCCGTAAATATTGATGATGCAACAGCAGCAGCTTTACCAAACGCAGTGATGGGCTCAGCTTTGGCATTACGTTTCAGAGCGGGTTTGCAAAAAGGGGAAACCGTACTTATTAACGGTGCAACAGGTGTTACCGGCAAAATTGCTGTGCAAATTGCCAAACATTACGGTGCGAAAAAGGTGATAGTGACAGGGAGAAACGAACGGTCTTTAAACGAATTATTATCATTAGGTGCAGATGAGATCATTTCGTTGAAACAGGACGATGAAGCGTTTATTACACGACTAAAAATCTTACAGCAGCAAAATCCAATTGACGTGGTTATTGATTACCTGTGGGGAAAGAGTGCAGAACTGATTTTATCAGCATTAAAAGGCAATGGGGGATTTTCGCACCATACGCGATATGTTACTGTTGGCGGAATGATGAGCGATTCAATTACATTGTCATCTTCCATTTTACGCAGTACAGCTATTCAGCTTTCCGGTTCGGGCTTAGGAACCTGGACGCCAGAAGAATTAATACTATTGATTACAGAAATACTTCCCGAAATGTTTCAGCTTGCTGCTGACGGAAAATTAAAAATTGAAACGGTAAATATTCCACTTAAAAACATTGAAAACGCTTGGGAAATGGGTATCGATGGAGGCAAACGCCTGGTGGTTTTAATTTAGTTGATCTATCCAGCATCTCAAGTATATGTGGAATTAATTGTAATGATATGAATGCCGTATTCTTATTACTATTTACAATATGCTAAGATGTTCCAATTCAGTAGATTCAGTTGAGATATTAACCGGAGATCTGCGCAGTATGACAACCTGCTTTCCTGGAAACAGTCCTACGAACCCCATTTTTGATGACTACCATAATTACCTGATTCGGGTGTAGCTATTCAAGAAATATTAAAACGGAAGCATCCTAATACTAAATCGCATGTAATAACAATTTTTAATCAATATTTAGACACTAGTAAGTCACTGCTTATACAGTCTATACTGAGTGATCACTGAACAAGCACTGAACAAGCACTGAACAAGTACTGTAGAAAGAGATAATCTGACCACCACCTGGTCTTCGTTTGTTGCAACAGAAAGAGAGCAAGAGGGGGGGGGAAGCTACACTTGTGTAAAAAATAAAAATCGCTGTTGTGACTGAGATAAAACCTGGTAATACACTAAAAGACGATTGAGTGGTGCTGGACAATGTAGCCACTAATAAAATTACTATCCCTATTGATGCCTGAAGGGCTTTTAGAATACTTTCAGATTTTAGAAGTCGATTAGATAGACAATCAGCTCCACATTTATCTAGACGAGCTTAATATTGCTCCAACGGGATATGAGAAAAGTAAGTTGGAGTCAAAGGGATTTATGCCTTCCACAGAGATTTCAGGCTTTCCCATTAGAGGTCAGAAAGTTACACTACATATCCGCCGCGCCGGAAGGTGTTAGATACGGGACAGATTATCACAAGAGATTGGAACCTGGTGCGTGAGGGTACTCGAATGACGACTGAATTCTGGCTTTTTTTAAAGAAAATATTTGGATAACTATCCGGTAAGTGCCCAATTGGTAGGATTATTCTTTCAGATGGATGGCAAGCAACTGCAGGATCAATATAAGAACCATTTCAGTGATTTCCATGATTGGAACCAGAAGCCGCATGCGGAGAGCTGGACATTGTTTGCTGAAAACATCTCCGAACAGCTAAGCATTGATGAGACCAGCTTTAGTAACGGGGAGCTTTACACGATCTTAAGCAGTAAGTCGGCTAAAGGCCGCAAAGGGACTATTCTGGCAACTATCAAGGGAACAAAGGCCGAAGATATTATCACTGTTCTTGAACGAATTCCCCTGCGCTCAAGGAATAAGGTAAAAGAAGTGACCATGGATATGGCGCCGAACATGGCTAAGGCAATCCGTAGATGTTTCAGGAATGCCAGACGTGTGGTCGATCGGTTCCATGTCCAACAGTTAGCTTACGATGTTGTGCAGGAACTCCGTATCAAGTATCGTTGGGAGGTATTGGATGCGGAAAGCAAGAAGATAATGGAATCGCGAAAGAGAGAAACCCCATATGAACGCGAGTTGTTGCCTAATGGAGACACGCTCAAACAACTACTAGCTAGATACAGACACCTCTTGTTCAAGCATCCAAGCCGATGGTCCGAAAACCAGAAAAGCCGAGCTGAATTGCTGTTTATACGGTTTCCCAGGCTAAAGCGGGCTTATGACCTTGGAATTGCCCTAGGTGACATACTCAATAAATGCAAGGACAAAAAGATAGCATTTACCAAACTGTGACTGTGGTATAATTAGGTTGAGAATGCAGGCATCACTTCATTTGAGAGCGTAGCAAGATCCATTGCAGCGCATCATCAATATGTCCTACACTACTTCGACAACAGAAGCACCAATGCTTCAGCAGAATCTTTCAATGCAAAGCTCAAAGCCTTCAGGAGTGTCTTTCGTGGCGTAAGGGACACCACATTCTTCCTATATAGAGTAATGAAATTGTATGCTTAAAACTTTACCCCCCAAACTTTCGGTATGATCCGTTTAGATATATTTTAGGTACTGCTTTTTGCTCAAAAACAAAAAAAGGCTTTCTGATTTCTCAGAAAGCCTTTTTGTCTTGGCGGAAGAGGCGGGATTCGAATTTCACGTTTCTTCATAATATTGCCTTTATATTGTTTAAACCCACTTTTGACTACTACATTTGTTAGCTTTTGGCTCAAATTTGGTGCTGTTTTGGGTGCGTTTTTTAATTATTGGTATTCTAATATAAACATTTTTGTAGAATTTTTCTAGAATCAAAATTATAAAATTTCTATAGATGAATGCAGATGGTAAGTTTTTATTAGAAAAGTCCAATCTTAGCTGTTGGAAAAATAGGATACTTACTGAATGATCCTGGATAAGGAGCCAAGTTTATTTAAAAGTATCGCTTACTGAAGTTTATACATATAGGCCAGAAGTGTTCTTTTAAAATAATGTAAACTACAAAATACTGAGGATAAATTCTTCGATGGCTTGAAATGTCTCTTCAGGAGCCTCTTTGTGCGGGGTATGCCCAATTTTGGGTATAATATATTTTATAGCTTTTCCACTTACCTGATCAATTATTTTTTCCACTTGTAACATTGTTCCATATTCATCGGCTTCTCCTTGAATAAATAAAAGGGGACAGCTTATATTTGGCAGAAAATGTTCAATATTCCATGTTCTGTAAGCTTCGCTCATCCAAGTTTCTGTTCATGCCCTAAATAGGGTATCCACTTTATCACCGTGATATTTTGCCAGCCGATCAGGAAGATTTGTGTTCTGATAGGCATTGATTGCCTCCTCAATTCCATTTAATGTAATTTCTTCAACAAAGATATGTGCGGCCTCACATATAACAGCTTTAATCTTGTCCGGATATTTTGCAGCAGCAATCAGCGCAATGGAACCACCGTCACTATGCCCAAGCAAAATGGCATTGTCGATGCCCAATTCTTCCAGTAATTCCGATAAAGTATCAGCTTCCTTTTCCAGATATTCGGCCGTTCTTAAGGGGCTAGGCATCGGATGAGCTATCCCATGACCCAAGCGGTCATATACTAGGGTATTGCACTGGAGCGCACCGGAAATCCGAAGAGGGAGATCCCGCCATAATTCAATGCTGCCCAGGGAATCATGAAGAAAGACAATGACGGGATTTCCGGGATATTTTCGGTTATATTGTACAGCCATTCCAGCTATGTACACTATATTCTGTTCACTTTTCATTTTTTCTGTTTTAAGTTTAGTGGTTGGTTTGATATTTAATTGGAAAAGTTTAACTACCAGACAGCAATTGCTTCTCTGTTAGTTTGTCTTTTGATTTTTCTCTTTTATTTTTTACAATGTTGAGATAGATGATCGCGGAGATCATAATGATGATCCCAATAATCTGTACTACGGTGACCTTTTCGCCAAGGATTAGATAGGCACAAAGCACAACAGCTGGCAGTTCCAGTGTGAGGAGAATCGTGCTTAGCCCCGGACCGATCTTCGGCATTCCGGTTGTAAAACATATCGGTGGAATAACAGTTCCGAAAACAGCGAGAAAGGTTCCCCATCTGAGTAAACCAAAATCAAGGTGTGTGCTGGCTGTAATTGAAGGGAAATTGATCAGAAGAATCATCAATGCCGAGCCAGTGGTCATAAGTGCGCTCTTTTCCAGCATCGGGGTGTCATTACCCAGCTTGCTGGTCGAAAGTACATAAATCGTGTACAGGAATGCTGCCCCCGTGGCTAATGCAATACCGGTCATAGAAAAATTCATGCTTTGTATATGCATCAGATTACCTGCCAGAACTGTTCCGATAATGATGATGACGCTTGTAGCGATTTCTAATCTGGAAGGCTTCTTTTTAAAGATAAGCCACTCACCGATGATTCCGATCCAGGATACCTGCATGAGCAGCACAATTGCCAGGGCCACAGGAATAAACTTGACGGAATAATAAAAGCAGTAAGCTGAAAATCCCATTGATGTACCTGCCAGAACGAGTCTCCAATTGAGCTTCAACTTCTGTTTTTTTCTGATATTCCGCAATATTGCAAGCGACCATAAAATCATTGCGCCTAATAAGGCCTGTACGAAAGTTATTTCTCCGGCTGAGTATCCCTGGCCATATGCTATTTTTGCAAAAGAAGTAAGTGTTCCATAACTGATTGCCCCAAGGGCAACTAGAATGATATATTTAAGCATGTTGAAATGTATTTAATACTTACAAATGTACAAAATACCAGTTTTAGTATTTTTTTATGGCTTTAATTATGTAAAATATACGATAAATTCATTAATTATACATTTTTTGAACATTTTTGAATCTTGTTTTCGTACCTTTATTGTAAAAAATCCGGATGAACACATTAAATAAACAGGATATCGACCTGCTCAGATTACTTCAGGAGAATTCAAAATTTGATATTACTGATTTAACTGAGCGTCTCAATATGTCAAGAACCTCAATTTATGACAGGATACGGAAGCTTGAAGGAGAGGGATATATCACTGACTACGTTGCGTTGGTGGATCCAAGAAAAGTAGGGCTCAACTTTACCGTTATTGTGAAAGTTTCTCTCAATACGCAACGGATAGAATGTGTGGAGGAATTTCTGGAAAAAGTACACCAGTATGATGAAATTATGGAAGCTTACGTTACTGGTGGTATATTTGATATTATTCTTAAAGTCATTGTACAGGACCCTGATGCTTACAATGATTTTGTGACGAAGAAGTTATCTGCAATACCTCATATCAGCAAAATTCAAAGCTCATTTGTTATGAGACACATCAAACAATCAACTAAATTACCGTTTTGACTAAAAAATATAAGAACAAAACAATACCAGAAAAGAAACTAGATCAAAATAAGAAGAGGAGCATATCACCACAGGAGTTAATTATACCCCTCTTCGCCTCACTTGGGTAATTTCTGTTAAGTGATCATTTTCTTTTTAAAGGCATAAAAGGATTAAAGGAAATTCCTATATTGAAATAAAACGAAGGAGCGGCCGAAATTTTGAAAAGTGGATCTCTCACCTTATTTTTTTCATACAGCCTTCCACTCAATGGGATTTTAGCCCCCGTTCTGAATGTCGCAATAAAATACTTTCCTAATATATGTTCATAAATGAGCCCGGTATTACTACTTGCTTGTTGCCATTCATAAATTTTCGAGGAATCAAATGATTTGATGTCATATAAAAAGAAATTAGTTTGGTCCATTTCAGCACCTATCGAGAGCCTTGAACGATGAGGGAAATATTTTCGCAGCAAAATCTGTCTGGGCAGTAGGATATCCATCACCATATCCTTCCCAAATTTACGTTCGTAGGTAAACATTGGAAGAACAGGTATCTGAGCATTTGGACCAACATTTGCCATAGCACCAACAATAATTTTTGTGCGTTGGTCGGCCTTTAAAATCATGGAACCAAAAACAAGTCCTCGAGTCCTTTCGAAACCTTTTTCGCTGCCATCAACAATACCATTGACGCCATAAATCATTGTCTTTCCAAAAAGACGGGAAAAATAAGTGAAATTAATTGAAGAGGAATGATAGCTAAAATTGCTTTTCAAGCTATTGGTAACTGTCGGCTGCTGCTCGGTTGAAGTTTCATTGGTAATACTGTAGTACCGATATTCCACGCTTGCTCCCAGCATCCATTTTCTTTTACGTATGAAATTATAGTTCAAATTGGTTTTAAGTTGATTAAAATTGGTTATTTTGCCATCAGGTAATGAGTTCCCTTTTTGTGAATTTACAGTGTAATCGGTCGGTAACTGAACCGTAAATTCAATATTTAGCGGACGGGCATCAGCAAATTTATTTGCCATAAATGCTACTGCCTTTTGACGTAGGCTATCAGGCAGCTGTTTTTTTAGTGGTTGAGTTTGAGAGAAACTGGGCAGGGCTAATAAAAAGAGCGCTACTGCTATCAGATTGGATGTTAGATTTCCTGTCATTATTATAAATTTTAACCTATAAATTTTATTCGTGGCGAATACTCGCTCATTTTTCGATTAAGTGTAAATGCACTACAAATAAATTGGTTTTAACAATTGATATTTTGACTTTTATACCAAATGACTTAGATTTTATACTAACAAAATAAGCTATAAAAATTTAGTAGAAAGAGGAGGGCATTTGGTATAATAATTATGGAGAAAGCATTGATGTAGACTATATTTGTTCTATGTTATTTCTAAGGTATGGGATATAATAATCTTGGTTTGGACCCGAAACTAATAGCATTTATTGTTAATGATCGATATCGCGTATTTCGACATCTAGCACTGCTTGCATCATTTTTCATTATATTGTTTTTCTCCAATTGGCTTGAAGCCTATGAAGGTATTTATAAGTTTTCCAGGTTATTCTATGTTATGTTTATCTTTATGGGACTATTTTATGCGAATATGTATGTCCTGGTTCCCTATTTGTTTTTTAAGGGGAAGTATATTATGTATATTTTAGTACTTATCATGATTGTGAAAGCGGGGATAGGCTTTGCTTCCTATTTGATAAGCCACTATCCAACGCTATTTATTCAAGCGAGAAAAATTCATGAAATAGACACACAGACAGGTCCAGTTGAGGGGACAATAATTGCCGTACCTATTATTCTTATTACGACTACGATAAAGCTCTTCCAGCGCTGGGTCAAGGATAATCAAAATATTGCTGAACTCAAAAATGTCACATTAAGCATGGAATTAAATACATTAAAGAACCAGATCAATCCACATTTTCTCTTTAATATGCTTAATGGTATTAAAGCCTTGGTTCGTACAAATCCTGACAAAGCAAATACCGTGATTATGAGACTATCTGAATTTCTACGTTATCAGCTTTATGAAAACAATGAAGAACGTACAACTTTGGGCAGTGAAATCAAGTTTTTGTCCAATTTCCTGAGCTTGGAAAAGCTACGTCGCGACAATCTCCAAGCCTCTATCGTTTTTACTTCTCCTGAGCAAGGTGTAAGAGGCATTATGCTGCCTCCAAATTTGTTTACAACATTTGTCGAAAATGCAGTAAAACATAGTACAACAATCGAAGAGGAACATGCGACAATACTTATCGAGATAGGTATTGTTGAAGATTCTTTGACATTTAGATGCATTAATTCTGTTGATCCACTTTATATTCCGGCTAAGAATAATTGTGGTTTGGGCTTAAAAAATATAAGTAGACGTCTACAGCTACTCTTTGGAAATTCTTTTCATCTAGAAATGATTTCTAGTCAAAATGAATATAGTGTTAGCCTTATCTTAAAAATATGAACTGTATAATCATTGACGATGAGCCCCTTGCTCGGGCGGAATTGCAAGCATTAATTCTGGAGCATTCCGCACTTATAATATTGGATGTATTTTCCAATGTGTCCACAGCTCGTGCATTCCTTAAAGAGAATATGGTCGATCTTATATTTCTAGATATTGAAATGCCAAATATATCAGGAGTTGAATTTGCCGAAAGTTTAGTTGATAATACGCTGGTCGTCTTTACGACCGCATATCCGCAATATGCACTGAAAAGCTACGAACTTGAAGCAATTGATTATCTTTTAAAGCCAATTGATGAGGTTCGACTCAAAAAAGCAATTAATAAAGCTTCATTATTTTCTAAGCTACTTTCCAATGAAACTGAAAAAAGCTCGCTGGAGTCTTTCTCGGAAAACTTTCTTCTTATTAAGTCAGAGCGTCGTTTCCATAAGATTAATTTCGATGAGATTAAGTATGTAGAAGGCTTGAAAGATTATGTTGTGCTTTATATTGGAGACCAAAGGCTAATTACGGCAATGAACCTAAAGACGATTCATCAGAAAATGCCACAGGATATATTTATCCGCATTAGCAAGTCTTATGTTGTCAACTTAAATTTTATAGAGTCCTTTGATCATCATGGCGTCATGATCGACGATGTGGAAATACCAATTGGTGAGGTCTATAAAAAAGAATTCTTTAGAATCTACACCAATGGTTCGCTTTACTTTGAATAAATATTCAAAATAAAAAGCAACTACTGATTTTCCAAGTTCAATAGCTTTACTTCTAGGTTCCTTTGCATTAGCAGCGTTATGATTTTCTGAGAATGATCGACAGTCATTCGGATAGACATTGTAAACAAATGGTCATTAAGATCAAAAGACAAGATGTGAATGTGTGGTAAATTTTGCTTTAAAAATTGACAGATATTTTCTCGATTTAGAATTAGCTGGGATGATACTGAAAATATGGCTATTATCAAGGGCATTATGAAAAAAAATATTTTTTAAGACCGAACTTTTTAGAATAAAAATTAAACGAAATTAAATTAGATGCTTTATGAGTGCAGCTAAATAGGTTATTATTGTTTGTAGAGAAAAAGCGCTAGTTTAAGCTATTTTCAGGTGCTTTTCCATCCCTTAACTTTAAAAAATAAGATAACGCCAATTGCCAAAGCCAAGGTAAGAAGTCCGCCATACAAAAATGCTCGGTCCGCAAATTGTGAACCAAAAAAACCTGCTATGGGATAAGCAATTGCCCACCATAAATGGGAAAATGCAAAATGGGTTCCATATACCTTTCCTTGATCCTGTGGCTCGATGTTTTCACCTATCAACGTCTCTGAAGGCATATCGGCTAGCGTTTGACCAATACCAGCAAACACCCATAAGATCATTAGGCTATTGAACCCTACAAAATTGGCAAAAGTAATAGCGAGTCCTATCATTATCGCCCCACTGATCAATGAGATCCTTCGTGTTTTGGATTTATCTAAACTACCCAAAAGAAATGCTGAAATGGCAGCTCCGATACCGAAAACGGACATTATCCATCCGTAATGTGTATCGTCTAGTTGAAGCGATGTTTTTATTAGCCCGATCGTATTTACCAGTACCATTGCGCCTGCTACTGCCGAAATAAATTCAATACTTAAAGAGAATCGTAAGATTTTGTTACCAAAAAGTAAGTGTACACTTCTAAAAATATCACGCCAGGTATGTCCCGGTTTTTCTGCTTCGACATTATTGACTCCCCGCTGCAAAGCTAAAGGGGAGATCGTTCCTATAAGTGCCACCGCCAAGAGCAGCATCAGACCATCAACAAAGAAAATCTGTTTGGCACCCAACCAGACCGAAAAGATACCAGCTAATGCCGGACCGAATACACTCAGTAGCTGGAAAGTCGCCATTGAAAGACCATTCGCCTCCCTGTACATTTCCTTTTCGATAATCTGCGGTATAATGGCGCGGTAGGTTGGGGTAAAAAATGCCGCAAATATATTGAGCAGAAAAATGAGCACATAGATCTGCCATTGAGCTGTGACGAATGGGAAAAGGCATACGATAGCCATTCGTCCCAATTGAGTTAAGAGCAAAATGTTTTTTCTTTTCATTTTGTCGGAGATAACACCGGCGAATGGAGAAAAGATAATATAAGCTGTTACCCGAAGGGTCAATGCCGATGCCAGTATTGTCGCAGAGTTCTCAGGACTTATATTATAAACCAAGAGTGCAAGCCCCAGCCAGGTAAACGCGTCTCCAAAAAGACTGGCAATCTGAGCGACATAAAGTTTTGCAAAAACTGCATTGCGAAGTGTGGCGAATGGTCTAAAAACACGATAAAAAATATTTTCCATAACTTGATCTATTCCACATTTTTGTATAATAACTATTCAGGTTGTACTTTAATTAATTCGAACTCCTGAAACCAATGCTACCATAAACAATATTACAATAAATAAAATAATAACAAATGCTATCACGGAGTAACCAAACATCCTAGGTGAGTGCTTTTTGTTAAAACCTCCTCCTTTCTGTTGAGGAGGAGGTAAAATAATTTTACTTTTTCTTCTTCTGCGCTGGCTTTCCGATTTTAGGTAGGAAGTAAGGGGCACAATCGGCTTATTCTTCTTCTTCGGCATTTTTAATTGCGGAAAGAATCGTGTATGCATTTTTTGTTACCAAGGTGAATGATGCTATATCAACAGAAGATGGTAGTACAATGGCTGTATATCCAGCCTGTTCGACACCTTTTGAAACAGGAACCAATTCAAAATCAAAATTTGTCTTGGATTGCTGCTTTTGTTCAATAATATAGTCGGTACCTTCGAGCTGTACAATCGCTTCCGTTGGCACAGCATATTGATTTTCTGCTTGCGTTTCTAAAAATGCCTTAATATACATACCCGGCAATAGTCCAGCTTCCTTGGTGAAATTGCATAGTACGGGAATCATTTTGTTGTCGTCTGCTGATTGTGCTACCAAAAATACTTTTGCTGTTCTATTATAACTGTTTTCGTTAGCCAAAGAAAACTTGACCGTTTGCCCAGCACGGATTTTACCCAGATCCTTTTCAAAAGCGTTTAAGGCAAGGTGCAGATTGCTGGTTCCCATGATTTCAAAGAGTACATCTGTTGAGGCAACATACTTTCCTCTGTTAACATTGCTTGTTTTGATGTATCCGGAGATGGGAGCGTATAGGCTCGCTGTACGACCTATTTGTCCGCTGCGTTTTAGAGCATTGCTACTAATTCCTATCAATGCCAATTGTTGTTCCAAACCCGATATTTTAGCTTTCAGAATTGTTAAATCAGAGCTCACCTGTTCAAAGGTTTTGGCGGCATTGATATCTTCCTTTCGTAATGCCTGCTGCCTTCTGTATTCTTCCTCGAGATAGGTGAGGCGGCCCAGGCTTTCGAGATATTGCTGCTGAATGGATATAAATTCAGGATTCTCCAATGTTGCCAAAAGCTGACCCTTTCTCACTTCTTGTCCCTGCAGCAGACCCGGTGTGGTAAGATATCCGCCCAGCGGCGCCGATACCGAAGCAACGCTGCCCGGCTCGGCATCAATTGTCCCAGTCATTTTGATCACATTGCTCATGTTTCGCTGTTCGATCTTTCCTGTTTGTATAGCTGACAACTTGTACTGATCCGCTGTGAAGGAGATCTTTCTGCTACTCCCTGTTGTGCTATCCTTTGCTAGCTGTTCTGTTGGCGCTTTTTCTGCCGTAGCCTCTTGTTTGCCGCTGCCACAGGAGACTCCCAATGTGGTCGCAACAAGTAGCAGTGGTATATATTTTTTTGATGATGTTTTCATTGTTGACTATTTAATTATTTGTTTCCCAATATGGCTTCGATAGCTATTGTTGCCCGATTATAATTGTAGAGATTGTCAAGATATTCAAACCGGATATTACTTGCCAGTGTTAGGTTTTGTAAGTATTGCGTATAGGATATGTCACCACTTCTAAAGCTCTTTTCCGAATTTCGAATGATGAGCTCAGCCTGGGGTAGCGCATCTTGTTGATAATAGCGGAGGGACTTCTGAAATTTCACATATTGTTGGGCCAGTTCCCTTAATTGTCCACTTAGATTTGTTGTTGCCAGCTCGATTTGGGCGAGCGCTTTCTGCTCATTTAGCTTAGATGCATTCACTTTTGCCCGATATCCGCCGGGAAAGATTGGAACACCGACGCCAATCTGGAAGAAATTAAACCGGTCTTTTCCAGTATACGTTCTCTCCATTCCGTTGATGCTCTGTTGTCCTTTGTATGTCTGACTGCTAAATCCAAGGATGATGTCCGGTAACATCCGGCTTTTCTCCAATGTGGTATTTTTACGGTTTACCTCAACTTCCTGTCTTAGAAAAGCAAGAAGCGGATTATCCAGGGGTAGGGTCTCTGCATTCAGCGGAAGTTCCCTGGCGGTAATTTGCTGTTCGCTGATCGTGATATCTTCAGTTGTATTAAGTAAAGTCTGCATCAGCCGTTTGGCAATGATAATATCAGCGTCATTCTTTTCCAGTTCATTCTGGATCTGTCTGGCCTGTACAGTAGATGTGATATTTTCAAGGCTAGTAGATTCTCCTGTTTTGTATCGTACAGTGCTCGCTTTGCTCAGCTTGATGTATATACTGTCCAGACCAATCAGTAACGATCTTTTTTCAAGTGCATATTGGTATTGTCCATATGCTAGCTTTACATCCCGTCTGAGGTCGTTTTCGGTGACAGACCTATAAGCCTGACTGCTTTTTATTTTTTCTTCGGCGACCTTGGCCTGATTGCTGTAAACAGTTGGGAACTCCAGCCGCTGACCTATATTGATCAGGTTATCCGTTATCGTAGGATTACTGACAACACCTTGTGAATAGGAAATATCTGTCTTGGGCATTGTGATACTGCCTTTTTTCAGAGCCTGCTGGATATTGACATCATACGCTGCAATTTTGATCTGCGCATTGTTCTTTAATGCTAGGTCAATAGCTTGATCGAGCGTCAGGGCTTTGGATGGCAGATCAGCCACCTGCGCGCCTGCGCTTTCAGGAAGTGCAAATAAACCCATGATCAATAGGAGTGTGGGTGGCAGTGTTTTCATGACGGTGTTTTTCGATGATTTTGAAAAATAGATATACAGTACTGGTAGCACGACCAGCGTGAGTACCGTCGCGGTGATCAGTCCGCCGATCACGACAGTCGCCAATGGGCGTTGTACTTCAGCACCTGATGATGCGGAAATGGCCATCGGTAGGAAACCCAACGACGCCACAGTAGCGGTCATTAATACGGGGCGTAACCTGACTTTTGTTCCTACACGTACCCGCTCCATGATATCTGAGACTCCTTCAGCTTCAAGCCTGTTAAATTCAGCAATCAGGACTATGCCATTCAGTACGGCCACGCCGAAGAGTGCAATAAATCCCACACCCGCCGAGATACTAAACGGCATATCGCGGATTAACAGTGCGAATACACCACCAATGGCCGACAATGGTATTGCTGTGAATATCAGCAGTCCTTGTTTGACAGAGTGAAACGTAAAATAGAGTAACAATAAGATGAGTAATAAGGCTACCGGTAGTGCTACAGCAAGCCTAGCGTTGGCTTCTTCCAGGTTTTTGAACTGCCCACCATAGGTGACATAGTATCCCGAAGGAATTTTGACCCTGGCTGCTATTACATCCTGTATATCATTTACTATACTCTTAACATCACGGTTACGTACGTTGAAGCCAACGGTAATGCGCCGTTTGGCATTGTCACGCTGTATTTGCACGGGACCGGGTTTATAGCTCACCTCTGCAAGTTCACTTAAGGGTACCTGAAGACCATTTGGTGTACTGACAAATAGATTCTGAACATCAGTAATATCAACACGTGCGGCACTGTCCAATCTGACCACAAGATCAAACCGACGTTCCCCTTCATAGACAAGCCCGGATATTTTACCTGCAAATCCCGCGGATACGACACTATTGATCTCATCTACATTCATCCCGTACTGGCCAATCTTATCCCGGTTGAACTTGATATTGATCTGAGGCAGCCCGGTTATTTCTTCAACATAAAGATCTTCCACACCATCAACATTGCGAATCTTTTTGCCCACGTCTGAGGCAAGATCCGAGAGTACATCAAGATCCTCTCCATAAATTTTAAGTACAACATCCTGTTTTGCACCTGTTAGCAATTCATTGAAACGCATCTGTATCGGTTGCTGAAAACTGAATGTCGCATTTGGGATAACAGCCAGAGACTGTTGCATTTTTTCGATCAGTTCTTCACGGTTTTCCGCACTGGTCCATTCCTTTTTAGGTTTTAAGACTACCATCATGTCACCAGCTTCAATAGGCATCGGATCTGTAGGAATTTCACCGGAACCGATTTTGTTCACCACCTGTTTTACTTCGGGATAATTTTTGAGGAGAATATCTTGCGCCTTTTTCGAAACAGCGATCATCTGATTAATGGAACTTCCCACCGGAACACGCGTTTCAACAGCGAAATCTCCCTCATCTAATTGGGGAATAAATTCAGCGCCCATTCTGTTGAATGTAAATATGGTAACAATAAACAGTGCTACAGCCAAAATAACTACCAACAGTTTCTTTTTCATTGCGCCTTCAATTATCGGTGCATAGAAGCGCTGGATCGCATTCATCATCCGGTCAGAGAAGTTTTCCTTGTGTGTTGTCTTTTTACTTAAAACCAGCGCCGACATCATCGGAACATATGTGAATGAAAGTAGAAATGCACCAAGAATTGCGAATGACACCGTTTGTGCCATTGGTGTGAACATTTTCCCTTCTACACCAACCAACGCTAATAATGGAAGGTAAACAATCAAAATAATGATCTCACCAAATGCTGCTGCCGAACGGATCTTGCGCGATGACTCATAAACTTCGTCATCCATCTGATCCTGGGAGAGTTTTTCTATACCCCCATATCGCGCTTTACTTCCCGTAATCCTATGCATGACAGCTTCCACTATAATGACCGTACCATCTACAATAATTCCGAAATCTATTGCCCCCAGACTCATCAGATTGCCCGATACACCGAAAAGGTTCATCATGCAGATTGCAAACAGCATGGCCAAAGGAATGACTGATGCAACGACAAGACCACCGCGGAGATTTCCCAAAAATAAGATCAGAACGAAAACAACGATAAGAGCACCTTCGATCAGGTTAGTCGAAACCGTTGAAATCGCACCGTCCACAAGTTTTTTACGATCTAGGAAAGGTTCGATTTCAACGCCTTTTGGTAGTCCTTTTTGTATTTCCGCTATTTTAGCCTTTACATTCGAAATGACTTCGGATGAATTAGCGCCTTTGAGCATCATGACAATTCCTGTCACTGTTTCGCCCTGCCCATTTCTGGTTGCAGCACCGTAACGTGGACCATTGCCAAATCCTACATCAGCCACATCCCGAACAAATACGGGCACGCCATTTTCGTTTTTGACCACGATATTTTTGATCTCTTCCAGGTTTTTGACCAAACCTTCAGTACGGATAAAATAAGCATTGGGTCCTTTATCTATGTAAGCGCCGCCGGTATTTTGGTTATTTTTCTCCAACGCGCTGAAAATGTCCGATATCGTTATATTTTGACTTGCTAGTTTGTCCGGGTCGACTGCGATCTGGTATTGTTTTACAAAACCACCGAACCCGCTAACTTCAGCGACACCTGGTGTACCAAGCAGTTGCCTCTTGATGATCCAGTCTTGTATTGTACGTAATTCTGTGGCATCATATTTATCTTCATAGCCCTTCTGCGGATGCACCACATACTGGAATATCTCACCCAATCCTGTGGTCACTGGTGCCATTTCCGGTGTTCCCACACCGGGAGGGATATTTTTTGATGCAATTGAAAGTCTTTCCTGTACCTGCTGCCGTCCCCAGTAAATATCTACTTTTTCGTTAAACACGATGGTGACGATAGAAAGACCAAACCGCGAGAAAGAACGCATGTCTTTAATTCCGGGAATGCTGACCATGGTCTGTTCGACCGGAAATGTGACCAATTGTTCCACCTCTTGGGCGGCGAGTGTCGGCGACACGGTGATGACCATAACCTGATTATCGGTGATATCAGGCGTGGCATCTATTGGAAGTCTGGTAAGGGAATAGGTACCCCAGCAAATTAATGCCAGGGTAAATAATCCGATCACCAACTTATTCTTTATAGAAAAATGAATGATCTTGTTTAACATATCATGATATTGTTAAATTTATTTTTTAAGGAGATACTGACCTTTCAGTTTAATCTTGACCGTTATATCCTCGTTTGAGTAGTTTTTAAAATACCAGCCCTGTGGTCCTTCGAAAGGAGCGATAAAAGATCCCGCAACATTATTGGAATACGCAATTGTATAGCTTTCAAAGTAGTCGTTGTGGTCTTTAACCTCACCATGAAAATCAAAATAGACTTCATTTTTATCGGTGGTCCACTCGTATTTCAATGCACCGTACTTCAGCATGTTGATTTTGTATTCCAATCCTTTACCCGCTGGTACCAGCACACTCGCCTCATCAGTGCGTTCAGCCAGCTGCTCTGCTGGCGGAGGGTTATCAGCTGCAGTTGGTCTGGCCACTTCCGGACCTGAACCTACCTTGTCTATTGTCAAAAGCTTATGTTCGGTCTGGCTTGTAGTGGCTACCGACTTATCTTCGGGAACATACAACTTGCTAAAACCAGTTACTTTTCCGATTCCCAGAGGATCGATCCCATATTCTGCGGGAAGCACTGCGCTCACAAGTAGGACAGAGCCGATCACAAGCGCAATAAGCACCTGCTTTACAATGGATTGTTTATCTAATATTTGATGTGTTATTTCTGACATTTTTAATAGGTATTAAGATGTGATAAAACCGACTATCTGATAGCCGAACAAAAGAAAACCGGCTGCCATGAGCAGGGTATTGGTAAGTGTTGAAAATTTCAGGAAGCTGGGCGACCTTCTCCAACTGGAGATAATAAAAAGAACAAGAGCTAGGGCGATAAACTGACCGATCTCGACGCCTATATTAAAACCGATCAGGTTGGTTAGCAAGCCTTCTCGGCTGAAGCTAAGCTCCTGTAGTTTACTTGCAAGTCCAAAACCATGGAATAGCCCAAAGATCAAAACAGCAGCTTTCGTATTGGGCTGGAATCCAAGAAAACGCTGAAAACCACCCAGATTGTCAAAACCTTTGTAGACAATAGATAGCGCGATGATGGCATCTATGAGGTAAGAGTTGATAGCCATATCTGCTAATACGCCTAACAGGAGCGTAACACTATGTCCGATCGTAAAAAAACTGACATAGAGCAATACCTCCTTGCGTTTGTAGAGAAAGAAAATTACCCCTACCAGAAACAAAAGATGATCATAACCGGTCAGCATATGCTTGGCTCCGATATACAGAAATGGGACAAAGGCGACACCTGAGTTGCCACTCAAAAACGTTTGGGTGTCTTCATCGACCCCATGTGCATATAGCGCACCTGAGAGCACAACTAAAAGCAGGGTAGACAAGACTACTTTAATATAATCCATTTGAATTTAAATATGATACAACACCGATTCATCCCCAAATATCAGGGGCTGATAAGGGTTCTATTGATTGTGAATACTAAAAAAAGAAATGAATTAGTGTTTGTGTCCGTGCGCTTTGTCCACACTGTCCTGATTCACCCCAGCAGATTTACTGCTATCCTGTTTTGCAGCTGCTGGAGCAGTGGCATGTCCGCCATTGGCATCATGTGAATGGCCATGGGCCTTGATTGCACTATCCTGGTTTACAGGCTGTGAGGCTTCAGGTTGAGTGATTTCAGTTTCAGTAGTTTCTGTTGCTGTTTTGGCATTGTTGCCACAAGAAGTAAAAGTGAAAGCAGCAAGTACTGCGATATAAAGTAGTTTTTTCATCGTTGTTAAAAAAAGTAATATTTAAATATTGCCCAATCATGTCAGGCAGAATAGAAAAATTAACCTTCAGGAGTTTCCGAAAGTTAGGCAACGATGAACATAGGAGGCCCTCTGAGAGAGTAACCACAATGAAGGGGAGATTGATAGGCAATATGTCCTTCAGGCGGAAAAGTATGCTGTAAGAATACAATGGTGTACTCCCAATACATTCTGTAATCCGGCACAGTAGCTAAAAATATCTTAACGGTATCTTTAGCCGATTTTAAATCAGAATTATCGTAACTTGTATAAGTAATCTGATCTCCGGTATGTTGAATTCCTGAGAATAAGTGACCGATATCTACTTTTCCAGTGTTAACTTCACCACCACGAATATGCTGGAATATTTCGGCTTCTTCATGGTGATGATGCGCAAAAAGGCCATGTCCCAAAACAATAATTTGGGCCAGCAGAATAATCAGTATGGTAAACCTTTTTTGCATAAACTTCATAAAGGTACAAATAAATCTTAATTATGAATGAATTCTAAAAAATATTTCTAAGTTTTTCGTCAAAGAATTTTGGTCTTAAAATCAGCTTCATCTATCATAATGAACTAAATTCTTCATATATTTTTAATGTATGATACCTAACTTAATGTTGACCGAAAAAATAGAAAAAGTCTTAGGATGTCATAACATATTGATGATTAAAATTGCTATATTTATGACTACTGATATGCAAAAAAGGTTTACCATAATTCAACTGTTCGTTTTCCTATTCATATTAATAGGTCACAGTATTGTTTCACATCCTCAGAAAACTGACCAATACGGATTAGATTTAAAGTTAGCTTTTTGTGATAATGATGCCCTGATTACGCAACCAGTTGAAAAAGGGGATACCGCATTTTTCCATTTCGGTGAAGAAATATGCTATACCAAAACTGCAGATATATCAACCAAGGTAAGCGACATTTGCATACTTCCCACTCATTTAAAATCTAGTGATAATTCGCAGCTTTTCGAAAAGAGCTTATCTCAAAGAAAGGTTTTATGCTTTGATTTTCCATACCAGAAATTATCTGTGTATATAGCTGGCCTCTTATTTCGGGGTCCGCCAAATACAAAAGCATCCTAATTCCTCAGACCATCATTGCGTACTGAGGTTTCTTAGATTTATTACATATTGTTTTTTTTAACTTCCGCTTTTGACTTGGGATGAACGCCCCGCGTATGGCGCCCGGACGTTTGCGCGTAGAAGTTTTTTATTACGATTCTATATTAAACGCTTCTCTAGTATCTGGTCTATGTACAAACTTATTTATAGTGATAAAGACTGTAAGGAATTTCGCAGTCTCAATTCATTTCCAGCATATATACTTTACTTCAATAATTTTCAAATTGAGGGTATTTCAGCACACTCATTCTCATTTTTAATTTCAATAATTAAATACAGCATAAGGTTTATGTACCATTTGCTGAAGATTCTTTTTTTTACGGAATTTCCACCGCCGGTTAATTCCTCTATTCAGGAAAGGATTGGTAAGAAATGAAACAGTTTCTCTTTATAAACAAAATTCTTCAAGAGTCGAGACAACTCATTTTGAGATCAGATTTCAATAGCTTTCAAGTTTCCCAGTTACTTCATTTAGATGGGGTTTCAAGAAATAAGATCTATGATTTTTTTGGTAATAAAGTTGAGCTGTTAACTATGCTTTTGGAAATTTCTTGGGAACCACTAAACATGTGCGTTATCAACCTATCGGAAAAAGAGAGAACAATTGCCCGCAGTATCTCTGATGTTATGATATGCCGCAATAACTTCATAAAGCATGAACCTCTTTTATTAAAATATACATCCGAACAAAAGTATTTTAAGAAAATTCTCGGAGATATGAAAAAAAATGTTCAAAGCTTCGAAGACAGGCTTCTTGCACATGCCAGCGCGAAGGCATGTGGAACATCCATCAATGCAGTGACAGAAATAGGTCTAACACATGGGCAAATTTGGGAATTATTGTTTCCTATGGATACAAGAAATGACATGCTTTATTTGCTAGATCAGAATACACTTGAAAACCATTTAAATACGATTATTTAAGAACTGGCTACAACTATTGCTTCTGTCACCACAAATAAAAATCAGCAAAATTTTAAATTATACAATATTAAAAAATGAATTTTTCCTCTATTCTAAGACGACATTTTGTTTACAAGACAATAACTTCATTTCTAATACTTTTTTCAACAAAATTATCAATCATAAATGCACAGGATACGACCTCGAATCTAATCCATTTGCAATCGTTATCAAGAAAGCAACAAACGGATGTAAATCGACCAAATTATAATAAATATATATTACCATCAGCTTCCATCGCTTATGGGGCGGCTAGTTTTATGGTCCATAATATCAGAGACGTCGATTTTATAACACGGAACCAAATATTACATGAAAAACCACGAAAGACAAATTTGGATAATTTCACACAATATTTTCCTGCAGCTTTAGCAATTGGTATAAATCTAACCGGTTATCAGGGTATGCATGATCCAAGGCGAAGTATTCTCCTATATGGAGCAACACAATTTATTGCTGCCGCCATTGTTGTACCGACAAAACGGATCATACGTTCTGAACGCCCCGATGGTTCAAATAGACTTTCTTTTCCTTCTGGACATGCCGCCACCGCTTTTTCTTCTGCACACTTCTTATTTAGAGAATATCGATCGAAGAATTTTTGGTTGAGCATATCTGGTTACCCATTTGCCTTTTTTACAGGTATTTATAGGCTTGTTAATAATAAGCATTGGGTAAGTGATGTTGTAGCTGGTGCAGGGGTAGGTATTTTTTCAACAGAGATAGCCTATTGGATATATCCGAAAATGGAAAAGATGTTTTTTAGTAAAAATAAGAAACGTAGATCAGCTGTTTTCCCCACTGTCGGCAAAAATTACATTGGTTTTAGTGCTTTAGGTAATTTCTAATGGTCAATTGCCAGTAAAAGGTAATGTATAGTTACATTTTATAATTGTTTTCCTTTCTGGATATTTAGACAAAACAACCCTTCAATGAATAAGATCTTATTTTAGATCCTATGCACTGAAGGGTTGCTATAACAATGAAAAAAAATTAGCTATTTTAGCACAAAATGATAATAAGGTAGAGCCTGATTTAGTCGCATAGGACTGTGTATTAAAAAGCGATTGAAGGTTTAATTATCCCAATTTTTTACTATTATCTACGTTACGCATGGTAAAAAATCGGGATGAACCAGCAACTGCCATTATTGAAATTAATATTAATAGATTTTTAATTTCAAAAAGTGTGTACTATGGTATTTTCACTTTGAGCAGCTTGATTGAGTTTAAAAAAACCAACGTGTCAGGTAAAAGATGTATAACCGCAGCCTGTACTGGACCTAAAACGCCCATCAATACAAGTGTAATGCCTATAATATGTACAATCCCGACACCGCCAATAATATTTTCCTTTATCGTTTTAAATGCCTTTTTGCTTATTGCTCGGGAGCGGGCAATTTTCTCAAGTTTGTCTTCTACCAATACAATGTCTGCCGCTTCCATGGCTGCTTGTGTCCCTACAACCCCCATAGATATTCCTACATTAGCCTGGACCAGCGCCGGTGCATCATTGATTCCATCACCCACCATCGCAACTTTATCTCCTTTGGACTGAAGCTCTTTTATCACATTAATTTTGTCCTCGGGCAGCATCTCTGCTTTAAAGGACGTAATACCGAGTGCATTTGAAACATGTAGGGCAGTTTGAGGATTATCGCCGGTGAGCATAATAATGTTTTCGACCCCGCTATTTTTAAGTTCCTGAATCATCTCTTTCGCTCCAGGACGTATAGCGTCCGATACGTAAAACGCACAGGCGTATTTGTCATCAATAGCCATATAAATAGCGGTATCTGTGAGATTGTCCATATTTACGGCCACGATCACTTTATTATCATCCATGAGTGCCTTATTGCCAATAAGCACCCGTCTACCTTCAACGAGCGCACCGATTCCTTTTCCCTTAAACACATTAAATTCTGTAGGATAAGAAATCGCAATATTAGAGACTTCGGCTTTAGCTATAATTGCGTTTGCGAGCGGGTGACTAGATCTGTTTTCCGCCGAAGCCGCAAAATGAAGCAGCTCAGACTCTGTAAATTCACCGTTGACAATTTCTATCTTATTAAGTGTGGGCTTTCCGATTGTAAGTGTTCCCGTTTTATCAAATACTATAGTTTTTATCTTGGCCAATTCTTCCAAAAATTTACCTCCTTTTACCATGATGCCCTCGCGTGCAGCCCTCGCTATGGCCGAGATGGTTACCAAAGGAGTAGCTAATCCCAGTTCCGCGGGTGATGTAAAAATTAGCAGTGCAATTACGAGTTTCACATCGCGGGTAAAAAAATACACGGCACCAACAAAGATGAAAACTACAGGAATAAGCCATGATGCTACTTTATCTGTTAGTTTTTCGATCGGGGCCTTACTACTCTCAGCTTCTTCTACAAGCGCAATAATTCTCGAAAATACAGTATCCTTTCCAGCTTTGGTCATTTCAATCTCTAGTACCCCCAACTCCAGAACAGTTCCCGCAAATACTTCATTACTGTTCGTTTTTTCTATGGGAACACTTTCACCTGTGATAGGAGCTTGATTGACCGACCCTGAACCAGCTACTATTTTTCCGTCAACTGGGATTTTTTCACCAGCTTTCACTACTACTACATCGCCTATAGCCAGTGAGTCAATGGAAATAGTTTGTTCTGTACCATTTTTTTTAAGCGTTGCAGACCTTGGAACTGTTCCAATTAGTTCCTTTATTGATGCTCGAGCTCTTTCACCGCTTGCACTTGCGATATACTCTGCAATTAATATGATCATCAATACGACCGAGCCAGCCAGGTACTCCTTACCAATGACCGAGATGACGACCGCTATGGAAATAAAAAGTTCTGTACCTACTTTTTTTTCCTTTATTAGTCCTTGCAATGCTGTTTTTAGCAAAGCATATAATCCAAAAGCTGTAGCGAGCAAAAGTATCCAGAGTGGAATAAGATCCAGATAAAATAAAAGGCTTGCCAAACCAACAGTGAGGATTCTCACAATTTCCCAGAAAAACTGTCGGGAAAAAAATACCTTAAAATAATTCATAATCCATTGATTAAATTATCAGTAAAACATATCTTATAAAGAATAGTTTAATTTTTTCTAAACATCCTGATTGTTACGTACGTTGTCAATTATCTTATTTAAACGGTGACGGGCAAAGTTTTTAAAGAAAAACTTTTTGATTACACTAAAATATTGGCTATGTAAATTGTACAGATTGTCAGGAGAGTCGTATGTACCCAGATCTTCAACGTCTGATCTTCTAAAGGCCTGTTCATTACTAATTCGTTTTTCGAGGATAAAATTCTCAAATCCATTTTCGAATAGACCAAAGATAAATAGTGATTCCCTGATTTCTGGCTTTACTTTTAAAAAACCTTTTATGTATTCACTGTCAAGCATGATACCTTCAAGCATATACCATTCATCATCAACATATACCTCTACACTACTATGCAATAATTTCTGTGGAGAGAGCTTATACCACACACCATCCAAAATACCTTTAATAATTGATTTATCAACGACAAATCCGTGGATACGACAGGGGATATCTACTGCACGGAGAAAAGACATCAGTAAAATTGTCTTACAATTTCCATTTCCGAAACCATCTATAAGTACCTGAGAGGATTTTAAGGTATTGGAGTGGTTGTATCCAAATCTGATCTCATCGCGTACAAAATTGTATATCGCTTTTATTCTAAAGACAGTATCAAAACACTTCCAATGTCTCTGTTCTATTATTCGTTGGATCGAACTGTTCGTATAATCCAATATATTTGTTTCCTTTAAATACTTCTTCACTTTGCTCTTTCTAATAAATAAAATAATTTATTCACATAACCAACATTTATGCATTAACTACCAAATAATTATGATGTGAGTAAATAATAGATGTAAGAAATATAAATTTCCTCAAAACTATTTTCGAGTCACATAATCGTTCAATGCCATAATCCCAAAAGGATTAATTGAAAGCTATAAAACCATGTAAATTTGGATGGGTTTTTAAATTGTATATTTTACAAAGCGGTAGAAAATT
This sequence comes from Sphingobacterium sp. HSC-15S19, assembly GCF_050433745.1. Lineage (NCBI taxonomy): Bacteria > Pseudomonadati > Bacteroidota > Sphingobacteriia > Sphingobacteriales > Sphingobacteriaceae > Sphingobacterium > Sphingobacterium sp. HSC-15S19. The sequence goes on from NZ_JBNPWQ010000008.1 coordinate 169,181, forward strand.
GCTTTTTATTATTAAAGCCTTTCTACATTTAAGTCTTTTAACAATTTAAATTTTAGGACAATAAGTATTATCCCACAAAGAAGAAGGGAGGACCACGGAGTGTATAACAACTTTTTTGCAGCGAGTTGTAGATACATTTGCTATTTGGTGGAAAAGTATGTTTTTGATAAACAGCAATATACGAGGTCGGATTCTCAAAAAGTACGGCAAACGGTTTTGCAATTTTTGAAATGTTTTTTGCTATTTCGGTCTTATTTGACTGGGCATAAATAAAAGTTGCATGTTCACCCGTGTGCATAAAAGCAGAAAAAGCAAGAGACCAGGTTGAGTCATCGTCCTTTTGATTATCCGAAGTACAGTCAGTAATATCAATTGCACGTTGATTGTAGTGATGATGCGCTATTAACTCATGGCCCAATAAAACTATTTGGGCAATTATTAAAAACAATATGGTGGATATTTGACGCAACATTGTAGCAAATATAATGAAAAACATATCATAGTTCAAGAATTATAAAAATTTACTTTAATATCATTGATCGATGAAAATATTGTTTATAATTCCTTTATTTGCATAAATTAATAGATTATTTACAATTTATAATTAACGAAAAACCACTCAATATTCATGCAGGAATTGGTCCTGCTAGGGTCGCACCGATTGCAGAATTTAGAAGGATATTAAATAAATATGTTTCTTAGAAAATGAAACTTTCAAAACAAAATGGTAAGTCTTCATATGTTCTGCCAAATTCCTTTTTTGGAATTGAAAAAGGCATTTAAAAATGCTTCATTTTTTAAGGCTCTGTTGCTAGTTAATTTTGTATTGATTCCTATATTGATTTATGTATTGACAATGCTTTTCCCCACATAGCCAACAATTACTCTTGGAGTTGCATTAGTATTGCTTACTCCGTGTAGCGATTATGTGATCGTTTTTTCACACTTAGGAAAGGGAAATTCGAAGGCCATATTGGCATCCACTCCTTTACTTTTTATCTTACAACTCTTATTCCTTCCACTTTATTTATGGATATTACTTGGGAATGAAACTGTGGGCATTATTGAAATAACTCCTTTTGTCAAAGCGTTTCTATATCTGATCGTTATACCGTTTCTTCTTTCATTTTTACCCATTTGTCTCCAAGATCAACGAAGAAAATTGGGGCTGCAATTTTAAATTTTTCAGGTTGGTTGCCCGTGTCCTTTATTGCTCTGCCTTTTTTGTTGTGATCGCGTCACAAATTGGCGTGCTTGTAGGTAATCTAGATCCCATTTTGAAGGTTCTTCTGATTTATATTTTATTTGCCATTGCTGCACCCTTTATTGGTAAGTTTTCTGCTAGGCTATTTCAGGTCGACGTGAATAGCTCTTGAGCTATTCACGTCGACCGCTACAAGAAACTCATTGGTAGTGCTTCCCTTGGCACTTGCTTTACCTGCGCCGGAGAATCAATTGGTAGCAGTACTAATAGTAAGTCAGACAATTGTTGAGATTATCTTTGAACTGATCTACATCAGGGCAATACCGAGAATTATAAAATAGCCTATTCCACAGTATTTGCTGGATCAAAAAGAGAAATATTGTGTATTCAGATATAGAATCTGAATGCTGAATCTGTTATTTTGGTCAGCTCTGGAAAGGAAAGTTCATATAATAGAATCGGACAGAAATAACGCTGCCCGGCTTCTTATTAAAATCTATGATGTACTGCTTCAATTGGTAATAGTTTCAGTATTACATTCGTGTTGACCACAAAGCCATCCACACAGCATGAATATCATGAAATACGGATTGGAGATGTCATCAAAGTTTGTACAAAAAACATTATTCGAAGGCAAAAATTTGCAATTGATATAAATAATTGTAAATTTGCAAACCAAACGGTCGGTTTATGAGCAATTCAAAAGATCTTATTATAGCAACAGCATTAAAACTTTTTCTGCAAAAGAGTTACTATGAAGTAACCATGCAGGATATCGTAACTGCTACTGGTCTGTCTAAAGGCGCTTTCTATCACTATTTTAACAGTAAAGAGAAAGTCTTTGAAGAGATTATCAATTTTTATTTTGACACTTCACAGTTAGACGCCTATAATAATTTTTCTAAAGGTTCCCTATGGGAATTTATTCAGCAGTATATTGTGGCAGCAACGGATAGGATCAACCGCTATAATAATGCGACGGATGAAAAAGGAGGGATTCTGAGAGCTAACCAATTTGCATTAATTTTTGATGCAATGAAATTACTACCTGAATTTAATGAAAAGCAGGAACAGCGGAAAAGAAGTGAATTAATCCACTGGACTGAAATAATCTCTATTGCTAGAGAAAAAGGAGAGATTGCTTCACCTTTATCTGATATGCAGATCGCAAAACTATTCATCTATCAAAACTATGGTGTTGGGGTCTATTTTGTCAGGCGGACCCAGGTTGAAGAACTGATCAATGAAATAGGAATACAATTCAAAACAATCTATGATTTAATAAAGGCAAAATAAGCCTTTTTTTTGGACTAAGAAACATACCAACCGTTCGGTTTATATAATTATACTTATGGAAATAGCTCAAAACTCTAAGAAAAAATCATCTTTAAAGATGTATGTAATCACGGCAATGGTTATTATAGCCGGAATCATCCTTTTTTTATGGCTCAATAGCGGGGGATATGAAACCACCGACAATGCTCAACTGGACGGTAACATTGTGACATTAAAATCTAGGGTGTCCAGTACTGTTGATCAAATTTATTTTCAGGATAATCAATATGTAAAAAAGGGAGATACACTAATAAAACTAAATAATGAGGAACTGGAAGCGAAAGTTTTACAGGCTAAAGCTGCTTTATTGAGTGCACAATCGGGGGTGCTAACAGTTGGAAAAATGGTAACAGCAAGTTTTGAGAATGCAACAGCTTCTCAGCGGCTTGTTAATTCCAATAGGCAAGAAATTACAGCAGCTCTTTCAAATCTGAACGTGGCAAAAGATGAGATGGAAAGGGCAAGCAGACTTCTGGAAATCAAAGGCATTACGCAGCAGGACTATAACGCAATAAAAAACCGTTTTGAACTTGCCAAGGCTGAGCACGCGCAGGCTATTGATAAATTGGAGTCCTCGCGGTCATCGGCAAACGGCCAAAATACCTCCGCTGAGTCGGATAGGGAACAAATTGGATCGGCGAAAGCCTTAGTTGAACAAAAGAAAGCAGAGCTAAAATTAGCCGAATATGAGCTGAGCCATGCTTTTATTATTTCTCCATGTAGCGGTACAGTGGTCAAAAGGACGGTACAAACCGGAAATTTGGTAAGTAATGGGCAGAATCTTTGTGCTATCGTTGATTCGCAGTCGATCTGGGTAACAGCGAATGTCAAAGAGAGCCAGTTAAAATCTATTAAGATAGGACAGGAAGTTACCATCAAGATCGACGCCTATCCGAATGTGGAGCTTGCTGGTAAAGTCAGCTCTTTTGGTGGTGCCACTGGGGCTAAATTTTCCTTACTACCACCTGATAATGCCACCGGTAATTTTGTCAAGATCGTACAACGTGTTCCAATTCGAATCATATTGGATAAGGAAAGCTTGACAGATAAGGAAACTCCTTTATTTCCCGGCCTTAGTGCATCAGTGAAAATCAAAACAAAATAATATGGTGGTAAATTCTTCAACTGATTCACCGGCAATAGTATATCCGACCGGAGCAACCCGCGCAGTATTAGTTGGTACAGCTATAGCCTGTGCGCTGCTGGAGCTTATCGATACAACTGTGGTCAATGTTTCCCTGAGCGAGATCAGTGGTAATATAGGCGCCAGTACAACCGAGATTGCATGGGTCGTAACCAGTTATGGTATTGCCAACGTTATCATTATTCCTCTTTCTGCAATGCTTTCCGTCCTATTTGGTAGAAAGCGATATTTTACCACATCTGTTGTATTATTTACCCTATCATCGTTAATGTGTGGGCTGTCTGATAGTCTTTGGACATTGGTATTCTGGAGATTCGTTCAGGGGCTAGGCGGGGGGGGGCTTTTATCTACATCTCAGTCCATTATATTTGGAGCTTTTCCACCGGAAAAGCAGGCTACAGGCACCGCAATTTTTGGGCTGGGCGTTATCCTCGGACCTACATTTGGACCGGTAATGGGAGGTTTTATTACAGATAATCTAAGTTGGCACTGGGTCTTTTTCATTAACGTTCCCATAGGACTGATCGCAGCAATCCTTGCATGGAAGTTTGTACCGGATCTCAGTGGAGTCAAAAAGCCTGATAAAATGGACTGGCGGGGAATTGCGTTCCTGATTATCGGACTAGGCAGTCTGCAGTACATTTTAGAAGAAGGCGGCGCCCACGACTGGTTTGAAAGTTCAGAGATCATGCTGTTTACGGTTTTGGCCTGTATAGGTCTTCTAGCGTTTGTCTGGCGGGAGCTGTCGATAGATTTTCCAGCGGTCAATCTCAAATTATATAAGAGCTACAATCTTAAAGTTGGCAATATACTTAATTTATTGGTTGGGACAGCCATTACCGGTTCGGTATTTATATTTCCCCTATTTGCACAGACCTCCCTTGGATGGACAGCCACCCAGACTGGGGCATTTTTGATTCCAGGATCACTGGCAACAGCAGTTTCCATGCCCATCGTTGCGCGCTTCTTAAAAAAAGGCACCAATCCAAAAATCCTTATGATCTTTGGCGCGGTCATGATGTCGAGTTTTCTGATCTGGTTATCTTTTGCCTCACCGGAAGCCAGCGGAAGATTTTTTATCGTTCCCTTTTTAATGCGGGGCGTTGGTTCGGCATTTATGATGTCTCCGGTGATCGGTCTTTCAGTTGCCGGCTTGACAGGAAGAGATCTTGCCCAGGCAGCAGGGTTGTCAAATATGCTCCGTCAATTGGGTGGAGCAATCGGAATTGCCATTATCAATATCTTTTTGAACACCAGGACAATGGAAGTCCGAAATGTATTATCTGCTAACATAAATGAATTTAATGCGATGGCCTCTGAGCAGATTGCAGGGCTGTCGGAGAAGCTCAAAGAGGTGGGCTATGCTGCCGATGAATCCTATATGGGAGCTGTTCAGCTGCTTTCGCAGGCAGTAGCGAAACAGCAAGCTGTGGTAGCCTACTGCCAGGGCTTTTTTGTGATGGGTATGGCAGTAATCTGCTGTATTCCGCTGATCCTGTTTCTAAAAGGAAATAAAAGAAAGTAGAATCAAGGCTAATTACCTTCAAAAATTTAAAACAATCATGAACAGAAAATATAATTTAATTGCCTTTTTATTGGTCATTACGATGACTGCCAGAGCGCAGCAAGTGTTGCGCATAACTATGCAAGAAGCACAAAAAATCGGCCTTGAAAATAGGTTTGATATTAAGGCAAAGGAATTTGATATCCAGATTGCTAAAAAGAAGATCAAGGGCAAAAAACAGGAATATCTACCTGAAATAAATGGAACGGGATATGTACACTATAGTCCGCAGATTCAGGCAACGTTGATTCCTCCTGGGTTTGGAGGCTTGCAAGAAGCAACGGTTTTAGCCTTAGGTGCAAAAAGTACCAGCATATTTAGTCTGGAGCTTAATCAGCCAATTTTTAAACCAGCCTTAGCTACTGAAATACAGATTACTGAAAATAATCTTAAAGCAGAACAGGCTAAAAAGCTCTTGCAGGAAACTGAAATTAAAAAGCAGATAAGCTATAGTTATCTCAATGTTCTTCTCCGGCAGATACAGTATAACATAGCTGTGGAGGAATCTAAAAGATTTGAAAGCTATGTAGCGATTGCTAGAGGTAAATATGATAATGGAGTCCTCATTGAGAACGATTATCTAAGAACTAATCTTGATTTTGAGAACGCGCAGCAACAGGTTCGCATCAGTAAGCAGAGTCTTGAGCAGAGTATGGTGACATTGAGATATGATTTGAATATTGCCGACACAGTAAGCCTTGAGCTCACGGATGAGCTTATTATTCATGATTCAGGTCGAGATATTATCCCTGCAGTTGAAGCTGCTGAGAACCGAACAGAACTACGTTTACTTCAATTGGAGCAGGAACGCAACCAGCTTTTGGAGACTAAGCAAAAGAGATCTTTGTTACCGACCGTTTCATTTATGGCGAACTATTCACAGCAGTATCTGAATGCAGATTTCAATTATAACTACGGAAATGGTAAATGGTGGTCTCCTTATAGCGGTTTAGGAATACAGGTAACCGTTCCCATAAGTGCTCATCTGACAAAAAGAAACTCTTTACAGGAGATTAAGCTGGAAAGCGAGCAGATACAGGCAAGGCAAGAACAACAAAAAAGCGATGCCATATATGAGATAAAGCATGCAGCATCTAATATTACAAATGCGCTGGAAAATTATGCCAAAGCAAAAAAGAACTATACATTGGCCCAGCAGATATTTCAGAATCAAAAGGCTCAGATGAACTTAGGGTCGTTCAGTTACGAAAAAGTGCTGAATACTGAAAATTCTGTACTTATCGCAGAGAAAAATTATATTCAGGCTTCTTATGAGTACATGACTGCTGTTTTAAGTTATGATATCGCCATTGGAAAACTCTAAGCAGTATGATTTTTAAATAAAACCAGGTGAGACTAAAGATACAATTTAAAGCTATTTTGATTGTAGCAATTATAATTTTCTCTTGCCAGAATGTTCTGGCTCAGGGGGAAACAGATTCTGCCTATATCAAAGATTATCCGCAGCGAATTTCTGTAAGAACTTTTTTAGGTTCAGATTTTCTCTTATTGACTGCAAAAAATAAGCAGTATTCTCCCAATGTCCCCTTATTGGTAGGTGCTGGCTTTTCAGTGAAAAACAGTGTATTTAATATCAGGCTCAATCAGGGACTATTTTCCTTGAACGATAAAGAGCGTGGAAAATCAAAAATTACGGACTTTCAGATCCATAATTTTCGAAAGAAACTGATTATTGACCTATTTTTTCAGAAACATAAGAGTTTTTATCAAAATGAAAATGGGACTATTAGTCTTTATCCGGATCTTGCTCTATCGCAAATCGGGGCAGAAGCTTCCTACATTTTCAATTGGAGAGAGTTTTCAGCTAAAGCCGCTTTTGATGCGAGTGAACAGCAGTTAAAATCTGCAGGAAGCTATGTGATTGGTGGTGGGGCATATTATTATCATCTAGGACTAGATGAACATTTTCCATTAAAGAATAATACTGGTTATATTGAAAATTTTCAATTGGGAATAAATGGCGGGTATGCTTATTCCTGGGTAATCAATAAGCATTGGATGATGTCGGGAATGGCAACAGTTGGACTTAATATTGGAAATGATCCAAAGCTTCTTAAAAATGTTAACCTTGATCTTTATCCGACAGCTTTTGCCAGAGGTTCGGGAATCTACCATAAATCTGATTGGGCAGTTTCCATGTCCATGCTCATTCATAACAAAAGTTTGTACTACTTTGAAAGAAAGAATGTTTCATCTACTATTTTTAATTTGGAATTAACCTATGTAAAACACTTAGATGGCCTTTTTAGGAAAAAGAAATAGAGCAGCTTTATAATTAGACATTAAAAACGGGAGAATTACCAATGTGATCTGGTTGTAATATTTACTTATGAAAACGAATTACAATAAATTCCGAAAGCTGTAATAAAATGAGATATTAAATATAGTTGTTGCAATTCAACACATTTATGCTTGTTCAGGATACCATCCTAGACTGAATGTTTGGACGTTTCACCGTGCATATTGACATCTTTAAACGCAAAAATAGCCGCCTGGAAGAAAAATCGGTATGTGCTTTGACGCAAATGCCTAACTTTGCAGTCATGTTACAGCAATTTCCTTTACGATCATTTGTACGATTAAATATAATTATCGGCTTCCTGTTCTCAGCGCTTGTCGGTATCTCTTTATTTAATTTGAACTATTGCTATATCGAGATAATTTATAGATTTTTACAGTCACTTATCTTTACCAATCTGGTTGGCATTGGAAATATGTTTCTTTTTGCATGGATGTCAAATTCACAAAAAAGAAACAAGAAATTTCCAAAGTACAGAATATATTTATATAGTTATACTGGAGTAGTAATTACGTGGTTCTTGATCGTTTGTTTTTATTCACTAATAACCGGAGCAGTCTGGGAGGGTGAAGATGGAACGATAAAACCTTATATTTTAGCAGTCTTATCGTTGTCACTTTTTAATACTATCATTCTTATCGTACACTGGCTTATCATCTTTCAGTATCGTCATGCGCATCATGAAATAGAAAAATTGCAATTAAAAGCTAACATAAGTGATACGAAAAATCTTTTGCTTAGGCAGCAGATACAGCCACATTTTCTTTTTAATGCACTGAACACCGTAAAATCCCTGTACAAGCACGATAGTAAACTTGGAGAGGAATATTTAGTACATCTTGCCAATTTTTTACGTGTATCCGTGTCAAACCCTAAAGAACACATCGCATCAGTTAATCAAGAACTTTCTTTTTGTCTCAATTATCTCAAGATGCAAAAAATCCGTTTCGGGAGCTCGATAGAATATAATATACAATTAAACGAAGATGTTCTTCAAAACGGCTACATCCCTTATTTTTCTATACAGCCGCTGATCGAAAATGTATTGAAACATAACGAGCTGACCGAAGAGAAACCGATAAAAATATGGATTTATGAACAGCACGGATTCATCGTAGTCCGTAATAACCTTCAGGAAAATCCACATAAGGAACCTTCAGCAGGTAATGGACTTTATAATCTGAAAGAGCGATACCGTTTATTGGGAGAAGACAAAATCAGGATAACCTCAGATCATACTTTTTTCACGGTTTACCTAAAGATATTAGAAAGATGAAAATTGTAATCATTGAAGACGAAAGACTAACTGCTACCGATTTACAGCAGACTTTAAAACAGATAGATAATTCGCTGGAGATAAGTATTATTATACGCTCGGTAAAAGAGGGACTGGAATATTTCAGTAAGATGGAAAAACCGGACCTCGTCTTCAGTGATATACGTCTTGGGGACGGTCTAAGTTTTGAAATTCTTAAGCACTTGCAGGTACCTGTCATCTTTTGTACTGCTTATGATGAATATGCGCTCAATGCCTTTAATGCAAATGGCATCGGGTATATTTTAAAGCCATTCACAGAAGACCTTGTCCGTGAGGCATTGCAGAAGTACAAGAATTTGGTAGGAGGCGAGCAGGAAATATTGCGGCAGTATGAAGCATTGAAAACCATGTTTTCGGATGCTCCAAAAAAGGTTTCCTCAATCCTGGTTAATCAAAAAGATATGGTTATCCCCATTCGGGTCATCGATATTGCCATGTTCTTTCTGAAAGATAACTTAGTCCAGTTCAGTACATTCGATAAAAAGAAGTACTTTGCCAATAAAAGTATGGATGAACTGGAGCAGCTGGTGGGTGAATCCTTCTTCCGTGTAAACCGCCAGTATCTCGTGAACCGAAAAGCTATTCTGCATGCATCAAGTTTACTTTCACGCAAAATGTCGCTAACAATTTCTATTTCCCATGATGATGTCATTACAATCAGCAGAGAAAAATCATCCCAATTTCTCAAGTGGCTGCAGGAGAATGATTAATCGCGCCATACACTTTATTTTTATTGGGGCGGTTTCAATAGCCTTTTTGAACGCCTCATAAACAAACTGCTCCCAGTTTTCTAGTACCCATTTTAAATTTGCAGTATGATGTAATTTCATTCAAAAAGAGTGAAAATTATCTGATAGAAAATTCTAAAAGTAGATAAAATGCAAAAATTAAATTTGGTAATTTTTTTAGTTATGCTGTCTGTTTCCCTTAAAGCACAGCATCAAGTTTCCACAGCTTCTGATTCAATAATGGCAGTAAAAACTGACCTGGCAGAACAGGCTGCCCTTATGTATCCACGTCTGAGGCAATTTAGTATTAGCCACGAAGAAAATGGCTTTGGAACAATACGTTCTAAAATGGGGGATAAGGAATTGTTTGAAGGAAAATTCCGAAGTTCAAGAACAAGTGTAAATTTTAACATGCCTGTTCTCCAGCGTGAAAACAATAAGTTGGTGGTAAATGCTGGAGCAATCAATCAATTTTATGATTTAAGTGAAATTCGAAGCTTTGATCCACAAACTCCAATCTATGATGGGGAGACGAATATGCAAATGATATCGACGGGACTTACCTATATCAGAACAGCAACTATTTTTGGAAAATCAGCAACTTTTGCAGCTTCAGGGGGTGTACTTTTTAACAATGACTTTTCACGAAATCAGCTCTCATTTACAGGTATTGCAAATATTAACCTAATCCAACGTGAGAATACCCGACTATCCCTGGGTGGGGCGTTATTGTTAAATCCAGCATCTCCGGTACCATTTTTCGTAACCGCGAACTATTACCATAAGTTTAAAGGTTTGAGTATGGATTTGATGGTAGATTTGCCGTATAGGGTCGCATTACGTAAAGAAGTGACGAAAAAGACATCCCTGACCTTTTTTAATGAATTGGGTGGGGCTAACTCCTTTTTTGATTTTAAAAACAGTACACCTACGGTATCTAGCGAAAAGCTAACCTTGTCTTCCCTTGAAATCAAATCTGGTCTAATGGCGGAATATAGAGTTTCCAGAAAAGCTGTGATAAGTTTAAGTGCCGGAAGTAATTATATGGTTAATTCGAGAATTCGAGAAAACAATTCTAAACCAAACGACTATTTTGTGGAAAATAAACATAAGCCAGTACCTTTTGTGCAGGTAGGTTTTTCATTATTACCTTTCTGGAAAGGACTAAATTTTTAAATTTATTACAATAGTAGAGCCATGAAAAGTTGACTTATCTTTTCATGGCTTTTTATTATTTAAATCGAACAGATTTCACCAAAAAAATCTACTTTAAAGAAATGAAAAAACTAGCGAATTTTTTAATTAATTCAAGTTTCGGTATTCAACAGGTGACATACCGACTTTCTTTTTGAATAGTCTTGTAAATGCTGCGGATATGACCTCTCCCCAAAAAACTGGAGCATTTAAAAGTAGGGAATTCGGTTATGAATTACTAATTTTAAAAGGGAGGAAAAACGATGAAAAAATCAAAGTTTACCGAAGCACAGATCGCCTTTGCGATCAAACAGTCCGAGACCGGTACCCGCGTGGAAGAGGTTTGTAGAAAAATGGGCATCAGCGAGGCTACATTCTACAACTGGAAGAAGAAATATGGCGGTCTGGGCGTGTCGGAGTTGCGTAATCTTCGGCAACTGGAAGAAGAGAATGCGCAGCTGAAAAAGCTTGTGGCAGATCTTAGTCTGGACAAACAGATGCTCCAGGATGTATTAAAAAAAAAGTTTTAAAGCCTTCGCAACGTATAACAATGGTTACGGGCCTCATTTCTGATTATCGAATTTCCCTGCGCAGAGCATGCGAGGTATCTCTGCTAAGCACCTCAGTTTGGTATTATAAACACAATAGACGTGATGACGGTCCATTACGCCTTCGCATAAAAAGCATTGCAGAAACACGTGTCCGTTACGGCATAAAACGGATTGTTGTTCTATTGAAACGTGAAGGCTGGCAGGATAATCTAATACGGATTTATCGAATTTATAAGGAAGAAGGCTTAAATCTACGGGTGAAACGGCCCAGACGTTGCCGCGCCGCCGCTCATCGATCCGAGAGGCCGGTTTTTTCCAATTTACATGACTGCTGGAGTATGGACTTTGTCGTTGATGCGCTGTTCGATGGCAGGAAAATCCGCTGCTTAACTATAGTGGATAACTATAGCAGTAAATGCATGGCTATTGAGGTTGGACAGGGTCTTAAGGGAAGTGATGTTGTTTCTGCTTTGGAAGAACTCAGGTTATTCCAGCAGGCAATGCCTCGGAAAATCCAAGTGGATAACGGATCGGAGTTTATTTCCAAGAATGTCGATAGGTGGGCATATGAACATCAGGTGGAATTAGTATTCTCCAGACCCGGAAAACCAACAGATAATCCGTATATTGAGTCATTCAATGGAAGTTTTTGGACGAGTGCCTAAATGCGCATTGGTTTCTGTCATTGGAAGATGCGAAGGAAAAAATTGAAATCTGGAGGGAAGAGTACAACACCTTCAGACCCCACAGCTGTTTAGGGGATATGACCCCTGAAATGTTTATCGAAAAACAGGTCAAAACAGCGGGATTTTCTACTTTAGAACACTCCTAAATTCGGGGAGAGGTCAATTGAAATAATAAAAATTATTAGCATCGTTAAATATGAAAACTCAACAATTAATTCTGTTTATCTACTTGATTGTTTCCTCATCAATTGTTTTATCATGTGAACCATACCGATTTATTAATATTAATGGGAAGAAAAAATTCTTGACTAATCCTAATCATAATTGTGAAATAGAAATTAGTGCTGGTATTTTGCAGATAAATAATGTGGATTTTAAGATAATTTCAAATAACGATAGTATCAAAATAGTAAATCTCCAGGAATGGTTGAAAGAGTTAACAGAGGTTAATAAAAAATATTTTGAATCTTCAGCCATACTTAATAATGTTGAAGCGTTTTCTAGTAAGCCTTTCATTCTAAAGGCAGGTGAACCTTTAACATTTCCGATCAGAACAAGAGAAGGATGGGTTAATGATAACATACCCTTTATCTTTCCTAAGAGCAATCTTATTTTATGTCAGGGTAAGCCTTTGTTTGAAGAGGCAGTAGAATGCGTTTTAGCTCCGGGGAGAAATAGATTTATATTCTAAATTGTGCTTTATAGACGTGTAATTTTGCCATGTCTTAAAAAGTTTGTTATGATTTTTATTATGGAGGACCGTATAATTCGGATCCATTACGATAATATTAAAAATAGCGAATTATGAAAAAAAGGTTATTGATTTTGAATACCATCTTTTTTCTGATGTTTGGTACATTAATTTCATGTGGAGCTAACAAACATATTCTTATTAATAATGAACGTAGTATCCTGTTAAATTCTAATTCCGAATGTAAGTTAGAGGTAAAGTTGTATTTTATAAGAGAAGCGTTCCTCATATTTGAATTGAGTCCTATTTTAAAGATGAAAAAGATAGATATTAACGTAACCTGACCATAACCCACAGTTCATTAGACATTTTTAATACCGAGCAAAAAAAGAGATCAGGTGGATACGATGCGGTAATCGTATCATGGAGTAAGGTATTGGTTCCCAAAGATAAAATGGTCGATAGATTAAGGGGTAAAAAATAAAAGACTCTATGAAAAATTTCAAGTATCTTTTTCAATTCTCTTTAATGTGCCTGATCATTTCCTGCGAGCCGGTTTCGTCCGTAGCAATAAATGGGAAAAAGAAGCTTATGCTCAAAGAAGAGATTGGGTGCAATGTGAAATTTATAGTAGAAAATTGTCAGTATTCGATTTTTCGATTTTTTCTTTTGAACAAAAGATCGCACATAGAGCTTATAAATGTAAGATCATTTATGGAACCTCTCTCCAGCTACAATGATGCGTTTAGTAGCTTTTTCCCATGTTACATGGATAGAGACACAATATCTATGGATGATAGAGGAAGGCCTTTATTTTCCAGCCAATTGAAAGACCATACCGAAAGGAAAAAAGATATTGAATTTATTACAATACCTAACCGCTTTTGACCGGATTTTAAAATTAGTGCTGTTTTTGGTGCTGCTTTCTCGGCGGAAACAAAAAAAAGCGCTGTCTGATTCCTGTGAAAGCGCTTTTGTCTGCGGAAGAGGCGGGAGTTGAATTTCACGTTTCTTCATAATATTGCCTTTATTTTGTTTAAATGCACTTTTCAGGATTTATCTTTGCGAATTTTCAGTGCAAATTTGGTGCTGTTTAGAGTGCGTTTTTTTATTATTGGAATTCTAATTTAAACATTTATTTACAAACTTCCTAAATCAAAATATCGTAAATATAAGCCGAGGTAAACTAAAAAACTTGATTAAAATTGTTAATCATGGGGATATCGCAGCTGTATATTCGATTATATGCTTAGTCTAAGGGATATTTATCAGCATAATGAACCTATAGATATAGGCTTATCGCTGCTAAAATCAAATCTGACTTAAAGTATACTGGGCAGTATACTAAAAAATGTTTTAATGGTACTATTAAGTAAAGAGAGTATCCCCGGACGATACTCAAAATTGCATTTGCAAAGCATAGAGCAAGAAAAGTAGGGTTCTGTCCAACTTCATCTTGCTGAAAGTGTGTTTTTTCATGATAACAGTTAAGTTCTAAAATAACATTTTTTGGATAAATAACTTTCCTATTTCCGGGGAAGGCTACAGTATAATTGGATATCTTCTCATCTTTTAATAAACTATCACTAAATTTAAAATAACATTGAACCTGAATAGCTAGTCTTGATACTTCTTCCTGTCAATATTATTTTATAACGACTCGTATCATTGAATATTTAGTATTTTAGGTTTTCAATACTTATACTTTTTCATTAGCAATAAATAATCTATGAAAGTCTTAGCAGTTTGCATTGGAGTTGATAATGCAGGAAATTTTATAAAACTTGATAACGCCATAAACGATGCAGATGCTATGGAACAGGTTTTCAAGTCCTTTGGATATGATACTATTCTGAAAAAAGATATTAACGTAGCTGACTGGATAGCTCTTTCGACTCATCTGCAAAAAGAACTTAAAAACTACGATAGCTTTATCTTTTTTTATGCCGGGCATGGCATAGAGGTGGATGGAGAGAATTACCTAACACTTCAGGAAACAGCACAGGATCAGGAAACCAAAACCTATTATGACAGGTATGCCATCAAATTGTCTGAAGTTCTTGAATTGGAAAAAAACAACTTGTCAATTTCTAAGATCATTATTGTTGATGCGTGCAGGGACAATCCCAAAGGTGTAAGAGGCGTACAGGCCGAGGAATTTGCACCAATTGCTACGCCCAGAGGGACATTGATCGCCTTTTCCACAACCAGTGGTGAAAAAGCCGCTGACTATGGGTTTCCGAACAATAGCGCCTACACCGGTACTTTAGTACATCATTTAAAAAACAGCTCAAACATCCAGGCAGAATCCCTTTTTAAAAGGGTCAGACAATCGGTTTTTTCGATTACTAAAGGAAAAAAAGTGACTTGGGAGCACACATCACTCATTGACGAATTTTATTTTCAAAAACCTATAGCGCAAACAATTGACTACGGTTATCCGGATCAGTATGTCATTGATAATACGTATAATTATTCTGACGGTAATATAGCCCCTATCATTGCAAAACTACAAACATCGAATTGGTCCGAACAGCAGGATGCATTAATTTCATTCCTGGGATCTTCGCCTAAAACATATCAGCCAAATAAAAATTTTTGATTGGCAGGTATATTGTCAGGGCAGCTTCAAACGGAACTTTTAAAGCCCAAAACCTCCTTACGGACAATCTTTTAGGGTTTCTGAACAGTTATTCGGAAAATGACAGAGAAAACCATTTGCTTAATGGAATGCTTTTCGAATTGTATTTCAATAACTCCGGCCAATTCCGGTTTGCAAGTGAAAATACTTTCGCTTCAAATCTCCTGCTGGAACTTCGTGATAATGGGTTGTTTGCCAAAAGTTTTGCTTACCTGAATAAGGTTCTCAAACCTTTTGCAAACGATATTATTTATTATCCCATAGATGGAACAAATCAAGGAACCATTTCATTGGATTTAGTCCCAGCTTATGAGCAGTACTGGGGAGGAAAAATAACGGTAATTAAAGAAATTCACCTGAATGCCAAAAATGTGACGGACAACATCACGGCCGTAATAGGCACTTCAATAGAGTCGCCCGATCGTTTTAAACAAGCGTTAACTGCATTAAACATCCCATTATCACTCATCAGCCTAAACTCGCCAATTGAATTAAATGATTTAGATATAAGGCAGCATCCGAACACAGAGGTTTCTAGTGACTTTTAATCAAATTGAACTGGCTACCTTAAATTCGTTGGAAGGCTCATGCAACTATAGGAAATAATTTGAGTAGTACGAACTCTCAATATAATACTCAAACCGTTTTCTAAGTACCTCTTCCGGAACGCCCAAGTGTTTTAGAATAAGATAATTGATCAAAGCACGGCAGGCTAATGTCAATGCCTCCAATTCCTCTCCGGCAGCTGCTTTATTTCTCAAATTGGGATTATAATGGGTGTAATAGTTCCTGGATTGCTTCACTTTCCGCTTAAATGCCTCATCATAGATGTAGTCAAAACCAAGCTTATCATTTTCTACTTCTGAAAACAGCTTCGTTAGTCTCTGATCCAGGTTAAGCTCGTTTTTAAAAGCAAGGTGCTCTTTAACCTCTTTTTTATACGCATCCGGTACACCTGCAATAATCTCATCCAATTTGATCTTGAAATCGGCATCCGACATCAGCTTTTCCGGAAACTTATAAATATGGTATATCTCCAGGACCCGGATCAAATTCAGGAAATTATTTTCGTCAAAGGCCCCGCGAAAAAAGTAGTCAAGGAATATCAATTTAAGGATATGCTGCCCTTCTGCGGCGAAACTAAACCATTTACCAAAAAAAACTTCCAGACCATCATCCACATCAGCCCTGCTGATCAGGTAATTCCGGTGGCGGTCCTGCAACGGATACTCAAACTTGTTGAACGGTACTCCACCATAGACCATTGTTCCCAGAAACTTATTTCTGGTATACTGCTCAACAGAAGTATATACACGGGCAGCGGAAACATTTGCGCCATCCTTCGACAAAAAAGAAACAAGTTGCTGAAAATACAGCAGATACTTCATAAATTCCGAAAAATGAATGCCTTCAGCATCCTTCGCGATGAAGTTGACCAGCGCAAATTCATGCAGGGTAATTTTATTGCGGTTTTCGGTAGATGGTTGGAAACACTCAAAATCGATATCAATATCTATACTATCGCTGAGTACCATTGTTAACTTCTCAGGTGCGGTATATTCAATCGAAAATCCAGCACTTTTGTAGCTCTTTTTAAAACTGTCGCTGCTAATCCAGGCATCGAACCCAGGTATATGAACGCCTAGAATTTTAAATTTTTGCTCATTGTATGCGCTGTAATATTCGTCGCCATATAGCATCAATTTGGCGTTGAAGCTATCTATAACCCCGGAACAATCGTAAAGTGTGATTTTTTCACCATAATTTCCCAGGCCATGTATCACCGGGTATCTCAGTTCTTCTCTAACCCATGCCGCTTCTTCTTCAGAAAGCTTGCGGTTATTGGGATCTGTAAGGCGAAGTTCGATAATAAAATCGGTCACAGTCAGGTGCCCCTGGACTGTAATTTGGCTATTTGGTAAAAACCATATGCCGTGATAAGTTTCTTCTTTGGTCTCTACCATTTCTTAACTAAAAAGCGATTATCAAAAGTCAGGAAAAAAACAATCAAAAAGAAATTGATCTCAATAGCCGGTCTTATAAAACACTTATGCAAAGTCAAAATTATATCGCAGACTCCAAAGCTACATTCTTCGATATTATGATAGATTTAGGCCCAAAAGCAAAGAAATACAAAAGAAGCTCTAAATCACCATTCTGATAGAGGGGTTCAATATTGTTCGGATGAATATCAAGGGTATTTGAAAAAGTATAACATAACTTGCAGTATGACAGAAAATGCTGACCTTTATGAAAATGCTATTGCTGAACGAATTAATGGAATTCTAAAAGAAGAATTTATGATTGACACCTATCATTTAGAACTAGCAATAATGAAGGAAGTTAGTAAAAAAAGCTATTCGAATTTACAACGATGATAGACCACATTGGTCTAGCCACATGCTTACTCCTACAGAAATGCATACAAAACCATTGATGAATTACAGAAACTATAAAACAAAAAATAGCAGCAACCTAGTGGTTACAACTGTATAGTTTTATGTATTTTTATCTCTGAAAATCTGTATCACTACTTCAGGACTAGTCAACTATGAAGAGTTTTGAAAAGAACCACGCAGCGATCATTTCACAGCTAAAAGAAATGAGTTTTTTTAATCAGTATACAGACAATTAATTATAAATTATATCTAAACGACACAAAATATGTTCAGTAGACTGGGTGTTTTAAGTTCCGATGCTTTAAATCGAGACGGGTATGTAATTGCTTTCGAGGCATTGGAACAAATGATTGCAAAAAATGCGCTTACTGGTTTACCACAGTTAATCGATCACGATTTCCACAGACCTTTGGGCTGGATTTTGCCTTATGGCATCCTGATAGAACCCAAGATCAGCAAAACCGTAGGCAAGTTTTATTTCTGTGATACCGATGAAGATCGGGAAAACATCCACCCGAAAATACAGAGCCATTGGCAAAGACATAACTACGAAGCGTGTAAGCCTTATATAGATGACTTCAAACGACTTTTGCAATCAGAGTTTTCTGATAAAGGCAGGTTTTATGAAAAAGGGGCAGTAGCCTATCATCTGGATGACATTGTTACCAAGGTATATCCAAAACTCTTCAGCAACACCGATAAATCAGGACTGATCTATCTCCAGGATATATTAGATGATTTTGACTATGCGGGTTCGGGCATTTTCAAAGATAAAAAATCGGAGTTATGTATATTCTGTCATCAATTTTTTAATCGGAGCTTATCACTGTTCAACAATTTCAACACCTATTTCATTGATGAGTTTATCCGTTTAAATTCGCGAACTGACATCACCTTACGGATTGCTATTGACCCTAATCTGATTGGTTTATCCAAAACGATGAAAGGCTTCCTGGAACTGGATTATTGGTGGGGACCTAAATTTGACGACGATATTTCCAATCTTCCAGATCAGGTCACTAGATATGAATGCAATGATGAACAAAAAATGTTCAGCAATGTCACGGGCACGGAATTTTGGTGGAAATCTGATGGGAACGAGAAAACTCTAGAAATTGAGGAAATCAGAGAAAGACCTTCATTTGGTGTTGGTGCAGACGCCTATGGATGCCGGTATATTCATTCCATTTACGATAAGCAAAAGGAAGAGTTTGTGCATTTTGATGGTGCAGTACGCATGTACACCGAAGAGCAAATACTTGAAAGATGGGATGTAAACATCCATAAGGCCGGAAAAAACACTGATTACACGAAACTGTTCAGGATTGACGGTAAGCTTGGATTGGACGATTGGAAGAAACTGTGCATTCTGTATTATAAAGGCAACCCGCTTTTATTTGAATATTTCGGAGCAAAGGAAGAATATGATAAGCTGAAAAATTCTACCATAGAACAAGCTCCTGGTGCAGATTTTTTACCAAACAAGATCACGTCAGAAGATGGCATCAGGATATTTGTGTCCTATCTTCAAAAGAGTGGAGACTATCATTCTTTCGAGCGAAAAGCCATCAATCCGGACACTATTAAGTTCCGTAATGGAGAGATCATAAACGTCCTCGAATACGATATCATAGAACTTGAAAAATTTCTTAAGAGAAAAGGCGGAGTGCTGAAGTACCCTGATGAAGTTCAGTTTGTTAAGCCCTTCGATTTTTACACGAATTATCCTATAATTATACACGGTTCAAACAATACAGAGCAGGTGGTCAGCGACACACTGAGCGCCTACCGGTCGATATTTGAAATTCAGAATAAGAAACTTAACAAGACCGTCAGTATGACTATTGGCTGGGAGATGGCCGATTTCGAGGTTAGATTTTCAATTTTTGGTAAATCAAGCGAAATTACCAAATGGCTGAATGCCAATAAACAAATTCCGATTGAGTATGCATCCTTTAAGGACTGGTTAGTAAAGCAAAGAAAGTGGATATGCGAGAATTATGAGTATAAGGAAAGGGATTTCATGCATTTGGTGAAAGATGACGGCATGTTTTATATGAAACGCACCGCAATTACGCCAGAAATGATTTCATTCCCTGATGAAGAAGACCACAATTATTACGAGATAGATGTCCGTGGCGATAAGTCATTGATCAAATTACTGGATGAAAATGCCGTCTACCCATCTCAATTGGGACTAATACAGAAAATTACCTGTACAAAGACAGGTGAAAACTACCTCACTTCTGACACTTCCAAATATCTCGATGATAATGTAGCGATGGCGATCGAGAAAATAGACGTGATCGGATTCTTTTGGACTGATGAGCAATACCATTGATTTATTTACAGGTAATAACTGGACTTAATATGTAAAAATACAATTTACCTACCTTTGTGCGTGAACCCAGTTATGTTGCTCTTTTTCAATTACCAGCTGATAGTATTACAGCTATTTATTGCGGTGCCAGAATTACAAAGAGCATCCTGCGCAAACTTTATCTGCTTATCGAGAATAACGAGTGCTACCGGCATATTGACCTGCTTATTGGTGCCGTGGATAATCAATATTACAAACTTAACTTCAGGAAGGTAGAAGCGTCAGATATCATAGTGGTTGGTGAATTACAATATCAAATGGAAGTTACTTTTGGAAAAAGGAAGCGGCATGTACGAAAATGGTATAAATTCTCATGGCTTGATCGTTTAGAAAAGTAACGGATAAATGCTGTTATCTCCCGTAAAGGATAATATCGTTTAAAAGCGAAATCATTCAGAGGTTTGCTTATTCACAGTTAATGATTTAAGGTTATCAAAAAAAGGGGCAGTTATAAAAAGGTAGATCAGTTTAAGGTACTGATCGATATTTGCTAAATGCGCCTTTATGATCGCGGTAATTTTTTCCACGAGCTCCTTTTGCGTATCACTGATGGCAAATTCATAACGGTATTGATCCAACCTGTTGTTGTGTTTTATGTCAATGGTATAAAATGAATTGACCAAAGCGAGGTCCGGCATCGTTACAAACCCGTTATGGGCCACATGGTTCCGGTAAGGTTTAAGTTCATCCAAATTCTGTTGAATTTGTGACCATATGCCTTGAAAATGCGGATGATCCTTTGCGAGCAGCTTTAGTACATTAGCTTCTAGTTTCAGCCCTTTTTTAATTTTGAGCATCATCACCTCATTGATCAACAATAAAAAAAGATCTTTCATTTTACCCATGCGTAAGAAAAAGTTCTCATAATTATAGCGGATCATTTGCCCGGCATTGGTGTTACGATCCAGCCTTGACAGCACAGGATTATGTGCGCTGATCAGTTGTTCGGTCAAAGCGATATCGTCTATATTTTGCTGGATATCCCAGATTCGGCTTTGAACCTGCCACAAGTACTCACCCGAAGCTGTCTTGCGCATCCTGGCTTGATCTTCGTCCGGCTTAATAGCAAAGACTTTAACAAACAACTCATTAAGCCCGGTAATGAATTGCATGTCTTCGGATTTCATGCTGTTTAATTCTTCGTTGGTCATTTTTTTTAGAGATTAATGAAGTTTAAGACCGTTACATTTGAGAATGGTCTTTAATCGCTTTGGTAATATCCGGCCTGTATTTTTCAATTACAGCATCGAATATGCGCTGGACAAAGGGAGCCACATGGTATTGTAGTTCTTCGTCAGGCTTTCCCCCACATTCCAGGCAATTCATATAGTCCGAGGACATCATGTAATGATCATTCATATAGAACAGATAGCCAATATGGAGAATGAAAATTTCCCGAAGATCACTCCTGAACCTTTCCAATATTTTCAATCGCTCATCGACGTAAACACTGTTGTGATTAAGGAGCAAAAGTATTGTAATATAAATATTGGGTATGCTCGTTACATCGTCGCCTGATCCCTTCGAACGGGCTATTTTTAAGCCCCCCGTTTTGGTAGAGCAACTGAGTGATCTCTTTTACTTTATCGGAGGCAAGGATATATTCTGACATGTTACCGAAGCCTGAAATAGATTCTGTGCCCCAGCGCCATTTTTCAATTTTTTCAACCACAAAATTGTCAATAGAAAAATGATCACTCAGATACAGGTTTGAATAAATGTTAATGATCGAAGAATCGTAGTATTTGTGGAGCAAGGCATAGCCGTCGTTGATCCGCCCCCGTTTCAAGACATCAAAAGTCGATTCTAAAGTTCCTTGTAGAGAGCTGAAAATATAGTTATCCTTATTCAGAAGGCTGCTTACGTCCGGCGTAATCCAGTGCATAGTCGAGAGCGACAGGCTGTCGTAGAACTTTGCATATATGGTGAGTTCATGAAAAATCTCGTGCTCTTGATACTCCTTTGAATTTACCTGCATATATATACGTTTTTAAATACAAAACCAAAAGTATTTCCAATGTACGCAACATATGTGCGCAGTAAAAAAATATGCCAAATATATGAACATCTAAGATTGTCGCATTCCAATTATATTTCATCTATCGTTCTCATCATCAGTTGAATGTATCTTGAAAGTTCTCCGTTATCGACAATCATTTGCCGGTTGTCACCAGAAGAATGATGAAAACTTTTGGTATAGTCATTAAGTTCAATAAGGTCTTCTGCAAGCCCTTTAAGTTTGAACAACCGGCTGGATTGCTGTGCGGCCTTTATTAATTCAATTATCTCACCCAGCCAAATATTATTGGGTATTATTTCAAAGTATTTCGTCTTTAATACACCCTCCAAGGTAGGTCTGATACATCTAATAACTTCCCTTTTTCCAGCGTCTGAACTATCTCCCGAATTCAGAAAAGTTCTAATAACTTCAAGGTCCTTCTGGGTTGGGGTCAGGAATTCAGCATTTATATCAAACCAGGCTAAACGGCTCGTAGTTCCATCATTGGTAATCTTGAGGGTTGTAGAGTCCAAAAAAGAACATTTGTCGACAAAATCCGCCGCGAAGCCGAGATCATGGGTTAATAATATAAACTGCACAGCGTCAGTGGCTATTTTTGCCAATTGAAAAATGGTAGATGTTCTTCTTGAATAGTCAAAACTCGATAACGGATCATCAAAAACGATAATTTTATCCTGAACGCCCAAAAGCTCCAACCTCGCTAGGAAAAAGCACAATGCAATTGTACTTTTGTCCCCTTCACTCATGGAGTATCTCGCGTTTCCCATATTGCTGTTAATATTAGGTGTTGCGAAAACCACTTTTTCACCATATACCTCGAAGACTGGGAATATTCTGAATCTTTCGAAAGCGCTTGAATTCTGCAAGTGCGAAAACTCGGTTAACTGGATATAGGACGTAAACTTTAAAAGGTATTTATTAACCAATTCAATATGTCGCCGGTAGATTGGAACTGTAAATTCATCAAATTCCTGGAGCAAAGGTGCTAACTCCTGGGCAGCCAATTGCTGCTCGGTACGTAACTCGTCGTTTCGTCTATCTCTGGAGAGATCTTTAGTTAACCGATCAAGTTTGTTAGCCTTTGGTTTTATGCTGTTTTTGAGTTGGGCCCCACGTTCACCGAAGAGTAATTTAAATAAATTCGTCTTGTTTTGCTTTCCCGTTAATGAGCCTGCAAAAAGGTAATCTTCAATGTAGTTAACATCGAAGACCTCTATTTTTAAGTTGTTGGCCGCCCATCTTTCGGGGGTTAAAGAAATTAAACCCGGTACTAAATATTGCTTAATTTTAACTGCGGGTAATGCAGAGGCGCCAAAAGTCTTTTTGAATTTTATTAAATCAGTGTTGTTAACGGACAAAGATTTCAGAATAGTTGAGAGTGTCGTCTTTCCCGATCCATTAGGCGCATAAATAGTATTCACTTTTTTTAATTGTCCATTCCAGCTTTGTGATCCATTAAAAACAAAATTTACAAAATGGCCAATATTTGATATTTCAACTATTTTTTCGATCATACGTTAATTATAGGCTATGATAAGTTTGGTAACTACCTGCTAAATATTTTTAAATTTAGCGCATTGTAAGCATACTTCCAAACTGTGGCTTGGCTATGATTGATAAACTCGAGGCCTGGCTGCCACGACCACCCTCCAAACAAAAGTTAGCCACAATAGAAACAAATGGTCTCTAAAAAAAAGTATAATGATGGTTATCTGACCTCCTCCACGTTGTTCAGATACTCAAAAGTGTAGTTTAGGGACAAAACATACTTCAAATGAGATTTATTGTATATTTTCAATTCCATTTTCAGTAATCTTAAATGTAAGTGAGTGCTCCAATCTTGTATCATCTGTGTAGATGAGTTTATATGTTGTCCCAATTAAATCTGGAGGGATCAAATATTTCAACTTCTCATCAGCATCAGTGTGGTCAGCTTCGAGATACTCTATATATATACCATCTAGATCCATATTTCCAAGAGCAGGTAGATTGTTTAACTTCGGCAAGTTTTGAAATATTGGATTTTCTTCATTTTGCTCAATTCTTAGATTATAAGCATTGAAATTTGAATTGTTATAAATGACTAAAGAAAATAACCATTTCAGTTGCCAGTGAATAAATAATGGATGACCACTCCAAATAGGTACATCTCCATAAATTTCCTTGTTTTTGAGACTAAAGCCTTTATTTAGCCGCATTGATCCAGTCCATATTAGATCTATTTCTAAAAAGGCTACCTTTTTTGGATCTGGTGTAGATACGATTATTCCTTTTAAACGAGCAGATAGTTGGCTTTCACAGTCTACCTTCCATTTCTGGAGAAGCGTAACAGGATAACTTTCTGCGTCTTTATCAATTAACGTCGAGCAAGTAGCACAAAGCCAAATGCCATTTTCGATAGACTTTCTTTCTTTCTCATTCAGTGAAGCATCATATCTTGGACCTCCAGAAGCTGCTGCAGTAATATGAGCAGCGACACCTACCAGCGTCATTTTGTCTGGCGCCGAATGTGGACCGACCGTATGTTTTCGACAATCTGGATTGGAACAAAGAAAACCTACTCTTTTCCCAAGAATATCTACTGTTTTAGCCGTAAAATTATGTCTAGTCCCAGGCATATGTTTCTATTTTTTCAAAAATAATATAAAATTGCCTTTTTGCAAAAGTATAATTATACAATCCGAGAGGATTATTACTTGCTAAATTGCAGATCTAAGATAGTTGCGGTTTTAGTTTTAATACAGGACGTTAACGATGTGGTTAATATTTCTTTCGAATATGTAGTTCGAAAAGGAAAGGGACGTAATGTATGGATAGTAGATGGTAGTGAAAAACCTATCGGGAAATTTACAACGAGATTTATTCAGTTATTCCCTTCGGTTGAAGAGAATATTTTGGCTGAGCAGTAGTTGCTTTTTAAATAAGAATAGATAGTTCGGGCTTAATTTGCCGCCCGTTGTGTGATCTGGTAAAAGTAGATTAGAATTAGCGGAAAACCCTGCGCTATGGATTGTAACAAGGCGCAGGGTCTAAAAATATAAAAGCACTTTAACGCATTATAATGTGAAATGATTTTTGCAGGCTAATTCCGGTGTACTTCCCACTTCATCTAACCGAACATAGTGTTCATCCCCCGCATTCTTTAAAGGGCGCTCTATCCTAAAGGTATAATACATTTCATCAGTTTCCAGAATCGTTATAGGGATAGCTTTTCTCCCATCCCAGGAAACCCATGCCTTATCTCCCGGATCAAAATTTTCGATTGTCCGTTTGGAATAATGCACTGGCTCAACGTTTTTAACGAAGACTATTTTTCTTCCGTCATATGTTTTTTTAGTGGAGCTTTTTACCGGTTTTTTTAATGTTGGCAAATTCTTTTTTTGTATATAATTGTGGTATGATTTCCATGCTTTCTGTAATGCTGACACTGCTCCTCTAGGGGGGTGTTGACCGGTTAAATAATCCCTATAGTCTTCTAAGTTGTTAAATAACGGCCACAAATTATCATCTCTGTCATTGAACTCGCGTTTGCGTGCAAGATCGCCTAACGGAGAATTTCTGTTTTTTTGTTTAATTAGCCATTCTGGAAATGTCGGTAAAATTTCTCCATGCTGTTTACCCGCATTAGTAATCCGCGGCGTATTAATTATCCCATGGTAGATATCCCGCATTTTATCTATGGCCGCCTCAAGAGTTTCAGCTTCCGCAGAAATGTGATCTGTCTTAGCAAATCCAATGGAGGCAGCGACACGGTTTAGAATAAATACATAAACAACACCCTTTTTTCCCTGTTGAAATGATAATAAAAGAGCGGGAGAGAAGTATTCGCGAAAGACAACTATTGCCACATGGTCATTATTAAACTCTAACTGAACTCCTTGTCGTTGGATCTTCAAATCCTGATAGTAAACAGGTTTAGATGCCCAATGTTTATCCGCGAGCGTCTTTCCCAATTCTTCAAATGTTGGTAGAATCGGTTGTGAAACCAGGTTGTTTTTGTAAAGTGGCAGGTAAACTCCTTCAGCTAAATTTTCAGGGAGGTTCAAGGGCAGGCCTTTGAGATTACTTCTCCGTTCTTTAATTTTAGCTGTTGGTGTTAAAACAATAAATTCCGCCTTCCCCAAATCAGTGATTGGGAAACGTGTATCAGCTAATAAAGCGGCGCGAGAAGAATAGCCAAAATAAGCTGCGACAAGCTCGTGGGCATGGGAAGATTTTAACTCAATACCGAAATTGTACTGAGCGAATGAGCGCAAGGAGTCCGCGCAAAGTTTTGTAATTTGCTGCATAGCAATATTTATGTTAAATGCTGGTCTTAAATCGTTTGCCGGGAGTGTTTAAAGACAATCTATGCCAACAGTTTTAACTAATATTTGCTGTATCTAGGCTGTCGTTGATCGAAGTAGCCTCGCGTTTCAGTCACTCACAACTGTGGCGCTCGTTTCCAATGCCTAAGTTAAAACAAAAGATTTTAAAATGCAAATTTTAGTAAAAGCTGGAAAGAACTGCTCGAAAATTATGTATATTAATTTTGAACACATTTAAATAGTCTTTTAGGTAGGAAGGAGGAATAAATTTATCTCGGCAAAAGGCCAAAGAACAAGGACCACAGGGAACATTATACTAATTAGATAATGTATAAATAAGAGTATTTTCATTGAGGAAAAGATATATCAAAAGCTTTTGAGAGCAGGTTGATTTACGGTGAAAATTACACTGTTTTTGGTATATTTGGTATTATTAACACCATAGAGAGAAAGTATGCCCCGAAAGTCTATCTTAACACAAACGATAAGAAAGCTATTTGCAAATTCTGGAAATCAGTGTGCCTATCCGGGCTGTGATCATGTACTTGTCGATGGTGATGATTTAGTTAGTCAGATATGCCATATCGAGGCCGCTAATAAAGGCGGAGAGCGCTACAATCCAGATCAAACTGATGAGGAACGGCGTGCTTATGAAAATCTTGTCCTATTCTGTTACCGGCATCACATCAAAACAAATGATGTCGATAAGTTTCCGGTAGAACGGCTAAGAAAAATTAAATCCGACCATGAAGTCCATATAGGCAGGGCTGTAAATTATGTGTTACCGACAGAAAATGAATCTAAAATTATTGACAATATCCAAGGACAATTTGATAGATTATATGCTATAGCTGTATCTACAAAGAATGATACGCAAAATATCATGGAATTTTTAGAAAGTAAATTTTCCAATGCGATTATTAGTATTCCTGCTGATAATAACGGCTTTCTGTCTGAACATTTATCGGATATAACCGAGATGAGAAAAAATGGGAAAGTAAGTGCCGCACTTGCTTTGATGATCAAGTTCAAAGAAAGAAATTGGTCAACCATAGATGAAGAATTAAAATTCAAGGTCATTATAAATCTTGCGGGCATATACCTGGAACTGAGTCAGCAAAAAGAAGCAGGTCAAACCCTTTTAGAGCTCGAAGATATATCATTTGAAGGGCAGGAAAGAGCGATCAATTTGTGTTTAGCTTATTGCTTAACAGACAATAGGATCAAATTTGAAAAGATTTCCAAAGAGTATGATTTGGAAAAGACAACGAATGAAAGCTTTTGGACCAGTTACGTAATACTCAATAGAAGTATTATTAAAATTGAGCAAATGATGGAAATTCTACCAAAAGAAATGCTCGAAAGCGCACAGGTTCTGATTAATTTGTCAGGGATATTTTTCGAAAATAGAGATAATGCCAAAGGTTTTGAGTTTCTTGAATTAGCGATGAAACAGCTTCCTTCCAATTTGAAAGATAGATGGCTACTCCAGAATTGGGCTTACAATAGGGCATTATCAGCAATAGCAATACGAGAAAAGGTCCATTTAAGAAGCTTTACGACAATAGATAAGGGATATCTTGAACGCTGCTGTGAAGCATTTACGGAAATTTGGGAATATATTGCAAATACTGACCTTAGAAGTCATGTCTCGTCGATAGTTTATAACCGTGGGATGGTACATAAATATCTGGGCAGGGATAACCAAGCGCTAAAAGATTTGGAAGAGGCTTGGGAAATTGATAAAAGTTTTAGGTTTTTCCAAGGTCTTGTTTTTCATCTTCATGACATGGGAGAAAAAGAGAAAGTGACTTCGTTATACGGACAAAGGGATTTAATCGTATTTGAAGATAGCGATGAGGAACTTGAATTTGATACAATGTCATCGCTTCACTATTCTAAGCTAGGAAATATCACAGAATCAATTAACTGTTTAACAAAATGGTTAAAAAGTACTAAAGGTGAAGATAAGTTAAAGATTCTCAATTTAATTTGTATCAATTATTTAGATAATTCAGCTTTTGAAGAAGTAAAAGAGTATATTTTACTGTGCCTACAGGAATTTCCTGAATTTCCCGATGGTTATTATCATCTTTGCCTTTTTCTCAAGGAATCCAAAGATAAAAATGGAGCTGAACAGGCAATACTAAATGCCTATGAAATAGCAATAAAAACGGATTGCGATAAGTATAATGTTATGGTCCCAATCGGTATTGAGCTGATGGATATAGAGCGGTTTAACGAAGCGGCAGCCTGTTTTAAAAAAGTTTATACTTATGGAAATCATGATGAAATAGGGATAAATCTTCTAAAATGTTATTACCTCAGCGGTCAATATGAAGAGGCCCTTGACATGTATAACAGTCTTGGCCAAAATGGAAAAGATGATCCAAAAGTAAACGATCACATTTTTCGCATTTATGAAAATAAAGGGGAGCTATGGAAGGCGAAGGAACTGTTATCTTACAACCTTAAGATTCAGAAGGGCAATGCAAAGGATCATTTTATCATATTAGCTATTCATTTTTATAAACTTACAGGTAATAGTACGGATCTAAAGGATATTTTGGAGTACTTAGAAGTTACCCATTTTTTTGACATGGAAGAGAGGTTTCATATTGCGGGCTTAATGCTGGACTATGGGTTTACCCAACAAGGGATGCAGCTTGCTTATGATACCAGACTTTTATACTTTCAGCAAAAGAAAGCTCACGAATACTTTATACCGCTCATAGTAGTTCAAGGCAACAGAAGTGCTTTAGGAGCCAATATATTCCCGATAGATGTGCAAATGGAATGTGGTATTTACCTAAATAATGTAAATGGGATAGAAAGTTACTTTTTTTTAACTGATAATCCTCAGATTTCAGGAGCAAATATTGTTAGGAGCAATGAGCCATTAGCAAGTAAGTTAATTGGTAAAATTTTGGATGATGATATATCGTTTCCAAATAGTATTGGGGAAAATTCTTTGCAGAAAGTAGTTTCCATTATTGACAGATATACTCATGCTGTGCGAGAAAGTATGAAAATTTTGGAAACTAAATATCCAGATCAGACCTCATTCAAAGTTATCCGTACAAATGATAATGATTCCAAAAATTTTAAAGATCACATGCAGGATCAACTTGTAGAAGTTAATCGGGTAAATCTTAATCTATTCAATTTATACAAGAATAATATCTGTACACTTGGGACCATTCAGGTTTTTCTAGGGCTCAGCTATATTGAAACATGGCTTAAGTTGATTGGAAATCCTCATACACCATTTTATTGTTTAAATCAGCAGGCTTTGGAATACACTCCATGCTTTCTTGATAATTCTGAAAATAAAATAGTATTGGAACTTTCGTCGCTACTTACTCTCGGTTGTGTTTTGGATAAGCTCAAGTGGTTAAATGAGCTCATTTCATCTGAAATATATGTGACGGTGGGAAGCCTGCTTGAACTTCGTGAATTTCATAGAATAATGACCATAGATCGTCCTGATGCTAGAATTGGTCTCAAAAACGGAAAAGTAGTAAAGCACATAGAGCGGGAGGTAGATTTTGAATTCCTGAAAAAATCTATTGAGAAAATCATTGAATGGTGCGAAAAAAATGCAAAAATACTTTCGCCACGAGTATATGATAATCAAACAAAACATTTGTGTAAGATAATAGGTAAAACATCAATGGACTGTATTCTATTAGCAAAGGAATTAGGCGCACATCTTATGTCAGATGACGAGCGGTTAAAAGGATTTGCTCTGGGCCAATTTCATATCAATTCATTCGGATCTTATACATTGATCAGAACACTATGCGGCGAGAAAATAATTGACATCCAATCCTATAATGATGCAAAATTAAAACTAATCCGTTATAATTATATTTATATACCAATTGACCATAAACTGCTCTGGCAGCTATTTGAAGAAAGTAAATTTAAACTTGAAGCTCCTTTTACAAATGCTGTACATGGACTAAATTGCCTAAAGGCTAATGAGCTTTCGACAGAAATTGTTCATTTTGCAAAAATGCTATATTTAAATCTAGCTATTAATGAAAGCATTGAGATTGTATTAACAGGTGTAATAACACAGCTATATGGCAGAAAGGATCTTCCAGAACTAAAGAGTAAAATTAAGATCAGTATCCAAAAAAATTTCAGGTTAATTCCGATGCAGGCAAAACATATTAACGAATTTATAGAAATGATGATATAGGATCCAAATTCAACAAGGTATTATTATTAGAATAACAATTCAATTTTAAAATCATCTGCTGTCGGTGGAAGGAGTCTTCTTGCAATAAAGTATCCTGATATGTTACTATAGGGCAAAACTTCCAATATTTTAGTCCTTGCTGCACAATAATGAGCTCCAGTGGTCAGGACGTCATCAAATAATATAATATTTGGCCTGCAAAGGGAAATATTGAAATTCATATTTTTTAAAGTTTATCATTATATAATTACAAAAGGAATTATTATATTCAAAATTTATTTACAGCGTTCTTTACAATTTTTTTGTGAAAAGAAAGACTGTTGGCCTTATAATTAGATATGACCTTCTTAAAAATTATTGAAAATAGTATTACGGATTTACCTATCAAATATTCTGGATCATTTGTAGAGGAAATAAAAGAAAAATTGAGTGAATTTGGAAACCTTATAAATGCTCTAAAGCTGGATGATATAATAGAGATCGAAAATTTTGATCTTCAAGAATTTAAAGAGCGTAATAAAACTCTAAGAGAAGGGATTTTAGAGGCCCTTTGGTTTTATTATGATGGTGAACCAAGTGAAGCTTTAATACACTTAAAGAATACCCTGGAAAAATGTAAAATTAAGGAGTATTTGGATATTAAGCATAATATCCAACAGAATTCCAATTTGTATAGAATCAGGACAAAACAAGGGAGTTTCCCGTTTTCAAAGAAAGAAATGTTTCATATTCCTTTTGAAAAACGAAATATTGTAAGTACCCAACGATTCAGTATACCAGGTTTACCATCTTTATATCTTGCGAATTCAATCTATGTTGCATGGGAAGAATTAAAGCGTCCTGATTACAATCAAATACAAGCTGTTAGACTAACAAATCAAAGAGAATTAAATTTATTGGACTTAACAACTGACATTTATAGAGAGCATTCTTGTAGTAATGTGAGTAATTTAAGAAGGAATGAGAATGAGCTCCTTAATAAAGTGATGGTCTGGCCCTTAATAGCAGCATGTTCAATAAAAGTGCAACATTCCTCAGATCCATTTAAACCAGAATACATTATACCGCAGCTTTTGATGCAATGGATAAAAAGGGAAAGAGATGTCGATGGTATAAAATATTCTAGCACAAATATTAATCCCTCAAGTAAACACAATGCTCACCTATACAATGTTGTAATTCCTGTAAAATCTACTAAGAGAGACTCGGGTTTATGCCAAGATTTAATAGATATTTTTTTTACAACACCGACATTACCTTTTCAATTAAAACAATTTCTAATACAGTCTGATCATTTTAGTAATCAAGGTTCTTGTCATGTTAATGTGAACCATGAGGTAGTTAAGATAGAGTTGATTAAAGGTTATCCAGAAGACTATTTTAAAACTATGTTTGGAGTAATGGAACATACGCTAAAAGCACTTGATGAAAATCCAATTGCAAAAGTGGAAACAAAATTCCATAATAAATATAGGGTTAGGCAAAGGAGTTTTGGTTAGTGTTCCGATAATATCAAATCAATATTTGTTCAAAATAAAACTATATAATTGGATTTGGATAATTATATATCTCTAAAATTCTAAAAAAATGGAACTTATAATTCTAGGAAAAACGTCAGACGATAAAGGAACTCAGCTTGAGAAATTAACAGAATTACTGTTGCGAGAACAGGGATATTCCAAAATATCTACAAATGTGGTAAATTCTGGGGCGAGTGAGGTGGATATAAAAGGCAGTTATGAAATCCAGCTCATGAATAATAGCATTATAACTGATGTAATTGGTGAATGTAAAGCATATTCTAAACCAATCAGTTTACCTGACTGGTTAAAATTTTTGGGTAAGATTTTCTCTGAGGAGGTTCAAGGTAGAAAAGTCCATGGGTGTTTTATCGCGCTATCTGGGGTAAACAGTAATGTCATTGGTCATTATAACTCTATTAAAGAAAAAAGGCAAGATATAGTCCTATTGGCAGGAGAGGAACTACAGATTCTAATCCAACGTTATTTCGGTTTATTGGATGTTGGAGATATACAGGCGATTCTCCAACATTATACGGAGGAACAACCCATTAATTATTCTATCTGTTATTATAATTCCTGCTTTTACTGGCTGATAACCTTTAGGGAAAATAGATTTTCCTTAATTAACGCAAATGGCAGCCCAGTTCAGAAACATGATAATATGGACATTCAGAAAATTGTTTCTGATTTAAAAACACTATCGGATTATGTCGACCTGGAAGAAATAAAAAATATTTCTGATAGGGCAGAGATGGTGAAGAAATATATTGTTTGCGTATTATTGATTGAAGGAGAGGAGCTTAGTGCGAAACATATATTAAACAATGTAAATGTGCATTTCGGAAATTGTAAGAAAATCTTTAAAAGCAAAGAGATTAATAACTCTCTAGTTCAACTAGTTGCACTAGGGCTAATACAACAAAATAAGAATTATGGTCTATCACTTTTTAAAAATGATATTGGACTTGATGAGGTGATACAGTTCTATACTTATTTTTTTTATAAGACAGTGGTGCTCAAAGGACTTATGTCTAAAAACTATGGCTATAAAATTGATTCAAAGGTATTAGAATACATTTTAGAAATCCAAGGAGGAATTACTCTAGAAGAAGAAGAATTTAATCAATGTTTGAAGCTGATACAGTTTTCACCATCCGCATTTGCTTGGGGGCTTGTTCCTAATGAAATGTTTTTAAATCACCGTCATAATGGAGTTGCCATAAATAAACAAATAGATGAACATGATTCCAAGCATTTTGTACAATATCTATTTTATCTATTTTCTAAAGAGTTCGGTCATTCAGACATGGGAGAATATTTTTACTCTCGGGGATTAAAAGAACTAGAAATTATCACGACAACAAAAATCGTATTTATGGACGGTATTTCTATGAAGAATAATTCACACGAAAAGATTGGGCTTTTTAGGATGGACGAAGAGTATAATAACCAAGTAGTGGCTGTCAGTATGCTTGATGCTGATAAAAAAGATAACTGATATATCCTATATGATGCTAAAATATAGTGTCTTACATATATTTAATACATTAAATATAAAATTAGCGTTTTCTGATGTTATATTAATTTGAGTATTTTAGTCTGATATCGCCTTATTTGTACAGAATTAGGGCGTAGCCAATTAACTTCGTTGTTCCAATGCTGTGGAAATGGCATTTTTTCAAGTAAATGATTAACTAGCCGGCCTTCCGGTTTTATAATAAGGTATTTTTTATAATTATTTTCTGTAAAATGATATTATTTCTTTGGATAAAAGATTATAGAGGATTAGAAAATTTGGGTGTAAATCTAACGGCAAATTATTCTTTTGAAATGAAATTGAGATCAGACGATAGCTATGAACTGGTCTGTCAAAAAAATGATACTCCCAATCTATTCAAGGAGTTTGTTTGGGATATAAAAGCAATTGTTGGAAAAAATGGCGTAGGAAAATCCCGTATTTTATCATGTCTAATTCAGGACCTGATGAGTGATACAAAAGTAAAATTCAATGGAATTTTAGTAACAGACAAATATTTATTAAATAGGGGTGATTTGGAAATAAAGTTCAACTTTTCCTATAATGGTAAGAAAGTTAAGGAAATTAGGAATGTTGACATTGTTAATTATTCAAGAAGAGATACTCACCGCTATCTGGATGAAAGCAAGTCTGAACACAGAAGAGGTGAGAAAATTATAGATACATATTTGCATGATCATACGATATTATATTATGCCCCATTAATAAATTATGATAGGGTCTGGGAAGGAGAATACGCAGTATCTGGCAGTGCAGCATTTGAGGTTGGACCATCCAGGTATTTCGACTTGTCAACAGAGGCTCAAATTTTAGCAGATAGAGATAGCTATGCTTTTTTAAAAAATCTTGACATACCAACTGAAAGCGAGATTTTGTGTCATAAATCTCGGGAATCAGAACGAGTTATCAATTATATTATTGAGGACGGTGTTATTCCATTTAAATTAAATATCACACATATAACCATCCATTTAAATCAAAATTCTATAAATTACTGGGAAAGTATTTCGAGGTTATTTACTTTTGATGACGAACCTTATAGCAAACTTTCCGAGATATTCTTGAAATTTGAGAAAATACCGAGGTCAAGTAATAAATTCGGTAACTTTAAAAATCAATTTCTTTTACGGGTAATTTACCATTTACTTCGATTTGTTGCTGATGAAAAATCTAACTTTAGTAGCGGAGAAAATTCTAATCCCATTATAGATACAATTAACGAACTGGAACAAAAATCTAAAGATATAGATACTCTAGAAGAGTTATTAGAGAAAATTTGCTCTTCGTTTGAAGTATTAGAAAACTTTAATAGACTAAATAGTGAAATTATAGCTTTTTTAGAACTTTTAGAAGTTAACACTAAAAATAAGGAAGTTCATATATCGGATGATTACATTCGAGTATCTATCAGGGAAGTAAATATATTAAAAGAGTTTTTGCGGTTTTCTGGTGGTCTGAAAGTAGGACCTGGGAATAATAGAAATAAAAACCTACCAGTTTTTTCATATGATTTTGATGGATTAAGTTCAGGTGAAAAATCATTTTTGCATTTATTATCCCGTATACATGCTAAAATTAAAGATTTAGATAGAAATTCAGAAAATATTGTTTTACTTCTAGATGAACCAGAAATTGCTTTTCATCCAGAATGGCAACTTAATTTTGTCAATTTTTTGCTGAAATTTATTAGAGAAGAATTTAGGAAATTTAAATGTCAGGTTATTATCACGAGCCATTCACCTCTAATAATTTCAGATTTTCCTGCTGAACATATAGTTTTTTTAGATAAAAATAAAGTTGGTTCATTTGTCTCTGGTTTAAGACATATTCAAAACACCTTTGCTGCAAATGTGCATGCAATATATACCGACGCATTCTTTCTACAAAATGGAACGCTTGGTGAATTTGCAAAGGAAACAATTAAAAAAGCAATAGATATCATAAAAGCACAAGACAAAAAGCAAAAGCATTTTGCAAAATATGTTATAGATTTTGTTGGCGATGATTTGATACGCAATCAGCTTCAAGAATTGTATAATTCAAATTTTGTAAAACAGGAGAATTTAGAAGAACAGTATATGCGTTTAATAAAAGAAGCTGAACGTATTAAGGAAAAAATGCAAAAGGATAACTAAAATGAGAAAAGTTACACATGCTTTTTATAATGGAAAAGATCTTTTATTGGAAGATTTCGCAAACATGTATGCAACCTTAGAAGTGCCGAATGGAAAATTCAAGTTTTCATCTATTAAAAAGAAAATAGGAAATTTTGCAAGATGTTACTCTGATGAAAAGAGCGATTTCCTCGATTACATATATTCCAAATTCGAAGATATCCTTCAGCTACAACCTCGTGGGCTTGAAAAAATAATGCATGAAATTGGAGATAAATTTAGCAAAAATCTTCTTTTCAATTGGGAGGAAAATAAACAAACAGACTTCGGTGCTGAAATAGAAGAACTATTTTCCTTTAATAGATTTAGACAAACAAGTAAAGCTTTTTTATGGGCTCAGTGTCTCAATTTAAGAACATGTCTATACTGCAACTGTCAATTTACCTTTTCCATAGTGACGGAAAATAGTAAACGAAAATTAATGTTTGAAGTAGATCACTTCTATCCGAAAAATAAATATCCGTATTTGTCACTAAGTTTTTATAATTTAATTCCTTGTTGTGCAAATTGTAACAGGGCAAAAAGTGATATTGATTTTAATTTAAAGAACTCTGTACATCCTTACTTAGAAGATTTTAATAATTTGATAAAATTTAAACCTTCAAATACAGATGTATTACATTTTCTAATATTTAAGGAGGAAAGAAAGAATATTAAAATTGAAATAGATTTCAAAAATAATAAGGTGGAAAAACATCTTTCCACCTTTAAATTGAAGGAAGTTTATAATTTTCACCAAGACTTGGTAGAAGAAATCTTTTTAAAACGTTATTACTATGATCCAACTACAATGCGTATACTTAGTGAACAGTTTAAAGATATTATATCAGAGGACACAGTTAAACGCTTCATTCTAGGGAATTACCATCGAGATGAGGATATAAATAAAAGACCATTGGCTAAATTGACTAAAGATGTTGCAAAATCAATAGGTTTAATTTAATAATGGAATATAGTTGAGAATCTTTATCTCGAGTAAATCAAATTCTTCTTAATAAAATAGAGACGCAAAATGGCAAAGTATAGTAAAATCTAACATTGCAGAAGTTTTGAGCAATTCTATCACATATCTTGATTCTCGATTAATAGCTGGCAAATTTTTGCGTGTCAATTATATCCAAATATAAATTATTGGCATGAGATACAGATGTATATAAATAAAATTCATCTTACCTCTAGATTTAATACTAAAAATATTAGTATTTTTGAAATGATTTAGTTCTCATAATGATCTAAAAAGTTGACAGAATTATAAATATTCAATTGTGGTAAAGTGCATTCGGTAATGGAAAGGAGTATAGTACACTGTGATCTTGATACATTTTTTGTATCTGTTGAGCGTCTGCAGAACAGTAAGCTCATGGGGATGCCTGTGCTAATTGGGGGAAACAGTGACCGCGGAGTAGTAGCAAGCTGTTCTTACGAAGCCCGTAAGTTCGGTGTGCATTCTGCTATGCCGATGCGATTGGCCTTACGGATGTGCCCTGAGGCCATCGTTGTCCGTGGAGATCATGATCTTTACAGCCATTATTCCGGAATTGTAACCCAGATAATCGAGGAGGATACCCCCATTGTCGAGAAAGCCAGTATTGATGAGCACTATCTCGATGTTACTGT
Source organism: Sphingobacterium sp. HSC-15S19 (assembly GCF_050433745.1). Classification (NCBI taxonomy): domain Bacteria; kingdom Pseudomonadati; phylum Bacteroidota; class Sphingobacteriia; order Sphingobacteriales; family Sphingobacteriaceae; genus Sphingobacterium; species Sphingobacterium sp. HSC-15S19. Next base: position 206,721 of record NZ_JBNPWQ010000008.1, read on the forward strand.
CTTGTCCTGATATAGCTTTACACTAAATTGTAAAGTATATGACAAAAAAGACTAAAGTGGATAATTCCAAGCCGTTCCAAAGAGTTGGAAG